>JAGFJA010000011.1 GCA_024103005.1 Saprospiraceae bacterium
TGGCAAAGCTATGTCGTAGCGTATGTGCCGTGTATGACCTCCCTGCAAATCCGGCCTTGCCATGGCTTCATTGACCACTACCTGCATACTTCTTACACAATAGGCTCTATTCGTCTGATCGCTTGTAAACAGATATTCCTTCGGTCGTCCGGCCGAAATGTAAAAACTACGCAACTTATCCAGTAGATGATGTGGAAGCAGCGTGTATCTGTCTTTTGCTCCTTTTCCCTGGCTTACCTTGATCCGCCCGTCAGCACTCTCAATGTCTTTGATACGCAAGTTACAGACCTCGCTGATGCGCATACCGCAACCGTACAGCAAGCCCACAACACAATACTCCTTTAGTGAAAGCCCTGCTTCAAACAGTTTAGCCACCTCCATCTCACTCATGATATTGGGTAGGACAAACTGCTTCTTTGGATACAGATTACTGGGTACGATGTAATTGATCTTCATCACTTTTTGAAAAAAGAAACTACATGCCTGAGCTACACTGCGGCACTTCGCTCGACCCACCTTGTGAACTGACTTTATGTACAAGATGTACTGTTCGATGTCCTCTTGTGTGATTTTTTCTACCTTCTTGTGATTAAAATACTTGAAGAGCAGTGTCATCTCATTGCCATAGCTCTTGATGGTACCTGCACCGTACTCTTTAATGGTCAAGGTCTGAATGAGTTTTTTGACCCATTCTTCTGCATTGGTTGTCAATTTGTTTGCTGAAAATTCATTGCCTTTCATGTCTATTACTTATTTTTGATGGAATAAATAAGTATAACAAGTGTGGCTTGTGAGAACTATCTTAGCTTTGTTGGGATTTCACCGGAGGTGTCGCTTGAACACGGTATTGCCAAAAGCGGGGCTGAACGGCTTCGATTGGACAATTGTGCAAGGTTCAACGGCAGTAATTCTATTGAACTTTTGTGCTAAAAATCCCCGCCTTCGGCAATACCCAAAACGTTAGTGGCTATTATAAATGACAATCCAATGAAACGAACAATTCTTGTCTTTTTTTTAATTTCTAATTCAATTTTTTCAATTGGACAGATACCAGTCCACGTTGACAGTTTATACAGTTTCATAAAAAGAAATAGTATTCATAGAAATGAAGTCAATTGGGTTAATATCGACAAAGGCTTTAAAACAAAAATCAACTTGGCTAAGACAGATATGGACAGCATAAAGAGTTTTATTTACGTTTTTGAGCAACTTAAGGACTTTCATAGTTCTATAACATACAATGGCAGACAATTTTCAAATTATCCTGAATTTGATGACTCAACACTTAAATATTTAATCCCACTCGTTAATCTTTCCAACCAGCGGACAGGAAGCTTTGTTGCAAAGATATTACCTGAAAATCTCCTCTATTTACAGGTGCCTGGAGTTCAGGCTTGGGGTAATAATGTAAATGTCTATGCACAAAATTTATCTGATACATTGTGTAAATACATATTATTTGGAACAACAAGAGGCATTGTTTTGGACTTACGTTTAAATGATGGTGGACAGTTTACATCTATGGCATCAGGACTATCTCTGCTTTTCGGAGAAAAGTATATTGGCGGTGGCGTAAATATTGAATTAAATGAAACTAAAAAGTTCACAATAAAGAATGGCAATTTATGGATTAACAAAAATCAAATGACTACAGTTATTCATAAGAAAAATATTAATTTATCCAAACTACCTGTTGCAATACTTATTGGACCTAATACAAGGAGTGCAGGAAGTATACTAGCTATATCTTTTAAAGGAAGGAAAAATACTGTTTTAATAGGTGATTCTACAGCAAATGGATACTCAACTGGAACTGATTTTTTTTCATACGGCAGTAATTTGTTTTTAAACCTATCAACCGCATATAGTATTGATAGAGATAAAAAGGTCTACAAATTGTCTGTACCACCCGACATATTAATAAGGGGCGAGGATGATTTTAATTATATAGAAAATGACAAAAAGGTTAAAGTTGCTATAAAATGGCTGACGAATAACAGCCGCTAACAGCACCTACTGGCCATTGGGCAGACTCGGTCATCGTTCGGTGCGACTTTAAGGTGCGCTGAAACACATTTTTATTTTGCACCTCACTGATAAACATTTATCTTTAAATAAACATTTGAGGTTATAGACAGTTGATGCTTCGAAAGCCCAACGGCCAGTAGCTGCAAACCGTTAGTGGCAACCGTAACAGACAGTCCGCTCAAACATTAACGTACAGACAAAAAAAACAATATTATGCTGACAAACATAAATCCGAAATTGCCAATGCGTGACAAAAATGCAACCAAAGACTTTTACTTGAATAAATTGGGCTTTATAGAATTGGGCGACTATGGCGATTACCTACTGATAAAAAAAGACGACATAGAAATTCACTTTTTTGAATTTAAAAACCTTGACCCGAAAGAAAACTACGGACAAGTTTATATCCGAACAAACGACATTGACAATTTGTATCAATCGTTATTGGACAACAAAACAGACATTCACCCAAACGGAAAATTGCAAACTAAGCCGCGGGGTCAAAAAGAATTTTCTATGCTTGACCCTGACAGCAATTTATTGACTTTCGGACAAACTTTGTAATGAATTAGTATTATGACAAATCAGACAAATAAAAGTTTTGAATTTAAAGCCATTCCAACATTTGGCATTGCCGACTATCAAACTGCCATTAATTTTTACCTTGACACACTTGGATTTAAAATTGATTGGGAACACCGCTTTTCTCCGACTGACCCAATTTATATGCAAATTTCCAAGAACGGACTTGTTCTTCATCTTTCTGAAAATAAAAGATTTGAGAATAAGGCAATCATCTTTATTGAAACTAAGAATATTAAAGAGTTTCATAGAGAATTAAAGGAAAAAAATCCGGCAGGCAAAATCCAGGACATTGTTTTTACAAATTGGCAAACGATGCAATTGGAAATCCAAGACCCTTTTGGAAATTTATTACGATTTAATGAAAATATTGCATAAAATAACGGCAGCCACTAACATTAAGCCGAATATACAAAAGCCCACCAAAAATCTTCCAACGTAAGCCACTAAGCCAGCCCGGCTTTTGAATATTCGGTGTTCAGCGAGACCGGATGATGGACTGTATTTCTCTTAGGTGGATT
>JAGFJA010000077.1 GCA_024103005.1 Saprospiraceae bacterium
ATACTGAATTTCCTCCTAAGTCAGTTACTGTCCAGGTAATTGGAATATATCTGTCTGCATCACACAATTCTGTAGAAGACAATGCACCCACTTCAAATGTGTATGTCAAGTCAGGACATCCCTGAAGTGCACAGTTATCTGTAGCAGCTGGTGCTGATGTCTCAATACCTAATTCTTCAAGATCAGCTACTGTTGTTGCATTTAATAATGCATCGATATCGCTGCATGCAATCTCACATGGTACAGTAGCCAGGATACCTACGCCACCCGGACCAGTGATAGTTACAACATAGTCATAAATATTATCAGGAGTTGTTCCCCAATCAATCAACACCATCTCATACTTCACACCTGCTGTCAGGTTGATGGTCATAGGTGCAGTGTTAAGGAACTCATCTCTTCCGCCTATCAGGTTATCACAAGGGCTGTCAACAACAAATCCCGGATCCTGATAGATAGCCATGTAACTCTGACCGCCAATTACTGGTCCTTGAGTTACCTGCTGCATTGTATAAGTACCTGATACCGGTACTGTAAATTTAATCAACTCGTATGGGTGTGTTCCTGCTACTGCAGCGCCCCATCCACCAAAGTTGTAACATGCACCATTAAATCCTGTTGAAGTAGGATCTGACCAATCCAATGTTCCTGTCAGTTCATTCACTTCCTGTACACAACCATCGCAATCAACGGTAGGTGGTATCTTGTCTTCAACCTTAACCCATCCCCAGCAGCGATTGCCATTAGGCGCGGTCACCTGTACAGCCAGAGTCTGACCGATATTCGCACATGTAACTGTATTACCTAAGTTGAAAGGACCTGTCATAGATGTACCCAATGCAACTTGGTAGTTGTCATAACATCCATAAGGACCACCTTCCAGTACCATATCAGGATTGATTACTGCTGTACATGTTGAATCATCTACGGATACATTCACCAAGTCATTACATACCATAGATGTAACCGGATTTGGATAAGGATTAACCACTACATCAAAACAGCAAGAGTCAACAACAACACCATCAGCATCAACTACTCTGAAACAGTTGGTTGTAGTACCGATTGGGAATGCTGATCCACTTGGCAAACCGGCTGTTTGTTCTATGGTAATACCAGGAATTTCTCCAATTAATTTCTGAATCAAGTGGTAAGATCCTATACCCAAATTATTATAATCTGTAGGTATATTATTGCCTATACCACAATCAGCAGGTGATGTACTGATATAAGAAGGTGCAGTCTGTCCTGAGAACGAACATCCAGTTGACCAAGGTGAGTCACCAGCCGGTCTTCTTTGCTCAACTACGAAACTTGTTCCAGCAGGAATAGAAACCGGAGTTGCAAAAGTAATAGTCTTCATACCGGGTGTAGTATAAGCCATATTGGCAGAAGACCCGAGTAATGTCATCTGAGCAGTGTTCAGTGTGGCACCACCCATTGGGCCGGTATAAGAGTAAACGAAAATCTGACAGTGGTAATTATTACCATAACCCTGATTGTAGAATCCAACCTGCACAGCATTCAGATTAAATGCCTGTGGCTGGCCGGGATATGCTCTCCAGTGACTTCCGCCGGTTGTTCCTCCAGCTGCACTTGAACAGTCGATACCGTCGCTCAATGAAGCTGAACCAACATTCTGTGTAATCTGTATTGGAAGATACTGAGTACAGTTACCCTGAGTGGTTACATTAAAGTGGATAAATGCAGAACATTCACCTCCACTCAATGTGGTATAGATGTTTGGCGGACATACAATCGCACATGGTGTAGAGTCACCTCCACCACCTGGAGGAGCATCTTGTAATACTGTGAAAGTATAATCTTCAAACTCACCATAAGTATGGTTAGTAGAGCATGGATCAACATTACCGTTTGCGCTCAACCAGTGGTTTACAATACGCATTCTATAGTCACCTGCCGGTGTACCAACAGGAACGCTGATAGAACCGGATTGTGAATACTGATAGCTGCTTGACTGCCATGCTACTTCAGTAGTAGTATCAAAGATACCATCATCATTCCAGTCAACCCAAACTCTGAATCCGTATGTATCGGTTGGACCAAAGACTGCAACAAAGTCAATGGACTGACCGGCATACTGACTCACAGCCTGTGTAGTATGGAAATCTCCATAGCCTCCGGGTGAAAAACCTGAAGCTAAATTAGAGATATTGGCTACTCCGTTCGTAGTTGAGAAATCTTCTATATGACCCCAGGTATCGCTCCCTACAGGTATACAGTAATTCTGCGCACTAAGACCGGACCATGCAAATAAAGTCAACATCATGATAAAACACGATGCAACTAAATTGTTATTTTTTATATTCATAGGTCTATTAATAAAATTTTGTTAAGAATTTTTACTTGTTCTAAGGATTAAAATCTGTTTTTTAAGTCGTTATAAGTATCTTTAATAAATTGACTAGTAATGGCAGGATTTTGAACCTTTACACTTGCAGTAATCAATCTGTTCACGGTAGCAACTTCGGGAGCTACAGAAAACTGTAGGTCTTCCAAAATGTTAGTGTAATAAACCAGCTTAAACAACTCCTTAGGATTGTCTGTAGCCATGTTTAATAATGCAAGACGCTGTGTTACAACGGAGGTAACTTTGCTCTTATCCCAAGTATTGAATGGAAATAGTTCAACACCAAGTTTAGAAGCATTGACAGCAACTTCAGACTTAGCGTCCGGCATGTTGCTCTTAGTCAAGCCAGATTGAGCATTAATGCTATTATTTGCCATAAAAGCAAAAAACAACATTACTGCAACTGACAATAACCCGTTGGAAAACATCCTTGCACTTTTTGTTTTAAAAGAAATGTTTTGCATACTTTTAGTTTTGGTTAATAAAATTTGTTATAAAATAGGATTTACTCTTTGCTTTTTATTTCTATCTACCAATTCTGTGCCAAACTATTGTCTGAAAATAAATTTATTTTATAAACAAACTCAAACAGCTCATTATCAAGCTATTATCCTTGTAAATAAATTTAACTTTAGCCTAAAAATGGTAAATTGGAAAATAAAGTGAATGATTCACTCATTTTCGGTGTAGTAATCTTAAGACTTGAGAGTCTTCTCAGTAATGAATTAAGCCACAAATATAAACTAAATTCTATACCAAAATAAATTTTACTCTAAAATTTTAAATTTTATTTTCCAATCATCTCCGGACAAACAAAATATAAAACTGTATCGGCATATCTTATCCTTAACATATGTTAATAATGTCAATGCTTTTATTATTCAAGCAACATCAATTATTATAATGGATAAAATATTCCAAAAAAATCTTGTCAAACAAAGAAATTACGGGTTATTCCAAATTTATCATAAACTATTATTATTATTATTCCGGCTGATTACCACCTATTACAAGGCAGCCTTCTATCCAAGAATATTTCCACTTTAAATAGTTAAAAAATTCTCTATGATAAGCCCGGTAAATTGTTTAACTATTTATCCTGGGAAGGAATTTATTTAATCTGAATCTTTTTTATTCAATGAAAAACTTACGGACACTTCATGTTTTCCATTATTGTATGGCTGATAATCACCTGTGTATATATCAAAACTATAGTAAATACCTACTTTATTAAGTATTATACCAAGTAAGACTCCTCCGCCTGATTGCTCTGCTCCAAAGTGATAAGAAAGGCCGCCTATTAATTTATTATCAAGAAAGTAACCGGTCAGATTCACATCTCCCAATAAGGGTGCTTTGCCATCGCCTTCTGAAACTTTACGAATGGCTATACCGGGTTCGATGTCAAAATCAAAGTCTGAAACATCAAATCTATTTGAAACATACCCTACAAAGTTGCCTAAGAACTGGCTATCCTCATTTGCAAGGATAGATGGTTTATCAATGAAGGTATGTACCATATTAGGCAGGGCTATACCAAAATTAAACTTCTCATTAATACGGGCGTGGATACCAAGGCCAAAATCAAAATACTTTATTCCTTCATTGGCTGCTATCAGATACGGATCGGTAGGATCAATGGATACATCGTCAAGAATTCCGCTTCGCAGTTTTTTCTGTTGAAACTCAGTAGAGACACCCACTGAAAAGAAGGCATCATCGAATTTTATTTTATAGGCATAGTTGATAGCTGCTTTAAACCTGTTAATTCCGGCATTGGTTTCATTCATCAGCTGAAGGCCCAACCCCACGTTTTGACCAAAGCTACCGCTGTAACCAAAGGTATAGTTCACAGGTGTGCCCTGTGCGCCTGACCAGGTATTAATCATGTTACCCAGAAATTCATGCTGTGCTGACTGAACACCGGTAGCCCCGGGATTTATCAAATAGGGATAAATGGTATAGTGGCGGTAAACTCCCTGTTCCTGAGCATACAGGGTCCACATGGTACCCATTACGATGATGAAGAGTAATAATATTCTTTGCATAATCCTAAAATTTGTGGATTCTTAGTTTTTGTATTATTTATCTGAGTGATCTGATGATGGATACAGCACCTCGGTATATCTGAGTACCTCCACTTACTTCTTTTACTTCAAGAACCCAGTAATATCCACCATCCGGAAGGGTATTGCCGTGTTTATCCACTCCCTGCCAGCCATTCTTATAATTAGATTCCTGATATACCAGCTGTCCCCAGCGATTAAATACGGAGAACTTATTGTTGGTTGCAGATGCACATGTTATCAATAGCCGATCATTTTTGCCATCACCGTTAGGAGTGATGGCTCCTATACCCTCATAACATCCTTTACCCCCTACTGTCAATACAGTGGTAGCGCTTACTGAGCAACCATTGGCATCTGTTACAATAATATTATAGGTGCCTACAGCAAGATTGTTTATTTCCTGTTCTGTAGAGGTGGTTTGTCCTGACCAGTTATACTGATATGGTTCTTTTCCTCCCAAAACATTTGCTTTGATACTTCCGTCGTTGTTCTGTTCATCGGTAGGATAAACTATTTCAAAATCAACATACATCTTCGGAGGTGATTTCAAGGTATATGTTGCTGTTGTGGTGGCACCTGCACCATCAGTAATTGTGACCGTATATGCACCGGAACAGAGACCTGTAATTACCGGTGTTGTAAGGTCTTTGAATGACCATTTATAAGAATAATTCCCTGCTCCGCCATTGGGCGTTACCGTCAATGCTCCGTCACAGGCATCGCTACAACTGAGGTCAAAGTCACCATACTTCAGGGCAGTAATAGTTGCAGAGAATCCGGTACTGTTGCCGGGTACCGTTACAGTATAAGTCTTGGCACAGCCTGAGCCGGAATCTGTAACAGTCACGGTATAATTACCCTGTGCTAGACCTGAGATGTCCTGTGTAGTGGCAGCAGGATTGGTACTCCACTGATAGGTAAAGGTACCGGTACCACCACTTACATTAATATCTATGGCACCGTTATTGCCTGAAGTGGCAGGAGTAACGGCAGCTGTAGAAATATTTATTGCTGCAGTACCAAGAGCAATCTGATAGGTTTTTGATACAGAATCTGTTCCTGATGTTACGGTTACTGTATATGAGCCGGGGCATAATCCTGTGACTGAGCTGCCACTTAAACCCGGTTGACTCCATTTAATTACCGGATTTGCTCCACCGGAAACATTAAATTCAATTGAACCCGTACAAGGGTTTTCACATTTAGAATTCTGAACAGCAATATCAGTAATTTTTAATCCGTCGTCACATTCCTTTATCTGGACGTCACCGGAGCAGGTAGTCGCCGAGATAACTGAATTGTCCTGATGAATAAATTCCATTCCGCTAGGGAGGCATTTTGCTCCAATGTTGACAGAGCAATTGGTTCCCAATGTGCCTAACACTTTAAAAGATAAGCTAAAAATCACTGTACCGTCAGGCACTGACACTCCTTCGCCATTGGGGTCATCCCAAAGAACGATGAGGCAGCCATTGCCGGAAGGGTTGAATTTGCCTGCATTGAGGCCTGTGACCGGCTTGTTGTCAGGTATAATAATTCCTTCATCATTGAGTTGGAGGCATGTAGGGTCCCAATCTATGGCAAACTGCATACCGATTACCTGATCAAAGTCCTGAACCGTAAAGTCCATAGTAATAGTCTCCTGTGGCAAGGCACAGTGGTCGGACGCTATCATTGCAAAGCCGGTTGGGTTACAATCTGAGCCGGTACCGCATTTAATATTAATGCCTCCCGGTTCAGTGAGATTATTGGTAGCTCCGCCTGCCAGAGTTATAGTAACATTCGACAAGGTAATCGGCATGGTTGTATTACAGCAATTCTTATTTGGTGTCAGGCAGATGTCAAATAACTTGCTATTGGCCCCCAGCGATGTTGCCACGCTTGTTGTCCAATTTAACTTGATAATTCCATTAGCTGCCTGACTAAGGTCAAAATTGGAAGCTGTCAACCCTCCTAAAATCGAGTTAATATCTTTTATTTCGTTGAAAGCTGCGCACGTATTAGTAAAATTAATATCAAATGACAAGCCGGTTACACTTGTAAATCCTGAACCTGCCAAAACACTGACACAGGTCTTGGAATCTGAATTCCCATCGATGGTAGCTACTTTAACTACTGTCTGGGCTCCTCCGCATGGTGTACCGGTAACCGTCACAGTACCCGGAGTAACCGTGTGTGGTATCGGGTCACCGTTGGAGTCGTTAAATTGTACCGTAAAAAAACCGTCATTAACAATATCAATCATGGATGTGCTCCCGCAAATTCCTTCGAAGGTGATAGAAAACAAGGTCGTACCATTGGCAAGATTAGCTTCAGATGATTGTGGGTGACTCCATGTAGCTCTAAGTCTGCCATCAGGAAATGCCGTAAAATCGTTATCCGGATCCATACCAAGAGCGCCTAAGTCTCCGACTTCCTGAAAGGTTAACTTAGTGGGATCCCATGTAATATTCAACTGAAATCCGGCCACTTTGGCGAATCCGTCAACCTTGATATTGACCTTACCGGTTGCACCGGCAGCAATTGAAGCAGGCTCTGCATATACACGGATGTCAGCATAGCTAAGTGAATATGTCAGCAGCAATATGCTTAAAAGTACAATCTTTTTTATCATAAATGGTTCGTTTAATAAACGATAAAATAATATCAAAGGGCAAAACTACATAATAATATCGAAATATACGTTCTAATATATATTATAATTTTACCTATATTTACTTTTTCTGCCTAAGTAGGTCTGCCTGATTGATTTCGCTATTATTCTATTCCCTCCGGCACATCTAAAAATCAATGGAAACCACTACTCACTATCTGATTCTACCCGAAGGTTTTCTATGATAAATTCCTGCCTCTCGGGTGTGTTTTTGCCCATGTAGTAATCCAGAATTTTTTCAATATCCGTGTTTTCTTTAATTGTAACCGGATCAAGCCGTATATCGCTGCCGATGAAGCCACTGAATTCGTCCGGAGAAATTTCACCCAGCCCCTTAAATCTGGTTATTTCAGGCTTTCCGCGCAGTTTATCTATTGCTTCCAGTTTTTCCCGCTCTGAATAGCAATAGATTGTTGTCTTTTTATCCCTCACCCTGAAAAGTGGTGTATCCAGGATAAATAAGTGTCCGTTTCTCACTAGGTCTGGAAAAAACTGGAGGAAGAATGTCAGCAGCAAGAGTCTGATATGCATTCCATCCACATCGGCATCTGTTGAAATTATTACCTTATTGTATCTCAGATCATCGATGCTGTCTTCTATATTTAAAGCATGTTGCAACAGATTGAACTCCTCATTCTGATAGACAATTTTTTTTGTCATGCCATAACAATTGAGGGGCTTTCCTCGCAGACTGAATACTGCCTGTGTAAATGGGTCTCTTGCTTTAGTAATGGATCCGCTGGCTGAGTCACCCTCTGTTATAAATAACATGGTATTATCCTTCTGCTCCTGATTGCCTCCCTTATCATTGAGGTGAATACGGCAATCACGCAATTTCTTATTGTGAATATTGGCTTTTTTGGCCTTTTTATTTACCTCTTTTTTAATATCAGCTATCTCCTTGCGCTCTCGTTCGCTTTGGAGGATTTTTTTCTGAAGCAATCCTGCAATTTCCAGGTTTCGGTGCAGGAAATTATCAAGTTCGGTTGATAGGAAGTCACCTACAAAGGAGCGGATAGAGGGAGAGTCAGGTCCCATGTGTGTAGAGCCCAGCTTAGTCTTAGTCTGCGATTCAAAAATAGGCTCTTCGACCCGAATGCTCACGGCTGCAATTATAGAAGTGCGTATATCCCGGGCGTCATAATCTTTTTTATAGAAATCCCTCATCACCTTAACGAGTGCTTCTCTGAAGGCATTCAGGTGGGTACCGCCCTGAGTTGTGTTTTGTCCATTGACAAAGGAGCTGTACTGTTCGCCATATTGGTGGCCGTGAGTCATGACTATCTCTATATCGTCACCTACCAGATGAATGGGTGCGTAGAGAAGTTCGTCCGGATTGGTCCTGTTGGCAATCATATCTGCAAGACCATTTTTGGAAACGAAGGTCTTGCCATTAAAGACAATTTTCAATCCGGCATTCAAATAGGCGTAATTCCACAGCATGGGCTCTACGATATCTTCCCTGAACTTGAAGTTTTTAAATATTTCTCCATCAGGGACAAATTCAATGTAGGTACCTGTTTTTTCCGTACTAGGAGATTCCGGAAAATCTCGGGTCAATTCTCCCTTTGAAAAGTCAGCCCTTTTGGTCCGGCCGTCTCTGAAAGACCTGACGGAAAATTCATTACTTAGGGCATTGACAGCTTTAGTACCGACGCCATTCAGGCCAACAGATTTTTTGAAAGCCTTGGAGTCATACTTTCCGCCTGTATTTATCTGTGCTACACAATCAATGACCTTCCCTAAGGGTATGCCCCTTCCGAAGTCACGGATTATCACCTTATTGTCCTGTATCTTAATGTGAATCTCCTTGCCATGGCCCATGAAGTATTCGTCCATAGCATTGTCGATGATTTCTTTTATCAGGATGTAAATACCATCATCAGGAGATTGACCGTCACCTAATTTTCCGATATACATTCCGGGGCGCATCCGGATGTGTTCCCGCCAGTCGAGCGTCCTGATATTGTCTTCTACATACAATAAACCATTGTCTTCCATACTGCAAATATATACAACATTTTTTAATACTGAATTGATATCGTAATTTCAAATATTTTATAAAATTCAATATGCTGACCGTATGTATAAGTTTTTTCCAAAAAAATATTTCTTACTATACTGAAATTCGGGGAAGTAAAATTTTACATTGGATCGACATCAACGGTGACTCTAACACTTTTAAAAGGATTGGTGGTTTGGAGTGAACGAATGGATTGGCGAAGATCGTCTTTCACCTCGCTGATAACATGCGCCTTGCGTTCTATTTTTATCAATATTTCATGGAGGTATTGATTATTTATGCGGGGAATCATTGCAGGAGCAGGGCCATAGATTCTTTTTCCCCATTTTCTTCTGAGCGTATCTGCAAGTATTCTTGAAGCATCCGAAGCAATCTCAGGAGATTTATGGGCAATAATCAGTCGGATTAGCCTGCAATACGGCGGATAGATAAACCTTCGCCTTTCCTCCAGTTCCTGCCTAAAGAAACCATCAAAGTCAGCTTCTGCCACATAATCCAGCAAGGATTTTCGAATGCTGCCGTACTGGATAAAGACAATTCCCTGCCTATCAGCTCTGCCGGAACGACCACTCACCTGAACCATCAACTGAAAAGCTCTCTCATGTGCCCTAAAATCAGGGAATCGAGCAAGTTGGTCAGCGCTGACGACACATACAAGACCGACATCTTTAAAATCAAGTCCCTTACTCACCATCTGCGTTCCGATGAGGATGTCTATTTGTTTTGCCTCCATCTTGTGGAAGATGTTATTAAGTGAGGTACGTGATCTTACCGAGTCAAAGTCAAGTCGCTCAATATTGGCTTCCGGAAAGAGTATCCGGAGTTCTTCTTCTATTTGCTGTGTCCCCAGGCCTTTTTGTACTATATCGACATTGCCGCAATCAGGGCAGGCAGGTTCGGCGTCCTTAGTCCATCCGCAGTAATGACAGAGATACTTATTCTGATACTTATGAAAGGTCATGGACACGTCACAGTTTTTGCAGGTCATTGTCCATTCGCACATGGGGCAGACGAGCATGGTGCTGTAACCACGCCTATTGATAAAGACGATGGACTGTTGGCCTTTTTTGAGGCGGGACAACATTTCGTCGATAACTATTTTACTGAAATGGCTACCTTTTTGATTGTTTTCAAGTAAGTTACGATTGATAAGATTGATGGAAGGCAGCTGACCTTCACCGTATCTTTGAGTCATCCGGACAAGCCCATATTTGCCGTCAAGGGCATTGTGATAGGTCTCAAAGGAAGGTGTGGCACTACCCAGAATAACTTTGGCACCGTGAAGTTGTGCCAAAAAGAGAGCTGTTTCGCGGGCGTGATATTTCGGGATGGGATCATTTTGTTTGAAGGAAGAATCGTGTTCTTCGTCGATGATGATCATTCCAAGATTGGTAAAGGGGAGGAAAACTCCGGAACGGGCAGCAATAACCAATGGCTTGCCCTTGCTGATTTCTTTCCAAAGGTCAATTTTGTGATTGCTGCCGACAGATGAATGATAGACACTAACCTCATCGGCAAAGTACCTGGCAAACCGCCCTACCAATTGGGTTGTCAGTGAAATTTCAGGTACCATAAACAACACCTGCTTTCCCTCAGCCAGCACATTCTCAATCAGTTTCAGATAGATCAGCGTCTTTCCACTACCCGTAATGCCGTGCAAAAGGACGGTATCCTTTGTCTTGAAACACTCTCGGACCTGTTCCAAGGCATCAGATTGTCCATCCGACAATTTTATATTAGTAAAGTCCGATTCACTGTCGTCACCGTATCTTGAAACTTCTTTCCGCTCAATCCGAATGAAGCCTTTCTTAACCAGACCTTTGAGAGCCGGGCCCGAACCGGGAAGCCGGGATTCTATTTCTTTTACAGGAATTGATGTCGTTGAATTGAGGTTTTGAATAATGAAGAGAATGATTTCGGATTGCTTGCGCGCCTTTTTTAAATGATCCAAAACCGGTCCGAGACTTTCATTACCCAGACTAAACAGAGGTTCTACATATCTTTCGGTTAGCGGCTTATAAATCGACTTCAGGACTTCTTTTATTTCTATCAGGCCTTTGCCTAATAAGGATTTGATTGTCGGAAAGGCTTTCCGTTTACCCAGTAAGCTTTCTATATCATCGAGTGACATTTCCGACCGATAAAGGATAGCTGAAGCCAGCGTAAGTTCATCACCTTCCAGGTCGTGCAGCATCTGATTCAAGTCCTCGTGTCCGATATAAGAGGTCTCTGAACTAAGTTTAATACCTGCCGGAAGCGCAGCATTCATCACGTCTCCGAGAGATGTGACATAATAACTGCTTATTGTATGCCATAAGGAAAGTTGGACAGGCGAAATAATCGGCTGTTCGTCCAGAAGGGCGAGAATGGGTTTAATCTTCTGGTAGTCCGGCTTCTTGTCTTGTAAAGCATCAACGATACCAGAATATCTTTTTTTAGAGCCAAACTGAACTTCAACCCTATGCCCGGGAGAGATTATTCCTGTCAACTCATCGGGTACGCTATAGGTATAGGTATCATTGATGGGAAGGGGAAGAATAATATCTGCAAATAACATTTCAGAATTTAATGGGTAAAGCCCGAAAGTTACGATGATTCGTATTTATAGAAAAATATATATAAAAATATTTACAGTCATAGCTCAACTGCCCGAGGTTATAATCCTCTTCACCAAACCCTTCTTTCCGGATGGCTATTCTGTAATCACAATTTTTTCATTGTAACCATTACCGGAATTATCTCTGATGTTAAAGAAATAGATACCGGGAATTAAGTTGCCCAGATTCTGATGCACACTGTTTTTTCCCGGATAGAGCATTACTTGGCGGGACATAATCTGATTGCCCATAACATCATGGAGGTAGAAGGTAGCATTGGTAACTTGCTGAACATAAATATTGCATTTCAGACCATCCTGTGCTTTAACCATGGAGGTCAATCTATCAACAATCATATTTATTCGGTCTAAACTCAATGAAACTATTGAACTGTAGGTGTCAAGCCCAAAATTATCAAGGATGTTCAGCCTGTAATAGTACTGACGGCCTTTCTCTGCCACTTTATCAAAAAAGGTATATTTTCCGGTGGTCAGGTTTGATGCTTTCTGATAACCTATCTCCATAAAATGCTCTCCATCCGTACTTCTTTCAACAATAAAGCGATCCAGATTTTTTTCATCGGCAGTGGTCCAGTTGAGAACATTCATCTCCTTTTCTTTGTGACCGGTAAACGAAATCAGGTTGACAGGGAGCGGAATATCCTGTTTAAACACCACTGAAAAGTCTTCTACCTGGCCATTGGTGATATTTGCACATGGGTCATTGGTATATGATGTTGAAGTCAGTACCCGAAGGCGCAAAAGGGTATTTTCTGTTGGGGTAGCTGGAGTCGTAAAAGTAAAAGACATAGTTCCACAATAACCTGTACCGCCACTATTAACAATATTCTCTCCGGAATCACTGAAATCGCCGTCCTTATTATAGTCAATATAAGCACGTATAATTTCAAAAATTATGGGGTTGGATGAGCAGTCACCTACATTAAATGAGATGGTATATTCCGCGGAGGGCTTTAGTGTAGCAATTTTGGCACAAGATCTGTCCACATAGATGCTGCCATCCTCTATTCCATTGCCGCTGGAGCTGGTCAGATTACTCAGGCTCAAGCCTTTTAGTCCGGCGTTTCCGGGTGGGTTGGTCGGAATTGGGCATGAGCCTGTATTCAAGGGTGGAGGTGAGGTTACAATGACGGCGTTGGTAATGGTGTAGGAACTGGTTTCAGATGTGATGGTAGCTTCATAGGTTCCTACGGCTGAATAATTGACCGTGGGTTGCTGTACTGTACTGGTCGATGGTGTACCGCCCGCAAAGGTCCATGTTCTGGTCTTTCCGTTGACGGATTTATCTTTAAACAATACGTCACCGCTATTGCACAAGGCTCCGGGAGCAGAAACAAAATAGGCCGATACCGGACCTGTACAGTCGCCCAGACATGTATAAGTCGGTATCGTTGCATTGATAGCAGTCTTTGATGCACTTGACCAGTCGTCGGTAATGTTCACAACCGGTGCCATAATAAATGGCGAGCCCGCTGCGTCATGGTCTGCTCCAAAATTGTGACCGATTTCATGTGCAGTCATTACTCTAAGTTCCGCAGCATTATCTGAAAAATCCTGCAATACATGTGAGGAATAATAATTTCCATCACAGATTACATCAACCCATGCTAAACCAACAGGCCCCCCAAAGTCACGATTGGTCCAGAACTGTGCCAGGTTATGCGTAAATCCGAAGCCGCCATTATCTGACCATTTACTAAACGCATTCAGAACAGTATTGATATTTGTGGAGGAAGTAACAGGATCAAGAGGGTCATTTGCCATGGAGGTACTGATATACTGGCCGGCTATCGTAAACTCAATATTTTCTAAAAACTCATGTCGATAATTGAAAGCGACGTTGTTCATTACAGAAATATTGTGATTTTCCACATTAGGTACGGAGTTACCATATTTATTATACATGGTTACGTCGGCAGCTATAGCAAGGCTAACCAGCTTACACTGACCGGTACGGGTTTCAAGGGATGTATTCCCTTCTACCCTATACTTCTTAACGTCATCCATCCCACAAGTAAAATTTCCATCCGATACAACATCTTTTGCATTATACAAAACGAGTTGATCCACATCTGACGACCGGTCAAAAATTCTTTGTTGCTCGATATAGTATTCTTTTCCGTCCGCATGAATAGTCATATTCAGGAAGTTACGATCCAGAGTCAAAGACATGGAAGCTGCTTCCCCTTCTGCTACGCCAAAATAGGTTCTTACGGAAGGATTATGGAATACTTTTCTTCCTTCATTTCCGGCGACTATCAGTGTATAATCAGGGCTTATGAGATTATTTTCTTCAGGAAGAAAAGTAAGTGAATTGTTTCCGATGGTTACCGTGATGGTGTGATTGTTTTCAACTACTTTGGAATATAACTGATTAAGATCAGCCGTCGAGGTAGAAGACTTATTAAAATGAGCGGAAAGGCCATTGCGATTATTGGCAGTCGGGTAGGAGAAATTTAGCACTGATTGTGCCATAATTGTTGCAATGTTCAATGACATAACAACAACTACAGTTGTTAAACGACCACAATTCATAAAAAACTAATAAAAATGCAACAAAGAAAAACAATACCAAAAGGCAAAATAACGAAACATATTTTAAATATTCTTAATTTATAAGTATAATATTATAAGAATTCAATGGAAAAAAGTATATAAATAGTGGTTTCCTTGTATTTAAGGCTTGATGGTGTAAAAAGGGTGAAAATTTATTTCTGCCGGCCAATAAAATCCTTCATCGTATCATAAGCTCCGAAAATATGCTGCATTACCCAGTCAAAAGCTCTTAATGGGAGAAGGCCTTGACTCAGTCGTATAAACCAATAAGGCAAAGGCAGGGCGTATAAGGCTTTTTCCCTTTCCACGGCACGGATAATTTTTTCAGCAGCTTTTTCAGGTTTAAGAATAGGTATCAGAGAAGAACGTACTCCTTCAAACATTCCCGTATTGATATAATAAGGCATAATTGTTGTAACCCCGATCTTCTTATGCAGCTGACGCATCTCGAGGCGAAGGCTTTCACTCCAGCCCACTGCTGCCCATTTAGAAGCGGCATAGACAGACATCTTGGGATTGGCGATCAGTCCTGCCATTGAAGCAATATTGCATATCCAGCCTGTATTTCTTTTCATCATGGAAGGCAGAAGTGCCAGGGTGAGGTGCATCAGGGCTGCTGAGTTAATGTTTAAGATACGGGTAATCTCTTCATGCTTTAAATCATGAAAGTATTTCCCGGCGACGATGCCGGCGTTATTGATTAGAACATCGACAGAATGATGGACGGAAAGGATGGTTTTAGCTGTCGCATGGATTTGTTCTGCATCAGAAAGATCCAATTGATAGGTGTGAATCCTGGAAGAATATTGCTGCCACTCAGCGACCAGTTTACCCAAACCTTCCCGATTAATATCCACTGCAATCAATACTGAAGCGCCCCGCTCCAATACTTTCCGGGACATTATCTTGCCTATACCGGAGCATGCTCCGGTGACAAGTATGACTTTTTGATTAAATTCCATCTTTTATATGTTTTCAGCATTAATTTTGTCCATTAAGTTCATAATTTTAAACTTAATTTAAGGAAATCAATCTATAACACTTCAATCATCAAGGTCCTGAAAGCTACAAATTTATTTTTATACTTTTCATTTGTTTGCTGTTGCAATCCTGCTGAGAATTGGTCTCTGTAGCGTTCGTAATCCGCCATGTGCATTGCTTTATACTGAATGATAAAGGTACTGCCTTCTTCCTCTTCAGGTGTTAGCAGTTTGTAGAAATTATATGAAGTAAAACATCCGGTCGCCATCACGTCGGGAATATGACTATGCTTCATCCACTCTACCCATTGGGTTTCAATCTCAGAGTCTATGGTGACTGATACGTTGTATGAGATCATTGTATCTATATTTTAATCTTTGACAAAAAATATTTTCATGTAAAAAGCGCCTTATATTATTTCATCCTGTTATCTATAAAAATCACAGGTTTTCGCATCTCCGGGCGATTGCGGAGGTGGTTGATATATGATGCGTCTCTGAAAAGAAATTCCGGGGTCACGCGGAGGTGTGACCGGCATTGGTTTTTCAATATATTCACTATGGTATCTTTATCACCTTTTACAGCCAATAAAATCTGAATATGGTCTTCGCCGAATTGATTCTGAACTGCTTCAATGACATAAGTTTCTACTTCCGGCAGATGATCCATTATTTGTTGGATAGCTGAGGGATAAATGGTCGTTCCCTTAAACTTGATTAACTGACCTTTGCGTCCTACCAAGGGTCCTAATCTGGCAGAATTACGACCACATGCGCATGGCTGATTATATTTTCTTACCAGATCGCCCGTCCTGAAGCGGATCAGGGGCATCCCTTCCATTCCGAGCGTTGTAACCACAAGTTCCCCTGTACACCCATCTTCTACAGGATTTCCTTCTTCATCAATCACCTCTGTAAAGATGAGCTCATTGAGTTGATGACCGCCCTGACCATAAGGGCATTCTGTGAAAGCCGTTGCTATTTCGGTAGAGGCATAGGTAGAGAATAGTTCCACCTGCCACTGGCTTCTGATATATTGCCCTACCTTATTCCATTCAAGGTTATCTTCCCGGATAGGTTCGCCTATACAAATGATCTTTTTTACAGAAGTATTGTCGGGCTCTATTCCTGTTTCACGGGCATACTCAATCAGTTTCACAATAAAACTGGGCACGCCGATGATCGCTGTCGGATTCATTTCACGGATTGTGTCCCATTGCAACTGAGGCGCACCCACTCCTACTCTTATAGTAGCCGCGCCTATCAGCCGGCAACCAAGATAATAGGCAAGACCTGCCATAAATCGCCGATCCAGTGTCGTCGTTATCTGGACAATATCACCGGCATCAACTCCTGCAATTGAAAGGCCTCTTGCCTCATTATAGCCGAGACGCAAAAGGTCTCTTTCAGTCAGCATCAGCCTTACCGGGTCGCCGAGTGTGCCTGAGGTGGTGACATACTCGGCCACCTCTCTGATTGGGACATTGAGAAAGTCATTGTTATACTTCTGTAACTGTTCCTTATCCGTAAAAGGAAGCTTCCTTAGATCGGTCAATTGTCTGAATTCATCCGGATTAAATCCCACTGCCTTAAAAACCCGACTGTAGTAAGGCGAATGTTCTGCTACATAACACAGCATTTCCCGGAATCTTTCGGTCTGAAAGGCTTCCAGTTCGGCACCTTCAAGCCGGTCATAATAATCACTTTCGGTTAAATTTTTAAAATCAAAATACTGCATACATCATTGCTTTAATTGGCACGATTCCTTCTTTCTTTGAATAGCCTCTTTATCAGGCAAATTAGGAATCACCTGCTTCAGAGATTTATCATAATAGGCTTCTGCTTTTGAGGATTCACCATGCTGCATAAAATAATCACCCGCCACCTCATAACCATAATAATAATTCGGGTTCAGAGCCGTCATCTTCCGGATAAGTCTATCATCGACCCTACCTTTGGAATGTTTAATAGTATCAACCAATGATTTAAATTGCAAATAAGGCCCTACTGCTTTATTCATCAGGTCTTCATCTGCCGGAATATCTTTGGAATGATTGAGACCAAAATTTTTATGTCGAAAAACATCATTGAGATTAAAATATACCATCTTGCCCACCTGAAAGGGATGTGTTGAAACCCACATTTCACCTTTCTCGGGACGAAAGATTACACCATGGTGTGCGATCAACTGATTGAGTGCGTCTTCATTGCCCCATCCGATATGTCGATTATCCAGACCATAAGGATCGCGCAGGATTGCTGCTACTTTTGAGGAATTTAACTGTATTCCCCGGGTCAATTGTTGCAATCGTCGAAAACGATACATGGTACTTGAATTTTCCATGAAGGAAAGATTGTTGGGATCATCTTTCAAACCGCCGGACTGGAAGTGATTGGAGCAAAAAAGGAGACTGGAATCCGGATAAAAAACATCCATTTTAAGGGGTGATTTTTCGATGATGACAGCCTTATTTTCTTTACCGCTTGACACCAGAATAGATTCAGAAACAAACATATCAAATCGTCTAGCCGTCTGAATGGCTTCATCAATCGAACCTGCATATTGAAGAATATTTCTTGCAACGATGGAGACGGGTGTTTTGGCTTCGGTTGGATAATTGGATTTAGCAGCATTGATGGTGACGGTCAATCCTGCAGTATTCATACCACTTACGACACCTGTCATTCCCGGCCAGGATACCATGGCAAAAGGAAGGCCTTTATCGGGCTTCATAAAAACCACCAGTTTGTTCTTAGCAAATTCATCGCCGACATAAAAGTCGAAATTGCGTCCCACAAGCATATCACTTCCCTCTGTGTGGTCACCCCATGCTGCAAATGAAGTGCAGCCGGCAACAAAGTTTTTATCCTGCAAGGCATGACCTATATCATGAGCAGCGTGATAATTGAGGATGCGCATATAGGGCGAACCTATCATGTCGTCATATTTACTGCTCATGTAAAGAGATTCGCCGTAAATTTCTTCCAGATTTTCTCTCGGGATAAAATCCTGAATGTGCCGATTGAAGAAAGTTATAAAGTATTTTAAAAATTTAAGATAAACAGGGCTGGGCACCATTTTCTGTATTTGGCGTATAAAGGCTTCTTCCTGAAAGGCGTGCAAATCAGCAGTCAGAGCACCCATAACTTCTCCTCGTTCGAAAGGTGAACCTTCGACATACATCTCATACATTCCGGTATCAATACGCAAAAGGTAGTTATTTCCAATCAATCTGACTGAATCATTGGGACTAGTGTACCGTAAATGCCGCGGGTGAAGGCTTGAAGCAAATCCGGGCTGGTCCACCTTGATTGAACGGAAGTAAATCATCAGACCCAGAAACGACAAAAGGATAAAAATGGCAATAGCAGCAATGATGCGCATGGTCCATTTCAATATTATTTTCATTTGTCCTCTAGCTTTAGGAAGTGATTTATCTCATCAAAAATATCCTTGCCTACCTCCAACTCAGACAACGTCAGCAAGGCAGATACAGATGCGCCGTAAACCCCATGCAAATCCGTGCTCTGACCTGTCAGATATACATTTGGAATCGTCATCTTAGGCGCAACAAATGAGTATAGGATATTGTTGAAATTCTTTTTCACCCCGTAAGGCGTCCCCTCCGGTGCTGATAAATAATCCCTGTACGTTAGGGGCGTGGAACAATAGGCGTCAATTATCATCTCCCGAAAATGAGGAAAGATCGACTCCAGCCGACAGGTAATTTTTTCTATTAACAACTCCTTTTGTGTCACATAATCAGTGCCTCTGAATGAAGGATGGGCTATGGTATTATACGTTTCTGTCCACGGTGAAAACTTGGAGTAATCACAGTATGCAAGCACATTGATGGTATTGCACCATTGCTGGGAGGACCGCTCACAACCGGTGCTGATCATACAGTTGTAAGGCCAGTTTTCATCAGGATCAGAACGAATCTTCCAAGCATCTTCCGGTGACTCAAGCAAATAAATATTATGGTTAAAATAGGGTAATTGATCAGGTTTGAGTGTATAGTGTACAGATAAAAGTGAAGGAAAGTTACTCAGGTTTTCGATGCGGTAACGATAGGAAGAACGGAGACCCCGATCGGGCAACATTTTTAAAAAAACAGATGGATGAATAGCTCCTATAATTTGTCTGGCTTGATAGGATTTACCTTCATGGCATAGGACATTGATAATCTTGTCATCGGTCTCAATACGCTCCACTTCTGAGTATTTGAAAATGTCACCGCCTTGCCTGTGAATCTTCATTGACAGCAGTTTGGCGATTTGTGAGCCGCCCTTAATCATCCGGTAAGCTCCTTCCACATAGCTGTTGAGGATAAGGCTGTACACATAAAACGGTGTCGAATCAGCCTGACCACCGTAAAGAATGGAACTCCCCCCAAGAAGGCCAATCAATAACTCATCTTTAAAAAATTTACCAAGGGCATGAAAGGCGCCCTCTGACAGATCGTCGAGAGACAAGGTGCCCGGAATCGGTCTTTCCAGATGGTAGGGTCCGAATTTTGCAACAAGAGACTTTATTTTAGCACAAAAAGCCTCTATGCCTCCTTTCTCTGCCGGAAATTGCTCCTTCAGCCGCATTTCAAAATTCTTCCAACCCTGAGGCATATCCCATTCAAAGTTATTTTGCCTGAATACAATCCGATCAAAACAGTCATTATCCAGTCGATTATATTCCAGGTCTTTTTCAATGCCAAGAAAACGGAACAACTTATTGAGTGCCTGATGATGCCCCAAGCCGCCAATGTAGTGAACTCCTGTATCCAATATTTTTCTATCTCTTGAAAAAACCTGTAAGCTGCCCCCAATCTGATGATTCTTCTCAAGAATAGCAACTAAATAGCCCTTTCCAGTAAGGTAAGCTCCACAGATCAATCCCGAAATACCACTACCAATGATGACATAGTCATAAACTTTGTTCGGGGTCGGATGACGGTGGATTGCCAAGTTACTGCTTTTGATTGTTTCTAAGGATAAACAGGGTGTTTGACGAAAATGAAGAATCTTCTTTTTTCTCCAACGATAAATCATAGTGCCGGGCAAGTTCAGCGATCATTTCTTCTTCAATGAATGCCAATTCGTGGTAGGTTTTATTAAATCCGAGGATTGTAGTAGAAAACCATTCCGTCATACGTGTATTGTTATGCTTTGCTATCCCTGCCGATGCGATTCCTTCCCGAATTAAAATCATTCCACCGGGATTGAGATGATGGGCACATTTCTCCAGGAGTGCTTTCTGTTCCTCCTTTTTCAGATAATGCAGGCTGTCATAAAGGATGAATACATCATGGGGCATGATTTTATAGGTATTGATGTCGGCGTGATGAAAATCAATGTGTACTCTTTTGGCTGAAAAATTTGAAACAGCCACTTCGATTTTCTCTTCATCATAATCCACCCCCGTAACCATCCGCTCATTGCTGCACATGGCCAGCATATAGTCCATCATGCCGTAGCCACATCCCAGGTCCAGAATATTGGCTTTCCTGGGAATAAGTTGGTTAAGCACGGAATAAAGATTTTCATTCATCATCTTAATCTTGGCATACCAATAAAGGATCGGCCCTTTGTACAGATAATTTTTTCGGAGGGTGTCGAAGTGATAGTTCGGGTCCTCTCTCTCAGCTTTTAAGGCTTCAAAGCGGTTACGCATCATCCTGTTGATTGCTTTTCCCCTTGAAGAATAGTCTTCACCATAAGTCGGGTCTTCAGGCAGGACGGGAGGCAGTGCGCGTAAGGTAGCAGACCAGGTTTTCAGGTTCTGGTCTCCCTTGGAAAGACCTATATTCATGCCATGCAAAAGGACCGGATAAATGGGTACATTGAGTTGATCTGCCAGAAGAAATGCACCTTTGTGAAACCTCTTGATCTCCCCGTCTTCTGACCGGGTACCTTCAGGAAAAATCAGAATAAAATATCCGGCTTCAATCTGTTTTCTGGCCATCTCAGCCAGTTTATCTGTGCCCGCAAAGCCGGGCAAATAACCTGCAGACCGCACCAAACCGCCATATATGATATTATTATAAACCCATTGATTAGTCAACACAACGATCTTAGGGTACAGGCTCAGCATCATTAAAAGGTCGATATGTGTCTGGTGGTTGGATACGATAATTCCCGGTTTGTCCCAGTCAATATTTTCCATTCCTTCCCTTACATATTTTCCCGTAGGCGTGATCCACATTACAAAGTAACATGCCCATTGGATTAAAACATGGAAAATATATCTGATTACGGACAGGCGCATCAGACCAGTCCATTTTAAAATAAGCCCAAGGATACTCAGCAATACCCCGAGCAATATAAAGGTCGAAAAAGTAACAATGCTGACGTAGAAGCTCAGCAGAGTAACCGGCGCATTACCCCGCTCCGTACGGTAGGTCACAAAATAATGATAGAGTGCCGGTTGCAGCGTCAGGGATAAGACAAGGACGACTCCCAATCCGATGAGTGCCAGTGCGGCAAAGGAATGAAAGGCCGGGTGTTTACCCGCCAGCATAGCCGCCAGGCCTATCATGGTGACCAGGACTGAGATCACGATTACTTTTTTGTCTTTATCAATAACCTTCCTGCCCGTACTGTACTCTTTGGTCAGCCCATCGATCATAAATATCGAATAATCGTCGCATAAACCAAAAATAAAGGTGCACAGGATGAGGTTAACAATATGTATCTGGATGCCGGTCAGGTGAGCTATCCCCAATATCCAGAACCAACTGATCGTCATCGGCAGAAAAGCCAGCAAGGCAAGCTCAAGTCTGCCGTACACCAGCAACAGCAGGAAAAAGACAATGATTCCACTGTAAGTCAGGATGTTATTGAAGTCTTTCTGAACCAGTCCGGCAGTCTGATTGGCAAAGTGTTGCCTGTTAAACAACTGATACTTTGCATCATGCTCATGATTTTCAAGGTCGAATTTACCGATGACGGGTGCATGGATAATCACATTGTGCCTGGTGTCATTGTGGACCATCCTGTTCAGAATTACATTTTTAAACTCATTGGTAAATCTCTCCGGAACAGCCAGGGTATCCAGACTTTTAACTTTTTTTAAAAATCCGGTCATTGCTGATCCGCCATGTATATTTTCAGCTTTAATTTCATTGGATTTTATCAATGAATCAGACCAGAATTGTACCCATCGTTCATGATTGGCATATTGCATGGAGGTGGTTGGCTGGATTGCAGTCAGGTCGGGTATGAGGGCTGCACTATCCTGCAGGAGGAGTTGCTGCCGGGCTTCACTGTAAATAGCAAGTGCAGAATCCAATTGTGGTGCCTTGACTTGGAGCATTGTCCTTGAAAGGTCAAAGCCCAGATCATTTTCTATGATATCAAAGCCAGCCTGATCTCTTGGTGGAATATAGTTTAACTTAGACAAGTCACCCTGAAACTGAATCTTTGAAGCCGGAATAATCATCAGCAGAGAGCCAACGGCAAGAATACCTATAATCCACTTGTTTTTGTGAAAAGCATACGATGTAAATTTTTCAAACCAGGGCAAAGAAACTTCCCTTTCACGGGTTTTTTCTTTATCCAGCCATTGCGGCAAGACAACCAGTGTAGTTAAGACTCCTGCGGCAAGACTCAATACAGCAAGGTAACCAAATTGCTGCAACAACAGGCTATCGGACAACATCAGTAAGGCAAAGGCCGCAATTGTCGTTACATTGCCGACAATCAGCGGATGGCTTATCTCCTCTATTGCTTCCGTGATGGACTCACAATGGATACGGGCATTGACAAGGTGGATGGAATAATTGATTCCCATAGCCAGAATGATGGTTGCTGAAGACATAGCCATGGCGACGATCGGCACGCCCATCCATCCAAAAGTTGCCAGTGCAAAAGAATAACCAAATACCGATGGAACCAATACAATCAAGGCCAATCGCTTGCGCCTGTAAAAATAATAAAGTAAGCCCAACGTAAGCAAAACAGAAAGAAGTCCCGTCAGGTTTCCATCTTTAAATGAGCGATCCTTATTGATTTCCGATGCGATGGGTGCACCGATCAAAAAGGTTTTTACACCCGGGAACATTTGCTCCCCTTTGAGTTGCATCTCATTCAGGGAGTCTAATAAGGCTCCGTATCTTACGTCTTCATTGTCTTTAAAAACAGCTGTAAAGTCGAAGAGAAGGTTTCTTTCATCCTTTGATACCTGAAAGCCATTGACTTGCTTCAGGCTTGGCACCGTCCTGAAAGTAGCCAGCTTGCTGAGGACCAGAGGCGCCAGATGGAGCGGATCAAGGTTATTGTAATACCTAAGGGAATAGCCTGCCAGACTGTTGCTGATCCGATTATTTGCAGCAAGTGTCTTTTCCATTGTTTCCAACTCCAACCTGTGACCCAGGGTAATCAGATCACCTCCGTCAAGCAAAAGAGGAAGATTGTAAAAAACGCTGTCATACAATACTCTCTGAAGGCTATCTGTCATCCGGATACGACCGTCTTGGATATTCGTCCTAAAATAAGGTGAACTTTTTAACCGATATTCCCACCATTCTGCATTTGCCAGCAAAACCTGCAGAGAGGTATCTGTAGCATGCTCGGTATGCAGCAGAACCATGATGTTGTTATTGGAGCGAAGGTTATTAACCTGCTCTTTATACTGGGCTGAAGACGTTTTCTGGGGGAAGATGGAAAAAATATCATTATTCCATTTCAGTCGGCTGATTCCAAGGACAGCATAGATGGTTATAAGCACCAGCACCACGTAAAAAAGAACCGGATGCTTCCTGAAAAAGTTATAAATCCAAATAAAAGGTTTCCCCATCTTTACTGTTTTTCCCGCTTTGACTGACTCAATTTATATAAAAATACACTCATATAAAATGTCAGAATCCCTGCAAATATCGAAAGTATAATGGCACCAATGACATATTGTAAAAAATTATTTGTAAGAGACTCCAATGAAATCAGTCCTGAATCAAAGGGCATATCTATCGGATTGCTGACAAAGATACCTCCAGCCAGGTAGCTCAGAAAAATAATCAGAGGAATCATCGGAGGAATGCTGATGTGGGCGGCGATGGTAAACAATATTTTATTCAGGCGAAAATAATGACAAAGTGCCAGACCTATAATCAACTGGTAGCCCCACACCGGAAATATTCCCATAAATACACCAAATCCAAGAGCAGCCGAACGCCTGTATATCGTCTCTTTGGGGTCATTGAGAGCCAGCAAAAAGCTCTTTTTCAAACCGGTATCGGTTATACGTCGCCACCACCTAAGTGGAATATAATACAGTACTGCCTGGATAAAAAGAACCGTATTGAGGAAACTGATGCGGGCAAAATCCTGCAAAGGCCTGAAATGGCTGACTCTGATGTCGCCGGGGGGATAATATACCCTTACCGGTACCGGCTTGATAGGGATGCCCTTCCAGGCTGCCTTGACGAGGATCTCCACTTCAAACTCAAAACGCCAGGTAATCAGCTTCAACTTACTCACCTTTTCTACTGGATAAATCCTATATCCAGATTGCGTATCAGGAAGGTCTATTCCGGTATCAAAGCGAAACCAGAAGTTTGAAAAACGGTTACCAAAGGAGCTCTTTCCCGGAATTCCTTCGCGGTCCATATCTCTGGAACCGATAATAATGCTGTCCGGATGGTCTTTCAGGTGTTGTATCAAATAGGGCAAATCAGCCGGAAGGTGCTGTCCATCGGAGTCTATCGTCACCACATAATCATAGCCTAATTGTATGGCTCTGGTTATGCCCTTGCGGATTGCTACTCCTTTTCCCTGATTGGTTTCCAGATGCAGAATATTGATATTCGGAAAGCCGTCCAGGATGTCACGAGTCCTATCCGTACTACCGTCATTAACTACCAGAATATTCCGGGTATATATCAGGCAACCGTCCAGTACCTCAGCCAAAGTATTTTGGTTATTATAGGTAGGTATGAGGATGCCAACCTTCTTATCCTTGAAAATATCCCGACTTAACTGATCAAGACTTGTCAACTGCATTTACTTCCGGATTAGTTTAAGATTGGCCTTTGAAAAATTGATATCCTCACCCTTCAACTCTGCCATGACCGTGATAAAGTGTGCATCCTGCCGGATTTTCATTTGCACCGTAAGATTGGTAAATCTACCAGGGTCAACTACATTCAAAAACTTGCACTGAGTTGTCTCCTTCAATTCAAGAGCCATTCCCAAAGCATCCCCGGCACACAGGGTAAACAATCGCAAAATCATCACACCGGGCAAGACAGGTTGACCGGGAAAGTGCCCCGAAAAAATACGGTTGTCAGGATTTAAACTTACCTTGTAAAATACCTCATCACTACTGAAATCATCTGCTCTCTCAAAAGAATATAAACCTAATTTATCCTTCATCTAAATTGCAATTCTAAACGTTAAAACATACCTTCGCAATCAACCAATTATCATCATATCTGTTCTAAACAAAAAATAAATATGAGATATCTTGTTTTAATCTTGGCGGCCTTCAGTACATTTTGTGCCGACAAAGATAGTTACCCGAAAGCACAAGTAAATCATACAGACGATAAATTCATAGTTTCAAATCCAAAAAATCAGGAAGAAATTGTGCTCGCCGGAGGATGCTTCTGGTGTCTGGACGCAATTTACCGAGACTTATACGGCGTGTTGAAAGTAGAATCAGGTTATTCCAACGGTGACATTCTCCATCCTACTTATGAACAGGTATGTACCGGCCGGACAGGACATGCAGAAGTCGTACGTTTGACGTATGATACCACAGCAGTGTCCTTAGATGATATCCTCACAGTATTCTGGACGATGCACAACCCCACCACCCTTAATCGTCAGGGCAATGACTCCGGACCACAGTACCGGAGTGGAATATATTATTTCACCGACCGACAGAAAGCCATAGCACAACATTCGCTCGAGACTACCGGAAAAGAGATATGGGGTAATCATATCACAACTGAAATCCTGCCGGTTAAAAATTACTCCTCTGCCGAAAGTTACCACCAGGATTATTATAACAACAATCCCAATCAATCATACTGTCGCTTTATCATCAACCCCAAGGTGGATAAATTTAAGAAAAAATTTAAAGATAAATTAAAATCAAACCATACAACATTACTCATGCAAAAGCCACAAAAATGGAATGTACTCACACCTGAAGAAGAGCGGGTCATCGTCCGAAAAGGCACGGAATATCCGGGCACAGGCAAATATTACAAGTTTACCGGAGACGGGATATATGAGTGTCGGCGATGCAATGCCCCACTTTATGACTCAAGGGACAAGTTTGCCTCCGAGTGTGGCTGGCCTTCCTTTGACGACGAGATTCCTGGAGCTGTCAAGCGCGTGCCCGATGCCGACGGTCATCGTACAGAGATACTTTGCAACAATTGCGGGGCTCATCTTGGGCATGTATTTGAAGGTGAAAGATTAACCATGAAAAATGTACGTCACTGTGTCAATAGCGTTTCCTTACAGTTTCTGACCAGAGAAGAGTTTGAAAAGCAACAGGCAGCACAAAAAAACTAACATATTGATTATCAGGGTGTGACTATGAAAAGATCCATGGTTGGGACCATACACATTAACATAGCTCCTGAGGTCGTTTGTGCATGTGCCTTTCTCCCGATTATACGGCTGATTCTGACATCACACTGCAAATCGGAATCAGGAATAAGCTTTTGAAAATTAAAGCAATTTTATCCTTATTAAGAAAGTTTTAATAAAAAATTGTAAAACAATTCTTTAAATTTTTAGTTTGTAAGTTAGAAACAGCTAAAGTTTATAATAAAATCATTTATTTGTTAACTTTACGGCCATATAGAGTGAATTCGATTTCATTCTTTCGTTTATTTTTCAACTTTTAAAACTATTATTTTTTTCATGAGATTATTGTATATTATGCTTGTTGCATCACTTGTTTTCACAGGTACTTCATGTAAGACAGGCAAAAAACTGAAAGCAGCCGAAGCCCAGTATAAGACATTAAGCGACCAATATGTAGCACTCGAAAGAAAGCTGCTGGATTGTGAGACCAAGGTCACTGACGCAGATAAAAGAAAAAAAGTATATGATAAAGAAATCGAAGACCTCAATAAACAGATTGCCTTCCTAAAGGAAAACAATACGGCAGTCCTTGGTCAGTTAAAAGATTTGTCAGTTATCACCAACTCACAGGCAGAATCAATCAAAAAATCTCTTGAAAATATCGGAGCAAAAGATGCCTATATCCAGACTATCCAGCAGGCTGCCTCCCGCAAAGACTCACTCAACCTTTCGCTGGTAATGAACCTCAAAGGCGTCCTGGGGAATATTAATGATCAGGATGTTCAGATTAAAGTCGAAAAAGGAATTGTCATGATTTCTCTATCAGATAAAATGCTTTACAAGAGTGGTAGTTATGAAATTTCCGAGACTGCCGGAAACGTTCTTTCCAAGGTTGCACAAGTGCTGAATAGTCAGCCTGACCTGGATATCCTCATTGAAGGCCATACCGACAATGTTCCGATCAGCAAGCCGGGAATTAAGGACAACTGGGATCTGAGCGCTCTCAGAGCTACCTCTGTGGCAAGGGCTTTACAGACAAGATATGGGATAGACCCGAAAAGAATCACTGCCGGGGGTAAGAGTGAGTTTTCTCCTCTCACTACCAATGATACGGCAGAAGGAAGAGCAGCCAACCGTCGCACACGCATCATCATCATGCCTCAGCTGGATCAGTTCTTTAAATTATTGGAAAGAAAGATTTAATAGTGCTTCCGTAAAAGTATCATTACTGGCAGAAAGACAGATAAATAGGTGGCAATAGATAACTATTGCCACCGTTTTTTTAATTTAGATATAAACATTAACTTTGCTCCCAATATGTGGATTCAAGTTTTCAAATCAAAAATTCATCGCGCCACCGTCACAGAGGCTAACCTACACTATGTAGGCAGCATCACCATTGACGAGGATCTTATGGACGCAGCCAACCTTTATGAGGGTGAGCGTGTTCAGGTCGTCAACAACAACAACGGTGAACGTCTGGAGACCTATGTCATCCGCGGCGAAAGAGGTTCGGGCTCGATCTGCCTCAACGGTGCCGCTGCACGGAAGGTTGAAGTAGGAGACACCGTTATTATCATCGCTTACGGCTTTATGACTCCGGAAGAAGCCAAAACCTTCAAGCCGGCAGCAGTATTTCCCGATGCCAATAACAAGTTAGTGTGACCTCAGGTAGTAAAAAACTTATTACCGACATTCTCAAATTTATATTGTTTTTAGCAATAGGCACAGGCATTCTCATCTGGGTCTATCTTTCACAAAATAAAGCCTATCAGGCACAGTGCATCATTGACGGAATACCTGCCGACCAATGTAACTTGCTGGACAAGCTCATTACCGATTTCCGAAATGCCAATATCTGGTGGATAATGATCGTTATCCTATGCTTCCAGCTGAGCAATGTTATCCGTGCCATTCGTTGGCAGATGATATGCCGGCCAATGGGCTACCGCATCAAGTTTAGCAATGCCTTCTGGACCATCATGCTCAGCTATTTTGCCAATCTTGGGTTGTCCCGTGCAGGTGAGGTCATCAGAGGCGGCAGCCTTTCAAAGTATGAAAAAATAAAGCTGGATAATGTATTGGGCACTATAGCTCTGGATCGTATCCTCGACCTGATTTCCATGGCCCTTGTCATACTCATAGCCATGTATTTCCAGTATGATGACATACATAATTATCTGTCGGCTAATATGCGGGACTTTAATTTCGTTGCGTTCAGCAAAGGTTGGATCTTCCAGGGATTTGTCACCGGGACAGTCTTATTTTTCTTACTGTTATTACTTTTCAGAAACAGAATCCGGCAGTCACTTGTCTATCTGAAGGTTAAAAATTTTGCCAGAGGTATCTTTGAAGGTGTTAAAAGCATCCGGAAAATAGAGCGGCCTTTTCTTTTTATTGTTTACAGCCTTCTGATCTGGTTATTTTACTACGGAATGACTTATTTTGCCTTCTTTGCCTTCCCTCCTACCGCCGGGCTAGGGGCACAGGCTGCTTTACTTGTTTTTGTTTTCGGCAGTTTCGGTATTTTGATTCCTTCTCCCGGAGGTATGGGGACCTACCATGCACTTGTAGTTGCAGCACTTGCTATTTATCACATCCGGGGAGATGATGCCTTCAGCTATGCCAATATCATATTTTTCAATATACAGATACTCTCCACCATTGTATTTGGTATCCTATCATTAATCTTTTTACCATTAATCAACAGGCACTATATTCCTGCACACCTAACAACCACAGAAGATGAACAATAAGGTATTGAGCCCGCAAGAGGCTGAAAAAGCAGTAAAAATATGGCAACAGCAGGGACTAAATGTCGTATTTACCAATGGGTGTTTTGATATACTGCATCCCGGCCATGTAAGGTATCTGACGCAATCCAGGGCCCTCGGCGATAAGCTCATCGTCGCACTGAATGACGATGATTCTGTCAGGCGTCTCAAGGGAAGAAGCCGCCCTGTGAATACCTTAGCTGACAGGATGGAGGTACTCTCAGCCCTGCAGTGTGTTGATGCCGTCACCTGCTTCTCGGAAGATACTCCTCTTGTACTGATACAGTCTCTTCTTCCCGATATCCTGACCAAGGGCGGAGACTATACACCCGATGAGGTAGTAGGCGCTGATGCGGTAACAGAAGCCGGTGGGCAAGTCATAATTATCGATTTTGAATCAGGATATTCTACCTCGAATATTCTCAAAAAAAGCAAATAGTCTTCAGGGAACCAACATCATCCGACACATTTAAAGGAGTCAATATTCAAAATGTATGGATTCCTTTTATTTCCACTTTTCTATTCCCAAAAAATCAGAATACGTATATATCCCACTTTCAATATGTAAAGGACTACACCAAAAAACAACCATTGTCCCAATATTGGTCACTCAATGAGTTCAGATAATTTTATCATGAGCTTACTTTGCGTGCAGACACAGCAGAGGAATATCCGAATAATGTGTCAATGACTTAGAGACGCTGTGAGAAAACAGATTACCAAACCAATTCTTTTTCCTGGCAATCGTACATAGTACGGCATTGTGATACCTTTCTTTAATCATCATCAGCGCTCTCTCAACTTTAAAGCCGGGCACATCGACAGACGTGTCTATCAAATCTCCAAAATTATGGATGATAAATGGATCCTTATTGATCAGTTCCTCTTCTGCCTCATCACCGGAAATGTGTACCAGATGCAGTTTAAAATTCAGTTTTTCCTTAAAGAATTTCAGAATTTCTCTGCCGCTGTCACTAATTTCGGTTTTAAAATCAGTACCGATGAGTAAATTTCCTTCTTCAGGTAATGTAAAGTCACGGGTGATTAAAAAAAGTGGTTTTTCTATCCTTGAAAGTACGCCTCCTGCTATACTGCCCAGAAAAATTCCGGTTAGTCCGCTGGACCCGGTAGAGCCCATCACTACCATGTCAACATCAAACTCTTCAGAAGCGTTGACTATTGCCGGTGAGGTAAAGTCAACCCGGTTATCAGTTTTTACCGTGCCTTTATAGCCCATTGCCTTAACTTTATCAGATAGCTGGTTAAGGTTTCTGCGCTTGGTTTCAAGATATTCGTGGACATAAATAGCGGCATAAACATTACTGTTGACGCCTTCAGTGGGAAGTGACGTGTGCATGAGGATAAGTTCGGAGGACTCTATATTTCCGATTGCTGTGGCAACTTCAAGGGCCTTTGCGGCTGTTTCACTGAAGTCGGTTGGAAGAAGGATACTTTTCATGGCAAGTCGATGTTTTGATCTTTGAAAAACTATTATATGATTATAACTTCAAAAAAGTCATAATTGTTACCAAATATAGTCGAAAATAGTCAACTAAGTGTATAAAAACTATTTTACCGGATTAACTCAACAAAGCAGTTTTCAGCCATTTCTCAAGTTTAAAATATAGAGCCCGAAGTGTAAGTCGTAAGCAGTTCCAGGGTTTTCATTCCTTTGACTGAGTTCCCCTTTGGATTGAGTCGGGGATGCCAGGTAGCAACACTATATTTGCCGGGATTGATGGCTATGATGCCACCACCAATGCCGCTCTTGCCGGGCAAACCAACTCTGTATGTAAATTCCCCTGATTCATCGTAAAAGCCACAAGTCTGCATGATGGCATTGATCCGTTTTACCTTTTTTTCATTCATTATTTCAATGGCATTGTCAAAAGTAAAACCCTTATTGCAGAGGTAGAAAAAGGCATGTGACAGTTCTTTACACGACATAGCAAGGCTACATTGATGAAAATAAAAATCAAGGACTGCTTCAATATCATTATCCAGATTGCCAAATGATTTGAGCATATTGACCATGGCGGCATTTCGGAATCCAGTAGCTTTTTCTGAGGCAGCAACCTGATAATCAAACCCGATAGACTCCACGCCTGATGCCATTCTGACAAATTCAAGCAAATCGTCCTTTGGCTTTTTAAGACTGCTCAGCAAAATGTCTGCAATGACGAGGGCACCGGCATTGATAAAAGGATTGCGTGGGATGCCTCCTTCATATTCCAGTTGCACAAGTGAATTAAAAGGGCTTCCCGAGGGTTCTACTCCAACCCGCTTCCAGATGTCTTCACCATGCAATCTGACAGCCATCGAAATGGTAAAGACCTTGGAAATACTTTGGATGGAAAATCGCTGGTTGTAGTCACCAAAGCCGAAATCACCCCTATCCTGGCGAAGCAGATGAATGCCAAACTTATCCGGGTCAACCTTATTTAATTCGGGGATGGAGGAGGTGACCATGCCATCACAAGGCTCATTTTTCACCTGCTCATAAATTTCCTTCAAGATGATTTCCAGATTCATTGGTTACTGATTATGTACTGCCAAATTTATCAAAAAATACCAAACTTCAATTTTTCCGGAATCCAAAAAAAATTTTTTATCTGCATAAGATGTAACCAAATTGATAAATTTGTTGTTGATTTACTTAATATTCAGGAGGATAATCTCCGGCATACCAAAAATTATTTTAATGAAGGAAATTAGTGTTGAAGACTTAAAGTCAAAGTTGGACAATAAAGAAAATTTCGTATTTCTGGATGTCCGTGAACCTTATGAATACGAAGAATTTAACCTTGGAGCAAGGCTGCTTCCTCTTGGTGAGATTATGGATAATTTATCTGCTCTGGAGGAATACAAAAATGACGAAATCATCGTACATTGCAGAAGCGGAAAACGAAGCGGCATGGCAGTGGAATTGCTCAACCAGGCAGGTTTTACCAATGTAAGCAATGTCGTAGGTGGTGTGCTGAGATGGCAAGAGGTTTTTCCGGCATCATGAAAAAATAATGCAGTTATTTGATCTTTTGGTTTTTTTTGGCAAACCGCCGAATGAAATGAACTAAAATTGATATTGATGTAGTTTACCCTTAAAATATTTTGCGATGGAATTAAAAACTCTAGAAAAAGTCACAGGATTGGATCGCGAATCTTTTACACAAAAATATCTTAACCCTTTACAACCTGTTGTGTTTACCGACCTGACCAAGGACTGGTCGGCATTGAGGAGATGGACAGTTGAAAACCTGAAAAAAAATTATGGTAACCTGTCCGTACCGATATATACCAATAATTATTCAAAGCCCGGAAAGGGATATATGGTTCCTGACAAACATTTGCCTTTTGGTGAATTTTTGGACTTACTTGTCGGTGAAGAGGCCTGTGATTTAAGATTGTTCTTGTTTAACATCTTCCGACACGCACCTGAGATGAAGGCAGACTTCCATGTTCCAGATATCATGGATGGATTTTACAATGATTTTCCCTTTATGTTTTTCGGAGGCAAGGGCAGTAAGGTTGCCATGCACTATGATATCGACATGAGTCATGTATTTTTAAATCAGATTTATGGGCGCAAACGGGTCGTTCTGTTCTCTCCCGACCAGAGTCGTATCCTCTACCACCTGCCCTATACTGTAGCCAGCTATGTTGACATTAATCAACCGGACTACAAAGCATTCCCGGCATTAAAATATGCTAAAGGTTACGAGGTAATGCTGAATCCCGGAGAATCCCTATTTATCCCTTCCGGCTACTGGCACTATATTGAATACACCGATGGAGGGTACAGCATTAGTCTCAGAGCAAATGAAAGCATGAGGAGACGCATAAAGGGAGCTGTCAAGATTGCGACCCACTTTGTAGTGGATAAGGGGATGAATAAAATCATGGGAACCAGATGGCGCACAATCAAGGACAGAATGGCCGTAAATCGCGCCAATGCTTTTCTGAAATCAAATTCTTCAAAAAGTTAGTTTTCTTACCCACCTGCCGGTTTTATCAGAATTCAATCGCAGCAGTTATGATACTTTGGCAGAAAGCCCGGCAAATCAGGCACCAGGCATAGCAGGTCAGACTTTTTGAATTTTTTCGACTTGCTCATAAGTAAGAATTCCGGACAAACGGCATTTCCGTCACTTTCTGGCCTTCAGGTTACAACGTAAATTGAGGCTTCGTCAAAATCCCGGTAAACAAGAGTACAAAACTTTACCTCCTGCAATCGAAACTTCCTGTACACTCCTCCTCACAACCCACCATAATCATGTGCTTCCGTAACGATCACATAATATCCGTCCGGATCCCGGAGGGCAAATTCCAGCTGATTCGAATTTTGATTCAAATGAATCTCTTCCACTATCGGCACATCCAATTTCCCTGCATTTGCACGTATTGCATTCAAATCATTAACCCTGAAATAGAGAATCAAACCATTGCCCGGAGAAATTGCAGGGTCCATCATCGTGGGGTGCCGATCCTTCTCCCAGGGATGCAGACACAGAATAACTTCATGACTTTCATCCACTAGTATTTTAAAGTGGTTGCCTCCATGAATATCCCTTACGGCTAAAAGCGTCTCATACCAGCTGGCTGAAGCATTCAAATCCTTGACAGCCAGGATGGGATCTAATTTTACATTTTTTCTCATTTATTTTTCCTTAAAAAAACAGAACTTCCATTTCCACTCTAACATTTTTCACTTCCAACTTTCCTTCAAATTTAAACAATTAATCTGCAAGCTTCCGGAATATTAAACGGCTCGACCATAGAACTATCCGTAATCAAGAATTTTATTCACCTAATATTCTCTTAGCAATTGACATATCATTTTATTAAAATAATTTACGCAAGTATTTGCTTTCAATTAAATTTGTAAAAAATTAAAATGGAACTAAGAAGAGACGTTTTTCATGCAATAGCTGATCCTACGAGGCGCGCCATCATCGATCTGATTGCCTGTCAACCCGTCAACGTCAAAACTATTGCAAAGCAATTTGATGTAAGCAGACAAGCCATCTCCCTCCACCTAAAAATTTTGACTGAATGTAATCTGCTCAACGTAGAAGAAAGAGGCAGAGAAAGATTATATATCGCTAAACTAGAAAACCTCAATGAAGTATATGTATGGGTCAAGCAATACCGTAAAATCCGGGCAACCAGGTTCAGCTCGTTGAAATCAATGGTGGAAGAGGTCGATGAATCTCAATCAGAAAAAGTTTTCAAGAAAAGTAAAAAAGATAAGAAACACAAAAAGTCAAAAAAAAAGAAAAATGAAAAATCCGATAAACGTAAATGAAGTCTTCATAAGAGAAATCTTCAATTGTCGTATTCTTTTATTGCATGCAGGATAAGCCATTTTAAAGACAATTCGGATGACCGGATAAAGCTATTCCGTATAAATATTGTCCGGAATTTTGTCTGTGAAATTCAATCTGCCAGTATCCCATTCATTTGGAATTATAAATACAATTGTTAACTGTAAAAATAAATCATTCTTTTCCATACTAATATTTTTCTTCCTTAACTTTACCCAAAATTCAACCGGATGCCGTCACAAATGGAACAACTCAAGTCCGACCTTCTTCAATTAAGTTCACCCGAAAAAGCTAAAAATAGCGCATGGTTTTTCAAAACAGGTCCGGGACAATACGGTGAAGGAGACGTGTTTATCGGTGTAACCATGCCTCAGCAGCGGGAAGTGGTTAAGCCATACATAAAGATGCCCTTATCGGAGGCGGAACAATTATTACATTCGCCCGAACACGAGTTTCGCATGTGCGCTTTATTAATTTTGGTATCACAATATAAGAAAGCAAATGCTTTCATAAAAGAAATGATTTATAATTTATATATTCGTAATACAAAGTGGATCAACAACTGGGACCTTGTGGATACCAGTGTTGAATATATCGTTGGTGCCTGGCTTGAAAAGCACCCGGATAAAATGCAAATACTTTGTTCCTTGGCTAAATCCAAAAGTTTGTGGGAAAGAAGAATGGCCATGATTGCGACCTTTTGCTACATTAAAAAGGGCAACGCATCTGAAGCATTGGATATAGCAAGTATTTTGCTGCATGACAAAGAGGATTTGATCCATAAGGCAGTAGGCTGGATGCTGAGGGAGGTAGGTAAAAAATGTTCTGTCGAAGCAGAAGAAGAATTTCTCCGAATGTATTACCACACCATGCCCCGCACTATGTTACGCTATGCAATTGAGCATTTTCCTGAAAATCGCAGGCAGGCTTATTTAAAAGGATTGATTTGAAATGGAGAAAAAAACAGAAGCACCAATATTGGCTTTTGCCACTAAAGAAGAATTCAGGAAATGGCTCCACGAACATTATGAGTCTCCAATAGGGATTTGGTTAAAGTTTGCCAAGAAAAATTCAAATATTCCATCCATCCGTCCTGAAGAATCACTGGAGGTTGCACTTTGCTATGGCTGGATCGATGGTCAGCGCAAGTCTATGGATGAAGACTTTTTCATGAATAAATACACGCCAAGGAGGAAGGCAAGTCTGTGGTCAAAAAGAAATTGCGACATAGCAGAAAGGTTGATCCGGGAAAAGAAAATGCAACCCTCAGGTCTGAAAGAAATCAATCTTGCCAAGGCAGACGGACGCTGGGACAGAGCTTATGAAGGCCAAAAAAACATTGAAGTCCCACCTGATTTTGTCGAAAGAGTCAAGAAATCTCCGTCAGCTTATAAATTTTTTAAAACGCTCAACAAAAGTAACCTTTTCGCCATTGCCTTCAGACTGCAAACTGCTAAAAAACCGGAGATCCGTGAAAACCGACTGATGAAGATTTTAGAAATGATGGAGAAGGGTGAAAAACTGCAATAGAATAGAAGATAAGCTATTTTAAGAGGATAAAATTTTCCCAAAATAAACAAATCTTCAGAACAAGTTGAAACAGATAAATACCGAATTTTGTCAAATGACAAACAAAACGAGTTACTAATGGCCTCTAAATGACGTTCAGTCCTCTTCTATTACAATAAGGGGCAAGGATATTCTCCGAGATTCAATCTTAAAAATATCGCACAATACCACTATAAAATAACAATGAGTCCCCCGTTTTCAGGCAGGCGACCCATTTTGTATATACGCTACACTAAGCTAAGTTATTGTATCATGAACTCATCAGGCATCAACCGCACTTGCTGCTTCCGCAGTCATTACACGTCAGGCATCCTTCCTGATAGTGGAGGTTGGTTGAGTTACAGTTTTGACACTTTGCCTTCTTTGCTTCCGTTCCATCCGGAATATATCGTTTCAATGCCCTTGCCACGCCATTTTTCCAGGTATTGATAGATTCGTCCAATTGAAGGCTGTTGATGAGTTCAACTACTTTCTCGATAGGCATGGAATAACGTAGAGCGCCCGAAATCAGCTTCGCATAGTTCCAGTATTCTGGATTAAACTTATACGAAAGTCCTTCAATCGTCGTCTTATAACCGCGGCTATTGATAAACTGGAAGTCATAACGGGAGGAACCGTCTGATTCCTTATTTTTTATGATCAGACCTTCATTGACCCATCGTGGTATCAGGATTCCGTCTTCATCATCGGCAAGACCGGTAAAAATCTCATAAGGACGACCATCTATCAGACCGATGAAGGCTATCCATTTGTCCTTATTATTCTGGAATCTGACGATTTCTGCTTCCAAAACCTGAGGTCTGATGGTCGGGAAGGGAGTGACTTCATCTGACGCCTCTTCACCTTTTTTTGTCTCGGTGGTTGATACCAAAACGCCGGATCGTGAACCGTCGCGATATACTGTGACACCTTTACATCCGGCTTCCCAAGCCTCCATATAACATTGAGCGACGGTTTCCTCTGTGACGTCAGCCGGCATATTGATCGTCACGGAGATAGAATGATCCACCCACTTTTGTATCGCTCCCTGCATCCTGACCTTATTGAGATAGTCAACATCATTGGAAGTAGCCTTATAATAAGGTGATGCTTTAACTAAGGCATCCAATTCATCTTGGCTATAATTTTTGTTGGTGTCATGACCATTGATTTCCATCCATTGGCGGAAGCGATGGTGGAAGACGATGTATTCTTCCCAGGAGTCTCCCACTTCATCCACAAAGTCCACACGGGTATGTTTATCATTGGGGTTGACTTTACGACGGCGCTTATACACCGGCATAAAGACGGGTTCGATACCTGAAGTAGTCTGAGACATAAGGCTGGTGGTACCTGTTGGGGCAATGGTCAGCATGGAGATATTGCGTCTGCCGTATTCTGTCATTTCGTAGTACAGTTGTGCGTCTGCCTCTTTTATTCTTTGAATGAAAGGATTATTCTTTTCTCTTTCAGTATCATAGATGCCAAATGCACCTCTTTCCTTGGCGGTCTGAACAGAGGCTCTGTAGGCCTCTAAGGCCACTGTCTTATGTACTTCTACGGCAAAATCAGTGCCTTCCTTGCTGCCATATCTTAGATTTAATGCGGCTAACATATCACCTTCAGCTGTTATTCCAATCCCGGTTCTTCTTCCCTGATGAGCTTTCTCGCGAATATTAAGCCAAAGGTTCTTCTCAATATGTTTAATACCTTCACTTTCCGGATCTTCATCGATTTTTTGAAGAATATTGTCAATTTTCTCAAGTTCCAGGTCTATGATGTCATCCATGATGCGTTGGGCGTGGTGGATGTGAGATTTAAACAACTCCCAGTTGAATGATGCTTCCGGTGTAAAGGGATTATCTACGTATGAGAATAGGTTGATAGCCAGAAGTCTGCATGAGTCGTAAGGACATAATGGTATTTCGCCGCAAGGGTTGGTAGAAACGGTTTGGTATCCCAGATCGGCATAACAGTCTGGTACGGATTCACGAATTATGGTGTCCCAAAACAAGATGCCCGGTTCCGCTGAGCGCCATGCATTGTGAACGATTTTTTTCCACAGTGCTACTGCATCAATTTTCTTTGTGAAGACGGGGTGGTTACTGTGTATCGGATATTGCTGTTGATAGGCAATACCATCTCTTACAGCTTGCATAAATTCATCGTCTATTCGTACGGATACGTTGGCACCGGTCACCTTGCCCTGTTCAAGCTTGGCATCGATAAAGCCTTCTGAATCAGGGTGTTTGATGCTTACAGATAACATCAAAGCACCACGGCGTCCATCCTGAGCCACTTCACGTGTAGAATTGGAAAATCTCTCCATAAAAGGAACCAGGCCGGTAGAGGTCAATGCCGAGTTCTTAACAGGAGAACCCTTGGGTCGGATGTGAGAGAGGTCATGTCCTACACCACCGCGGCGTTTCATCAGTTGTACCTGCTCCTGATCTATCTTCATAATACCTCCATAAGAGTCTGATGGTCCGTCATGACCGATTACAAAGCAGTTGGAGAGGGATGCAATTTGATAAGGATTACCTATGCCTGTCATAGGGCTTCCCTGTGGAATGATGTATTTGAAGTTTTTGATTAAATCGAAAATTTCCTGCTCCGACATCGGATTGGGATAATTATTCTCTATTCTGGCTATTTCCGAAGCGATGCGGCGATGCATATCATCCGGTGTCTTCTCGTACAAATTACCATGCGAATCTTTTAATGCATACTTGTTGATCCATACGCGCGCAGCGAGGTCATCGCCTTCAAAATATTTAAGACATGCTTCCACCGCTTCATCTTGTGTATATGTAGTCTCTTTTTTTTGAATAATAGTCTTGCCCATCATTTTTATATTATTTAAAAGGTTAATACGTTGATTAAAGGAACAAATGTATATAATAAAATAATAATATACAAAAAAAATCAAAAGTTTCCCAAAAAAATATGTAATTTTCTGATTATCAGAATAATAAAAATTTTTTAGGTCAAAAAAGTTAACAAATTTTACATATCATAGCTCATTATGAACAACTTATGTTGCAGAAAAAATAAATTTTTATTTTACCTCAAATTCCATTGTTTGCAAATTTTGAAAACTATTTCATTTCCTTTTTAGACTGTAATTGCCTGCAAATGATTTATCTATTTGTAAATATTGAAAGTACGCAGTGATAATTTTTAAAATTGCTTAGACTATGGAAAAAAATGGGCGCCAAAAAATTTGGCGCCCGCTTCAACAAGTTAATACAATTTTATGTAAAGTACTTTTACCTTACAACAAACTTTGCATCTTTTCCGACGCTAATGCGCCAGTTTTTCTCACTGTATGATATATCATCAACGATCACCTCGATGAGTGCGGGGTTATTTTCTGCCCGCAACATACTTCCTTCTATTTTTTTATTGAACCCGTTCCTTATATTAAGGTAGCTTAAGTTATTATCAGTACAATATAAGGAGTATAGCTCGGTGTTATTGGTCAAATCCAATTCTTTTATGCTGTTAAAAGAACAGTTGAGTAATCTGAGGGAAGAGTTACCGGATAGGTTTAAAGCAGTTAGTTCATTATCCGAGCAGTCAAGTGTTTTCAACATCTTACAGGATACAACATTGAGATTCTTCATTTTATTACCCACACAAAAAATGGTTTTTAACGAATCGCCGTAGGGGATAAACAGTGACTCCAATCGGTTTTTATTACATATCAGCTCTGCCAGATCCTTCACTCCATCCAAATCTAATGTTTTCAGTTGATTGTTCTGACAGTAAAGGTTCTTCAAAAAGTGGGATGCCGGCAAATTAAGGGAAGCAAGCATATTCATACCGCAGTTGACGTATTTTAAGTAGAAGTTTTTTGACAAGTCAAGTTTTGTAAAGGAGTTAAAGGAACAATCCAGGTAAGTCAATGAATGAATATGGCCTAAGTCAAGGTTTTTAAGCAGGTTATATCTACAATTCAGACTATCCAGCACAGATTGATTTGTAAGGTTCAAGACTTCCAGAAAATTGCTTGAACAGTCCATTTTACGCAGTTGAACCAGGTTGGTAATATTCAGATTGATCAAATTATTGTAAGAGCAGTCCAGCCGCATTAATTCCGGATTTTTAGACAGGTTCAAATCGGTTAATTCGTTGAAGGAGCAATCAAGATCTTTTAAATGTACAAAGGCTTCAATACCCTGCAATGATTTTATTCCTTTGCCCTTACATAACATTGTTCCACGAAAGTATGAGGCCTCAAGTGTTTGTATTTCACTGTCCCTATTAACATTGATACTTTCATCGGCAAGCAGGAAGGCTTTAAATGATTTATCAGGGATATACACTATATTAGATAAGTCATTCTTACTGTAATTATAAGAAGATACTTCTGAAACTGATCCGCCTTGCAATACAGTTACTTGTCCCGGAATAATTCCAAAGATTACAGTGCTCAAGAAGGCAATCTTAATAAATATATGATGGATGTAATCGTTTTCGCTCATTAGTTAATATTTTTAAGTCATTCATTAATTTCAGAATAATTATACCCTTGTGATCTGAATGAACAGATCATAGTCATTATTGAAAAAATTGAATTTAACTTGTTGTGCTTGTAAAGTGTTAGTTTACAGTGGGATCAGATCAGGTTTTGAACAATTGATTTATAATACGTTTCGCCTATGGCAATTTTCTTTAACTTACCATTGACCATAACTTCAACATTTCTTGTTTCTTTATTTATCTTGAGAATGTGTCTTAAATTCACGATGTGAGACTTACTGATGCGCATGAAATAGGAAGGAAAAAGCTCTGTATTGCATTTTATCAGGGAATAATTGGTCATGATGACTCCTTGATGGGTTACAATGCCTGACTTTCCGTCTCCGCCTGATTCGATATATACCACATCATCAAACCGGACTTGAATGATACTTTTATCAGAATGTACAAATGTGTACTGGTCGGGAGTAAGTGGCCTCATATTTTCTGCCAGCTGCATCTGTCGTATTCGTGCCGCCTGCAATGCGTCTATTGCCTTGCCCAGTTTGACCTCCCAATCCTCCTTATATGGCTTCATCAAATATTGTACGACGAAGTTGTGATATTCGTTGAGGGCTGTCATCAGATAGTCATTAAATCCGGTTGTGATGACGATGTTGGGAATAGGTACACCATGTGTTTTCAGTTTTTCAAGTAGAATAAATATATCTCCGCCAATGAGCTTAATATCCATAAAAGCAGAGTCCGGTTTCTTGTCAGATATTAGGACAAACCCCTTTTTGATGCTCTCTGCCTCACCTACCACCTCAATTTCCTCAAAGGTCATAAGTTTACTGATTAGGTCTGCTCTGGTACCCGGCTCATCCTCCAAAACCACACATCTTAATTTGCTGTCCATTACTCTACTTTTACAAGGAATAAAAAGGATAAATCGAAGTTTCCATAATTCTTCATCTGGTATTATATATTAAGGGTTTAGATAACATTTATTAGCTTATTTATATATTATAGTCATAATTTTTTGGTATTTTTATTACTACTCTGGTTCCGTAAGCCCTGCCCGTTGCATCTGTAAAAATATCGTCATAATAGGTTTGACTTATGTGCAGCTTATTACTTCTATTGTATATATTTTCCAGTTCCCTGAGCATCATCGTGCCGTTTTGTGTTCCCTTTGATCCCAGTCTTGTCGCTTCTTTTCGTCCTACACCGTCGTCTTCTATATCGATGAAGACATATCCCGAATCTTCTCCCAGCCGGATTATGACAGTCCCTTCACCGGTCTCATTATTTCTTATACCATGTTCCACAGCATTCTCCACGTGTATCTGGATGATCATGATGGGAACATTTACCTTACTGATTTCATCCTCCTCCTTTAGGTTTGGGATCTCAAATTTTAGATTGTCGCCAAACCTTTTAGTCTGAATATACAGATAATTTGAAGTAAGTTTCAATTCATCAGCCAGACTATGGTAGCTGATCTTTTTCCTGGTGTTTCTAAACACCGTATTGATGTTTTCGGCAAGGCGACCGATTACCCTGACGGATTCCACATCTTCCGTCCTAATTTGCAACCACTGGAGTGCATTATTGATAAAATGCGGATTCAATTGATTGACTATGGCGCTTACTCTCAGCATATCTTTTTCCTTGCTCATTAACTCAAATTCTGTTTCTTTTTGAGATAATCGTAATTTCTGGCGATAGATGGTTATTTGTCTGCTGTACAAATATAAACCCAGCAGCATGATAAAAATAATACTTGTCAACCAAACCTGCCATCTGAGCCATAAAGGGGGTAAAATGACGAACGAAATCTTTTTGATGGGCGAAAAATTGCCATCTCTGGCAGCTCTGACCTGAAGTAAATATTTACCTGCATTGAGGTTTTGGAGCAAGAGGTGTGCATCTCGGGTTGGGATACTCCAATCATCATCATTGAGCTTATACTGATATAATAAATTGTGATACAACAGACTGTCTGTCGGTGCGCTAAAGTACAGGTTCAGCGTCCGCTGATCACTGCCAAGTGTAATTTCTTTATCAAAAGTGCGAAAGAGCTGACTCCCAACCTTCAAACTATCTATAATAACTTCTTTAGGGGCATGTGTAGGTATGTATTTCAGTGGATTATGGCTGACAATTCCATCCACAGTAACTAACCAATACGTTCCGTCAGCTGCACGCATAAAGGAGTTTTGCTCCACTGGCCCGACCTTGTAATTATAACTTTCGAATGAAAAAGACCCACGGAGCGGAGAGGTAGCAAGGTCGTGATAAAATTTATTCAAATCAAGCAGCAAATATCCTGAGGGGAAACCAACCAGCAGGGTCGTATCATCAACAAGCTCCAGTTCATATACCTCAAGCTTTCCAAAGTATTTCTTTCCAACCTGAATACATGCCCGGGCTAAGTTTAAGGTGCTGTCTATATTCGGACGATTTTTAAAAAAATGAAGACCAAATTTACCGCCAAACCAAAGATTTCCCCTGCTGTCTTCAGCCATGGAGTTTGCAGATACATTTTCTGAGTCCTTCTTAATCAGCCAGTTGATTACCTTGTCCTTCCTGCCGTCATACATAGCGATGCCCTGTGAACCTCTTCCCATCCAATATCTGCCATATTTATCTCGAAGAGCTGAGGTCACCACGTCAAGTTTCAACCCCTTTTTCTTATCAATGACCTGATATATGTTGTCGTCAGACATGCTTTTATCATTCTTGAAAATATATAATCCGTCATAAAAAGTACCAAACAACAACCTGCCTTTGCCGTCTTTATCTAAATATATGCCGGTCACATTCCTTCTTGCTACCTGAAATCTTTTATTTTTAATAGCCAGAACACTATACGTTGTATTTTGTAAACTTCCATGAATGTTGAAAAGCATCGTGCCGTCTTCGGTCCGGGTAGAAGAGTTTATAATTTGAGAATTACTCAGAGGTTGAAAGACAGGTGGTGGGGGCGACAGCTTATATCCGTCAAAGATAGTAAACCCATGTCCATAACTTCCGATCCACAAATTCCCTTCCCGAGATTGCTGAATCACCCAGGGGATATTAGGAAATCCTTTCGTTTCCAAAGGAATTGTATATTGATAGCACAAAATCTTTTGAACCAGTCGTTCTGTACCAATCCAATAATTACCGGCAGCATCCATAGTAACTGTTTGCGGCTCGTATTTCGTTTGAAACCGTAAAGTATTCATCAACCGGGCATCCGTGGTGCTATAATCCTGCAAAAGGAAGTCATTTTTTCCGATCTTCCATATAATAAACAATCTGTTGTGTATCTGATCCAGCCTCATAAGGAGGTAGTCCACTTGAATTTTTGTCGGTGAGCCATACTGTGTATAGACATATTCCGGTTTTATCCTTTTTTTTGTTTTGCCAAGGTAAAGCAGGATGTCCTTAGAGGGGTTTTGTCTTATAACCAGTTTGATGTCTTTCTTATAGTTAATGAATAATTGATCGACATGATTTGAATTATTTTCAGGTTGGGTTGATATTTGCTCAAAATCTCCATTTCGCATAACCATCCAAGGCATATTGCTTCCTTTCTTCGGCGAGCATATCGCATTGTTATTGGAGGCCCTTATCCAATTGTATTGTTTTTGAGACAATGACTTCCATTGCAGGACCCTGCCTTGCCGGTAATCAAATCTACCTGTATAATATTGGACACTATCTGATGAGAAAATTGACAGTGTCCTGTCATCATTCAAATATATATAATCAATATTTTTATCAATTTGAAAAATATTTACCTTATTGTCTTTGATTCTGCTTATTATTTTGTTAGTATGATATACCCAAATATTATTAAACTTATCTTCAACCATACCAGTACATAGGTCAGAAGCCAGTCCGTTATTTATGTTGTAACACATCCAGCCATTACCGTCATATACAGAGACTCCACCATCTCCTGATGCAACCCAAATCCGACCTAAGTGATCCCTGATGAGTTCGTGACTTAAATAATTACACAGACCATCCTTGGATGAATAGTCAATAACGGTATTCCCCTGGCCAAATACTTTACCAAAAAATAGCACAGATAAAAAGCACAAAATGGATATCCGAATACGATATATTAGCCTGTCAATCACGCATTGATTTTAAAAAAATTAGCTTACAAAATAGTGAATATTACCCATAAAGATTATAAATGAAGCCACAAACCCGCTATTTTAAGCCACAAAGCAGCTATTTTGAGCATATTAAAAATTACACCCTTTCTATTTATACAAAACTTCATCAATGGATGCCACATAAAATCTTCCTTTTTCACCCCATCCCAAGTATTAATTTTATATTCGTCTTAAATAGGAAAATTCATTAATCAGAAAGGGCAATGGTCATCACTTCAGTGGAAAAAATGAATTGCCGATTTTTCGTGGAATGTGTACTTTACCTGATTGAATCCGTTATTGCAGTAAATTGATGTAGAAATATGGCATTGGAAATCGAAAGAAAATTTTTAGTAGATAAAGATAAGTGGGCAACCACTGACAAGCCGGAAGGTATATTGTATCGCCAGGGATATATCCTTCTTGATATTCACAGGACTGTCAGGGTACGCATCACTCCTACGCATGGTTACCTAACCATTAAAGGTATCAGCAAAGGTGCCGTCCGCAATGAATTTGAGTACGAGATACCAAGGGAGGATGCAATGCAACTATTGGATTTATTTTGTACTAATGAAATATCTAAAAAAAGATATTGTATATCCCTGGAGGGCAAGTTGTGGGAAGTAGATGTATTTGAAGGCAGGAATAAGGGATTGATTGTTGCAGAAATAGAACTCAATGAAGAACACGAATCCTTTGTGAAACCTGAATGGATATTGGATGAGGTGACAGAAGATACGCGATATTACAATTCTAATTTAAGCATTCACCCTTTTGCGGAATGGTAAAACGAGGTTGTTGTGTTAAATTACGAAAATTGTATCTTTACAGAAAAGGGACCGGCTGAAATCTTTCGGCTTTTATACTGTATGTAAACGGAAAATTATCCCTTCTGTTTTATACTTTTGACATCCTGCATTCAACCAATTGCATTTAAAAAAACAAATCAATCTGAATGAAGATATTGCACACAGCAGACTGGCATCTAGGAAAACGGCTCGATTCATTTTCCAGGATGGAAGAGCAGGTTTTGGTCATGGATGAGATTTGTCAGATAGCAGATCAGGAGCAGGCAGACATGGTGCTCGTGGCAGGCGACCTGTTTGACGCTTTCAATCCGCCTACAGAAGCCACTGAACTTCTTTACAGGACGCTCAAGCGGCTTACCAACGGAGGGAAAAGACCTGTAATAGCCATTGCCGGCAATCATGATTCACCGGCGTTGATAGACGCACCGGATCCCTTGGCAAAGGAATGTGGCATCCTCCTCATAGGCTATCCCAAAGCTGTCATTCCTCTTTATTCAATAGAAGGATTCTCTGTCATAAGGTCGGCACCGGGTTTTATCGAACTGAAATTAAATCACATCCCATTTCCGGTCCGGATTCTGCATACACCTTACTCCAATGAAGCAAGGCTCCAAGAGTTTTTCGGCACAGAGAAAGATGCCATGCTCAATCAGGTACTCACCCGACACTGGCAGGAGTTGGCTGATACCTATTGTGATGAAAAGGGCGTCAACATCCTCTGCACCCACCTTTTTATGGCAAGACGTGATGGAGTCATCCCGGACGAGCCGGAAGGCGAAAAGCCCATCCGCATAGGCAATGCAGACCTTATTTTCACTGAAAATATACCTGGCAAGATACAATATACTGCCTTAGGCCACCTCCATAACTTTCAAAATTCAGGCAGCATACAAAACCCTGCCATCTATGCTTCCTCACCACTGCAATACAGTTTTTCCGAAGCCGGTCAGCAAAAATATGTCGTCATCACCGATATTCTACCCGGTCAACAAGCCACCTGGCAACCCATAAACTTGACCAAAGGCAGAAAACTAATCCGAAAATCATTTACTGACATCGACCTCGCCGTCCAATGGCTGAAGTCACACCCTGACACGCTCATCGAACTCACGATCGAGAGCGACTCTTTTTTGGCAGCATCAGACAGACAACGACTTTTCAGGGCACATGACGGCATCATCCATATCATTCCGAAAGTACAACATCAGCCCGGTAAGGAAGAAAATATAACAGATATCGACCTGAGCAGGGATATCAGAGGATTATTTGCCGACTATTTTAAAACAAAAAATAACGGTCAAGAACCGGATGAGGCTATTATGCAACTTTTTAACGAAATATTACAACTTCCATGATTCCGGTTAAACTCACCATAGAAGGCCTTTATTCTTATCGTGAAGAACAGGTCATTGACTTCAGACAGTTGACGGAGGCCGGACTTTTCGGCATTTTCGGATCAGTGGGTTCAGGAAAATCATCTATTCTGGAAGCCATCTCCTATGTCTTATATGATCGGACGGAAAGGCTTTCCAAGGGCGACAAAAGGAGTTACAACATGATGAATCTCAGGTCTGATCGTCTATACATCGAATTTGACTTTTACACCCTCAATGATGAATTGTATCGTGCTACAAAAGAAATTAAACGCCATTCTAAAAGGTTTGAAGAAGTCAAAACTCCGACAACAACCTTTTATCACAAAAAAGAAGGCGAATGGAAGGCGCTTGAGCACACGGATGCTGAAAAAATTCTCGGTTTGAGTTATGAAAATTTCAAACGGACCATCATCATTCCCCAAGGACAATTTAAAGAATTCATAGAATTGGGGCCTAAGGACAGGACACAAATGATGATGGAGATATTTGATCTACATCGCTTTGACCTGCAAGACAGCACGGCCCGGCTGCAGCGTTCCAATCGGACAGAACTCGATACCATCAACGGGAAACTTTCGGCTTATGACAGCATCTCAGATGAGAATATCCTTCAAATCAGGGAAAAACTCATTGCGGAAGAAGCTGACATGGCTCGACAAGCAGAAATTCACCGGAAAATCAACCGGGATTTCCTCATTTTTCAGAATCTTTATTCTGACTGGCAACAACTTCAATCGGAAGAAAAACTATTAAATGAACTGACAGAACAAAAACCGTCAATAGATCAGCTGCGTCACCAAATTTTAGAATATGAAGCTGCTTATAAGGCCTTCTTTCACCTGTTAAAAAACGAAGCCTCCATTCAGGCAGAACTCCATAAAATCAATGCTGAAAAAGCCGGTTTATCCTCAAAATTAGAAGTATCATCCCGTCATTTTGAAGAAAATAAAGCAAAGCTCACAAACCTCCAGGCACTATATTCCGGCATTGAGGCAGAAAAAATCAGAGTGTCTGACTTACGTATCATAGCCAACCTGAAAGAAGGTGAGATAAAAATATCACTATCTAAGGAAAATAGAGAGAAGGGCAATAGATTATTCCGGGAAATAGAGACAAAGACCCAAAAAATCGAGCAAAATATCAAGTCTTTACAGGAAGAAGTCGAAAAATACAAGAATCAAAAAATCGATACCCGGGTGTTGATGGAGCTGGAGTCATGGTATCAGAAAAAGAATGTGCTTTCTCAGCAAAAGTCCCAACAAATAGAATTATCTAAGGATTTACAGGATGGTATTGCAGCCAATCTGCTGACATTGGAAGAAATGGGAGTCACACCTGGAAAATTGGAATCTTATTTTGACATCCAAAATAATGCGCTTTTGGAGGAGAAAATCTCGTTACAATCACGACTGGCACACCTTCACACAGAATCCAGACTAGCTGAATATGCCGACTCCCTCATTGATGGCCACCCTTGTCCGTTATGTGGTTCGCTCCATCATCCCCATGTAAGGCAAGATTACGACCCTTCTGCTGAAATTGAAGACATCCGGCAAAAACTGGAAGCATTAGAACAAAAACTGACAAAGCTTCAAAACAATAAGATTAAAGCTGAGTTAATCACCAAAGAAATCAACTCATCCCAAACACAACTTGGAGCACTGCAAGTGACTATCCGTACTATGGAGGAAGAAGAACTTCGTCTGACGGAATCCTTTACATGGCAAGAATACGATCCTGACAATATGGAGACCTTCAATATCCGAAAAGCCGCCCTCATCGCAACCGAAGAAAACATCCGAAAACTGGAAGATGAACTCTTGCTAAAACGCAGTGAAATAGACGCTTCCAGGCAAACACTTGAACGTTATCGCTCCAGACTGAATCAATTGGATGCTGAAGTAATCACCCTTCAGGCTACCTTCCATGAAAAAGAATCTCAACTACAAACACTCCGGTATGCCGACTTTCAGCAAACTGATAAAGATACCATTTATGCACAGTCTGAGAAATTAAATCAGGAAATCGCCGAACTTGAAAGAAATTTTAAAGCTTGTGAAAAAAGAGCAGGAGAGCTTTCGACCCAACTGGCAGCTGAATCTGCCACCCTTCAAGCTGCTGAAAGCCGCCACAGGGAAGTCGAAAAGCAGTTGATGTCACTGCAAGACGACTTACAGAAGGCAATCAGAGAAGGTGAATATTCATCCCGTGAGGAGGTAGATCGCATCCTGGCAACACCTTTGGATGTGGAAAGCAACAGGCAAAAAGTAGAAGATTTTAATATCCGATTTGAAGCCTTGAAAAAAAATACGGAAAGTCTCCGGGACAAACTGAAAGAAGTTACCATTGACGAGGGTTTGAAGGCTCAAAAAGAGTCAGAACTGGAACATTCATCAAAGAAACTTTCAGAAATAACCTCAGCAGTGGCTCTCACCCGATCGGATTTAGAGCGAAGCAGCCAATTGCTGAAAGAAAAGAAAGAATTGCTTTTGCAGCAAAGCAAGCTTCAGACGAGGGAAGACAATCTGAAGACTATTTTTAATCTGATGAAGGGAAGTGGCTTCGTACAATACATCTCCAATGTCTATCTTCGGCAATTGTGTGACCATGCCAACGTCCGTTTTCATCGGATGACACGCGGGCAGTTAAGCTTACAACTCAGTGATAGCGGCGACTTTGAGGTAACGGATTATTTGAATGAAGGCAGGAGTCGGAGTGTAAAAACCCTTTCAGGTGGTCAGGGTTTTCAGGTCGCACTTAGCCTGGCTTTGGCCTTGGCTGAAAGTGTTCAGAATCATAGTCGTTCCCGGCAGAATTTCTTTTTCATAGATGAGGGCTTCGGTACCCAAGATGCCGAATCTGTTAATATTGTTTTTGATACCTTGACGGGACTACGGAAAGAAAATCGCATCGTTGGAATCATTTCCCACGTTGAAGAACTAAAAGAAAGGATACCGGTTTCACTATTCATTACGAGAAGTGAAGAAAAAGGCAGTCTAATTGCGCTGGAACGGTAGCTAAGGTATTGGTAACTTGTAAAAGCTTCCGTACAAATCAAATTCTGAGACCGGCATTATCCTGTCTTAATCATGTCACATCTCAAATACCTGCTACTATTTATATCCCTGATCATGTACGGATGAAACGGCTCTTCCACTGGGATCCTGTAATTTCTTAAATGATTCATCCCATTCCAGTGCAATTGCCGTGCTACAGGCTACAGATGCCTCTGAAGGAACACATGCTGCTTCTTCATTGCCGGGGAAATGTTCTGCAAATAAGGATCGGTAATAATATTCCTCTTTAGTTTTCGGAGTATTCACCGGGAAACGGAAGGCTGCATTCTTCATCTGATCATCACTTACCCGCTCTGAGGTAATCAGTTTTAGGCTATCTATCCAATTATAGCCTACACCGTCAGAGAATTGCTCCTTCTGACGCCATGCTACCTCTGCTGGCAGATAGTCTTCAAATGCCTTTCGGAGGATGTATTTTTCTATCTTACCATTGCCTGACATCTTATCTTTCGGGTTGATGCGCATAGCCACATCCATAAATTCCTTATCCAGAAAAGGGACTCTGCCTTCCACACCCCATGCAGCCAGTGATTTGTTGGCGCGGAGGCAATCATACATGTGTAATTTGCTTAACTTTCTGACGGTTTCTTCGTGGAAGGCGCGGGCATCCGGAGCCTTGTGAAAATAAAGGTATCCCCCAAAGATCTCATCAGAGCCTTCACCGGATAACACCATTTTAATACCCATTGATTTGATTACCCTTGCCAACAGATACATGGGAGTACTGGCGCGGATCGTGGTAACATCATAAGTCTCTGTGTGATAAACCACATCGGACAGGGCATCCAGTCCCTCCTGAACGGTGAAATATACCTCATGGTGAACCGTGCCTATATGTTCTGCTACTTTTTTTGCAGCAGCCAGGTCGGGTGACCCCTTTAAACCGACAGCAAAGCTGTGCAACTGTGGCCACCAGGCATCTTTTAGGTCTTCTGTCTCTATTCTCCGGGCTGAGTACTTCTTTGCAATGGCGCTCACAATACTGGAATCAAGGCCTCCCGAAAGCAGGACGCCGTATGGTACGTCAGACATAAGCTGACGGTGGACGGCTTTCTCAAAGGCAATTTTCAGTTTTTGAATATCGGTCTCGTTATCCTTGACCTGATCATAATCTGTCCATTCCTTGTTGTACCAACGCTTCATCCCGCCATCCTTAGAATATAGATAATGTCCCGGTAAAAACTCCTGAATCTTTGTACAAACACCACTTAGAGTCTTCATCTCGGATGCTACATAGAAATTGCCATATTGATCCCATCCGATATATAACGGAATGATACCCATGTGATCTCTGGCTATGAGATATTCGTCCTTAGCGTGATCGTACAAGGCAAAGGCAAAAATTCCATTCAGGTCTTCAAGAAAATCAATCCCCTTTTCCTGATAAAGAGCAAGGATGACTTCGCAATCTGACTGAGTCTGAAAAGTATATGGCTCTTTCAGATTCTTTTTTAGCTGGCGGTGATTATATATCTCTCCATTGACGGCCAGGGCTAACGTACCATCGCTATTAAAAAGAGGTTGTTTACCGGAAGTAGGATCGACAATGGATAGTCTTTCATGTACTAAAATAGCATTTTCACTACAAAATATCCCGGACCAGTCAGGCCCGCGATGACGCTGTTTTTTAGACATATTAAGCGCCTGAGGACGCAATGTTTCAACGTCTTGTTGTAAATTGAAGATTCCAAGAATTCCACACATAATTATAAATTTAAGGGGCCAAAAATAGTCATTTTATCAAAGTCGAAATAATATACTTCCTCTTTATACGAACCATTCCAATGCGAATCATCCGCAACTCCTTTATTTAATACATTTAAACAGCAACCTGATAGATAAGAAAATATAAAATAAAGCGATTGGATATGAATCGTTTTGGTAATTTATCAGGTAATGAAAAACAACCTAATAGTTTTAAAAGGGAAAATTTTCCCTTATTATCGTGAAAGCAAATAGTTCAGGCTATCTTCAATCCCTTCTTCATTGACCGCTTTATTGATAGAAAAGCTGCCGATTCCGTTGAGTAATGAAAATAAAATTTTACCCGATTCATTTTTCTTATCATTGGATATAAAATCGAAGAATTGGCTACGATCCAATCCGATTATTTTCTTAACATCACATATTTTCAGTAGAAAATTTTCAACTTCATTTAAATGGTCCGCCAATATCAATCCGGTCTTATGGGACAACCATGTCTCAGCAATCATCCCATAGACAACTGCTTCCCCATGGGTAAGCGGCGTCCCTGCTTTGAGCATACACGACTCAATTGCATGTCCCACAGTATGTCCAAAGTTGAGGGCCTTACGTACACTGCTTTCAAAGGGGTCTCTTTCGACAAGGGTCTTTTTGACCAGAATACTTTGCCTTAATATCTCATAGCTGACGACCGGTCTAGCTTCATCAACCGATTTTTTTAATTCATTGAACAAGATCCGGTCAGCTATTAATGCGTGCTTGACTATTTCAGTAAAACCGCTCCACATCTCTTTATCCGGCAAGGTATTCAAAAATCCAAGGTGTGTAAATATGGCTTTAGGCCGGCTGAACAATCCTATTACATTCTTTATCCCGTCAAAGTCAATGCCTGTCTTTCCTCCTATGGAGCTATCCGTCATCGCCATCAGCGTCGTAGGAATATGGATAAAATCAAGTCCGCGCTTATAGGCCGAAGCGATAAATCCCCCCATGTCGCCCACGACACCACCGCCAAGCAGCAATACCAAAGCTTTGCGGTCAACCCTGGCAGCTAACATCTTCCTCCATACTTCTTGGCATGTATCTATGTTTTTATTTGACTCCCCTGAGGCAAACTCTATGACAATAATTCCTTCCGGCAAAATATCTTTAATGACGGGGAGGCAATATCGGACAGAATTCTCATCTCCGAGGACGACCACACCGCTGTAAGGCTGCGAACTGAGAAAAGTTTTTAAAAAATTGAGATCACGATCGAGATACAGAGGACTTCCATCGATGTTGATTATATCGGGTTTCATGTGTTTGCAATTAAAGTTGACGGAAGATATTAGCGGACCAGGCCTCTGCCTTTTTTTCAAATAAGGTTTTCACAAAAGACCATGTTGATCTAAACAACTCAGAATGGCGATATGCTTCCAGACGATCTACAGACTCCCACTGACTATAAGTAAATACAATATTGGGATGATCGGCATCCTGCAACAGGCTAAGTCCTAAACATCCCGGAAAATTTCGGATTTTTTCCTTGATGTCATCGAAATGTGTCAGGAAATTTTCTGTTTCTTCCGTACGCAAATGCATTTTAACTATCCTATGCAAAATTTTATCTTCCATAAAGTCTTGAAAATGATGAAAAGCGGATTAATCCTCAATTTTACAAAAATAGTGCAATCCAACCAAATTCCCCTTAGTTCTATGGGCCACATGATTATCTTTCGGCTGTCCAATTGTAAAATATCCGGTTTATATTTTGAATTGAATTTATCGGTTTCAAGAAGAACACGACAACATAGAGGATCCCGGGTGGTCAAGTGCCCAATCAGGTCTTTTCGCATACCAGTGATCGTACTTTGGTTGGTCTGAATAAGGATTTTTCAGCATTTCATATAATTCTTCCATTAAGGTATAATCGTCTTCATAAGCTTTATTAATTGCCATTTGTGCCATATAGTTACGCAGGACATATCTTGGATTTTCTGACTGCATGGTCTTCTGCCTCAAATAGGCAGGTCTGGCATCTGCATGGATCAATTTTTGGTAGCCGGCAAACCAATCTTGCCATTTAGTCTCCATTTCATCTGAATTTTTTCCATAAAATGCCGATTCCATCAATTGCTTCATTTCAGTCGATTCAGGTCGTACATCGATATTTCCGAAATATGAAAGAGTCCGGAAGAAAATCGTCATATCTCCATGTGAATGTTGAAGCAATTGGCGGAGAGAATCAATGTGTAAGGCTACATCTTTGTCAATAAAATTCAAGCCTAGTTTCCGTGCCATCATGGTATAATATTTTTGACCAATAGCCTCCTCCGTTTTATCAAGTATATCCTGCAACGCTGCAGCATCTCCAATACACGGAAAAATAGCATTGGCGAGCTGGTATAAATTCCATAATGCAATCTGGTCCTGCGTCCCGAAACGATATCGTCTATGTTGTGCATCTGTGGTATTGGGCGTCCAGTCTTCATCGTAATTATCTATCCAGCCGTACGGTCCGTAATCAAGCGTCAACCCCGTAATCGACATATTGTCGGTATTCATCACTCCATGTACAAAGCCTACCCTCTTCCATTCTGTCACCAGATCAATGGTCCGGGCACAAACCTCTTGAAAAAAATCAAGGTATCGGTTATCTGTATCAGCTTTAACTTCAGGAAAAAAACTGCGTATCGTATAATCCATGAGCTTTTTGAGGTTTTCTTCATCCTTTTGTGCTGCAAAAATTTCAAAACTACCAAATCGTATGAAGGTCGGACTCAATCTGCACAAAATGGCGCCGGGTTCAGGCGCGGGATGTCCGTCATAGAACATATCTCTTATTACTCTTTCACTTGTACCTATGAGGCAGAGCGATCTGGTTGTCGGAACACCCAGGTGGTGCATGGCCTCACTGCAAAGGTGCTCCCTGATGGAACTCCGTAAAACTGCCAGCCCGTCTGCATGTCGTGAATATGGTGTACTTCCCGCACCTTTAAGCTGGACCGTCCATTGACCCTCATTTGTTTTTACTTCAAATAAATTTATCGCCCTGCCATCACCCAATTGTCCTGCCCAGTGACCAAACTGATGTCCTGCATAAGCCATGGCATAGGGTCGGGTTCCGGGATAAACAGACTGTCCGCTAAACAATTCCAGAAAATAATTATCCCTGGTATTATCATCACCCAAACCTATCAGCTGTGCAGCTTCCGTACTGGTGTGAATCAGGAAGGGGTGGTCAAAATGCTTTGGGTTGCAATACGAAAATGCGGCATTCTTTACCTGACGCCGGTTATTGGTCTGATCCTGGTCAGCAGGCATTGCTGCTGCAAAGCCGGGTTGAATATTCAATTTAAACATATCCTATGACTGACCTTTTAGATAAGCCGAATAATAATGTCGGAGTTTTTCGACTTTGGGGCTTATGACAATGCGGCAATATGGCACAACCGGATTGTCATTGTAATAATTTTGATGATAGTCCTCGGCCGGATAAAACGGCATGGCAGGGCTGACCTCAGTGACAATGGGGTCAGGGAAGATATGCTTTATCGCATCAAAAACCTGAAGTATAGTCGCTTTTTGAGCATCATCCTGATAAAAAACGATAGACCTGTACTGTGTTCCCTTATCATTGCCTTGCCTGTTGAGCGTTGTGGGGTCGTGGGTTGTCATAAATATCGTCAATAAGTCGTGTAATGAAATAACCTTAGGGTCAAATGTTATACGTACAACCTCAGCATGACTTGTAATACCTGAACATACTTCCCGATAAGTGGGATTGGGCTGTGAACCGCCGCAATAACCACTTTCAAGACGGACAACGCCTTTGAGTCGCTGCATGACGGCCTCAACACACCAAAAACAACCTCCCCCAACAACAACCTGCTGTAAATTTTCCATAAAACTATTGTTCAATAATGAATAATAAAAAATTTATAGGAATGTTTCGAATATTATAGTCCGTCACATTCAGTGAAAGTTAACATATATAAATATTTTAATATATAATAATGCTCAAAAACTTATGTTTAATCGGATTGAACGAAGCAAATCCATCCTGTATCCTTATCATCGTGATCAAAGCTAAGCACCAAAATAAAAAGAGGCTGCTCATTCAGGCAGCCTCTTTACATATTGTTCAAGCATAGAATTATTCAATCTTCATCAACTTGACATTGAAAAACCCTTCATTGGAAACAATATTCAAAAATATTGGTCCATTTGGAATGTCACTAAGATTTAAGCGTAAATTTCGGTCAAATGGTTCAACTTTAATGCTCTTTTTATTACCATTCAAGTCCAAGCAATTAACCTGTAATATCTCAGAGCCGCTGTTATTTTCTATCACGAGGTAATCTTTGACAGGGTTAGGGTACACTTTGATATTTTCGGACAATGGTAAAATAGCGATAGTCGGTGAAAGTTTAAATGCTTCAAAGGTAGTCTCACATCCCTTAGAGTCCACCACATGCAGCTGGTACAATCCACCATTTAACTGATATATATCTCTTGTATTTGCAAAATATTCTCCATTTTTAGTCCAGGTATATTGGAACGGTGGTGTCCCGCCGATGACATATAATGCAATTGAGCCATCAAAGTCACCTGTACCGGGTATAATTTTAATATTATCGAGTGAGATCGGATCGGGTTCTGTTATATCTCCCGATTTTACTACGGTACATCCCAGTGTGTCCCTGAGTGTCACTGAATAGGTACCTGCTCCTACATTGTTTATACAAGTGGATATATCGCCTGTTGACCATTCAACTGAAACATTACCATAGTTATTATCATACATCACGCACATTTGCCCGGTCTTATCACCATAACAGTCGGGTTCGTCCATTACAACAACTGAAGCCGTCATCTTGCACTCAATCTGATTAATCTGGAATTCTATGGATGAGGTACATCCCTTTGAATCCCGAACTTGCACTTCATGTTGACCCGGAGGTATTCCTTCTATGGTTATTTCATTACCTCCAGGATAATAAGTACCATTGTATATCGCATTATAAGGAGGACTACCTCCATTAATGAACAACTTTATCGAACCGGTGGGGTCATCGGGACCGGTAGGGTGCGTAAGCAAATAATCTATATTAACCCGAGACGGATTGGAAATAATGGTGGATAGATAGATAAAACAATTGGCATTGTCAGAAATAGTGACAGAATAAATACCTGCTTTTATGCTATCCAATACTACATCTGTCGTACTATCTGACCACATATAATAATAGGGTTCCGTGCCGGGGGATGTGATTTGCGGGAAGATAGCTCCATCATCACCTCCATAACAAGTGGGGTTAATGGTTATTAAGTTTCCGGCAAACGAACAATTACTCGCCGCTACATACACTGAATCAACTTTCGTACAGCCATGCGCATCCGTAACAGTTACATAATATACTCCTGAAATCAGGTCTTCAATATGGTCATCTGTACTTCCTGTATTCCATTTATAAGAATAACCGGGAGTCCCGCCTGACGCTACCACACTTGCTGTTCCATCTATTCCGCCCAACACCTCTGGGGTACTATTCATAACTAAAACTATATCCGGAGGTTGATTAATGACTACCTCTTTTGACTCTACACAGTTGTTAGCATCCGTGATATAAATCCAGTAAGTTCCGGCTGTAAGGTTGTTATTTTGAGCTCCGGTAGTACCATTGGACCAATTGTACTGCAAAGAACCTGTACCTCCGAAAGCAAAGGCAGTTGCCTTCCCGTTATTTCCGCCAAAGCAACTCACCGGATAAGCTGTGGTCGTTATGTTAATCTTATTTCCTTGAGTGATAGTCACATCTCCCGAAGTAGTACATCCATGATCATCCGTTATTGTGAGAGAGTAATCTCCGGCTTGAATATTGACAAGCTGTGAAATTGTATCACCTGTATTCCACATATAAGTATAATTAGGCGTTCCTCCAATCACATCCGTAAATATAGCTCCGGTATTCTGACCATAACACGTTACATCATACGGATTCATATCCAGATCAAGAGCACCGGGCTGCGGTATAAATACGTATGCCTGACCCGTACATCCGGCAGCATCCGTAACAGTGAGCGAAAAAGAGCCTGCTCCCACATTGAAAAGAGTATCATTTGTACTGCCATTGGACCATAAATAAAAATAAGGTTCAATCCCTCCAAAGACAAAGGAGTTGGCACTACCGTCATGCTTTCCGTTGCAACTCACCGTATCTATTAATGCAAGCGTAATAACGGGAATATTTTCCGACCCGATGGTAGTATCACTTATAAAAGTACAGCCTCTTGAATCGGTAACTTTGTAAATATAATTGTAGGGCTGCACAATATTGACAGTTTGTCCGGTATCAATTACTCCGTATGGATATGTCCATTCAAACGAAAACGGTCCCGTACCGCCCATAGGCATGATAGTAGCTGTCAATTGGGGAGTCGAACAGTTTAGGATGGAGTCAGAAAGCAATACATTTGCAAATAAAAGTGGCGGTTCGGCAATATAAACTTCACCGACAACGATGTTTCCCAGCTGATCTTCAACTGTAATGGTATATGTCTTGCTTGACAAGTCTGTTGCAGTATCTGATGTCACACCATTGGACCAGTAATAAGTATATGGCGGCGCTCCTCCGGAAGCAGTCACCCAGGCCTTCCCGTCTGTTTCGTTATAACAACTGATGTCAATCTTATCAATTGTGATGGTAAGGTCAGCGAAACCAGGCTTAACCGGATCCCCTCCGTATGCCTTCAAAAATAAAACACAAAAAGAAGCTATAAAAAAAGCTCTTTTAACGAAACATAAACCCATGTAGAATTCTTTCATCATATAATATTTGTGTAGAATAAGCGTCAGATGAAAAATTATAGCAAGTGAAGTATCGATATTATACGCTGATATTCAAAAACTTAGCCTGCATTTCAATTCTTTTCAATCTGTACATATTACAAATCATAGTCATACATGCAATAACTGTTCCAAAATTTATAATTAACTGCAATAGTTGTCTTTAGATATAGTTCTTTCCTTAAATATGAAAAGGGATTATGCTTAAAAAGTTAAATTTGAGTGAGTGCCGGCTACCAGTCCGTAAATTTATACAAAATATTCATAATCAAATAACTAATTTACCATTCTTCAGGTATTTTAACACATTTTTTTCACTCAATAATCACTGTTAGATTCCCGATTTAAAGAGTCCTGATTAATTTATTATTTTAAAAATTCAAGTAATTGACATCCGGTGAAGGCATTTTTTTGGGAAGCCATACAGATTTCATTTATCTTTACCCACATATTTTTTTGTTCATTAAAGCTAAATCGTTTAATACATCCAAATCGTGAGACTAAAGGCAATTTTCATTATTCCTTTTCTTTTTTTGTGTATAATTAAAGGAATATCCCAAAATTCTGATAAAATAAACATTATTCCGCAACCTGTTTCAATTATATCAGGTACGGGAGAACTGAATCTCCGTGACTATCCGGCATATTTTTATGGTCCCGGCATCGAAAAAGATCCGATGTTTGATTTCTGCAAGTGGGCTGATAAAGAGTTTGACCTGAAGATGGACCGTGTTATGTCACCAGATAAAGCTATCCGCTTTGAAAAGATTGATACCTTCAGCCATGCGGAAGCATATTTACTCCAAATAGATCAAAACGGTATCCTCATCCGTTACAAAGATGAAGCAGGTGCCTTTTATGCTACTCAGACGCTGAAACAATTGTGTCCCATTGAATCTTCCGATATTGAAGCAAACAAACAAGTAAAGCTCAATATACCTTTTTGTACGATTTATGATTACCCTAATTTTTCCTACAGAGGAATGCATCTGGATGAATGTCGCCACTTCTTCGGTTTGGATGCTGTCAAGAAATATATTGACATGCTCGCATTCCAGAAGATGAATTTTTTTCACTGGCACCTGACGGATGATCAGGGTTGGCGTATAGAGATCAAACGCTACCCCAAACTTACAGAAATCGGTTCCTGTCGTGATGAGACCCTAATCGGACATTACAGTGACAAGCCTGTGCGATATGATGGTCAGAAATATTGCCACTATTATACTCAGGCCCAAATCAAAGAAATCGTAGCCTATGCTGCAAAAAAGTATATCACGATAATTCCGGAAATAGAAATGCCCGGTCATGCATCAGCCGCTCTGGCTTCATACCCTGAATTAGGCTGTCAGGATAAATCAATCAAAGTGGCCACCACCTGGGGAATTTTTGATGATATATTCTGTCCTGAAGACGGTACCTTCCTCTTTCTGCAAAATGTCCTGGATGAAGTAATGGCCCTTTTTCCTTCCCGTTACATCCACATCGGAGGTGACGAAGCACCTAAAGTTGCATGGAAAAACAGTGATTTCTGTCAGCGTTTGATTAAAAATCTACGGTTGAAAAATGAGGAAGGTCTTCAATCTTATTTTATCAAAAGAATCGAAAAATACGTAAACACCAAAGGCCGAACCATCATCGGATGGGATGAAATCCTGGAAGGTGGACTCGCCCCCAATGCCGTAGTCATGTCGTGGCGCGGGATGGAAGGCGGACTGGAAGCAGCAACACAGAATCACGACGTTATCATGACGCCGGGTGCTTATTGTTATTTTGACTATTATCAGGCGAAGGGACCGGATGAACCTATCGCTATCGGCGGACTGGTAACGCTTAAAAAGGTGTATTCCTTTAACCCTATTCCATCTAAGTTGGAGAAGAGCAAGCACCACCACATTCTGGGCGGCCAGGCCAATCTCTGGACAGAATATATCGCCACCCCTCAACATCTTCAGTATATGGCCTATCCACGTTCGTTTGCCCTCTCTGAAGCTCTTTGGTCCCCCGATAAAAACAAAAATTACGAAAACTTTGTCAAAAGACTGATACACCAGCTTCCTCGGTTAGACGCATGGAATATCAACTATGCACGTCATTTTTACAACATTTATATAAATTCAAAGATTATCGAAGGCTCACCTAAAATATCTATTACCAGCGACAATCCTGAAGGCGAAATAGAAATGCGCATCATAAATGGAGAAACAGATACAAACTGGCAAAAATATACCGAGCCTACTCTTTTTATCCAAGGCAAAGGGGAGGTTCAGGCCAGAATGCTAAGCAAAGGTAATAAGGCTAAAATGCCTTCAACTGTAAAATCTTACAGTACACATAAAGCTATAGGTGCAATGATTACTTTACTCAATCCTCCCAATGAAAAATATGATGCCGGCGGAAAAGGCGCCCTGGTCAATGGTTTTTTGGGTACAGACAACGACTATGGCGGTGATGAATGGCTTGGCTTCCAGGGTAAAGACATTATAGCTAACATAGACCTTAGCAAACCTCATACCATAAATACGGTCGAAGCCCGATTCTTTGTCAGCAAAGGTCAGTGGATCTATCCACCCTCCCAGATAAAAGTATTTGCCATCGACGCACAAGGCAATTCTACAGCAATCAAAGGAAAGGTGACTATAAATGAAGTCGGAAAAATATATACCTTTTTATTTTCCTTTGATCATCCGATAGTTATAAAAAATCTAAGGGTGGAAGTCAACCGCTTCGGCATCATTCCTGCAGGAGCCCAGGGCGCAGGCAATGAAGCCTGGTTATTTTGCGACGAGCTTATGGTCCGATGACCTGGAAACTGCCCTATAGTCCGTTAGAGAAGATAAATGCAGATTATTGTGAAATTTCTCTTTATCTCAAGAGAGACGATTTGGTGCATCCGACCATCGAGGGAAACAAATGGCGCAAGCTTAAATACAACCTTAAAAATGCACTGGCCAACAGAATCAATACCCTTGTCAGTGTCGGCGGTGCCTATTCTAACCATCTTCTGGCACTGAGCCAGGCAGGGAAGCACTACGGATTAAAGACACAGGGATATATCTATGGCTCGCATGCAGACGTGCATAACTATACACTCAGGGCTTGTCGAAACAATGGGATGGAAATTTTCCCCATTGCCAAATCTCTCTTTGAACCGTATAAAAAAGGGATGTTTGTCCTCCCACCCGATGCTGTTTTTATCCCGGAAGGAGGGAGTAATATGCTTGCACTGGAAGGATGCAGAGAGCTTTACCTTGAAATTGAAGACCAATTACCTGATGTAACACACATTGTATTGCCCTTTGGAAGCGGCGGTACAACTGCAGGTATCTACCTGGCGAAAAAGCCACAAGTCGATGTTTTAGCATTGCCAATATTAAAATTAAATCCTGTAGAACACTTATCCCGGATATACACAGGTGACTTTTCCGGATTAAAATATTCGGGCGAATATCACTTTGGCGGATATGCCAGATTCAACGATGAATTATTGACCTTTATTAAGGCGTGGCATGAAAAAACAGGTATTGTCATCGATCCTGTTTACAACGGTAAAGCACTCTTTGCACTCTGTGATTTAGTCGAAAAAAAATATTTCCCCGAAGGCTCAAAAGTCGTGTATATTCACACCGGAGGCAGTCAGGGTATATGTGGATTCAATGAAAGGTACAACTGCGCATTGCCTGAGCGGAAATATTGAAAGAAGTTACTTGCCGTTAAAATATTCCTTCCGATTCGAAGTTTTATAAAAGTCGCAAATTTTCAAAAAACTGAATTTACTTCAAATACGGTGTGGATATAACATTATGTTTTTCAAATATTTTATGTTTGCACCTTGAAAACAGTTATGCATTTAACATATAGAAAAAAACGGACATCAGGGATTACCGAAAAGGTCTTTGCCCTATCATGTATCAATGGCATAATTGTCACATTATTTCTCTTGCTTTCCGGCACGCTTGTCGGGGCTCAGAATATTACTACCGACAAGGCAAGAACTGCTGTAAGCGATTCCATTCCGACTGTGGACAGCACACACAATGACCTTCTTGCTGATTTATTTGACAATGATACCGTCAAGGTCACGTATGTACAATACGGCAGACGACATACGTTGCTGCCGTTCAGTGACAGTCTCCTGAGTGCATCCCTGCGCCAAATGGATGTAGCGAGAGCGGGAAATATGGACTATCTGACACTGGGAAATATCGGTTCACCGGCTTTAAATCCTCTTTTCAAACCTTGTGAACGTACTGCCTTTGACATGGGCGTACATGGTTTTGACCTTTATCGTATTACTTTTGATAAGTTCAAATTTTATCGTCCGGAAACGCCATATACGGAAGTCAGGTATGGCACGACAACAGGGGTGAGAGATGACAATATTTTTACCGGAAAATTCAGCCGAAAATTTGCCAAAAACCTGACGTTTAACTTGGACTATGCGAGATTTAACCAGGTTGGCGAGTTTCTGAGAGACGGGATGAGAAATACTACGCTTGGTATCGGATTTGAACAAAGTCATTGGAAAAACCGCTATAAGACCCACCTCATCTATATTTTCAATCAATTTCTGAGGGAAGAAAACGGCGGCATTTCAAAGTACCTGGAAAACATAGAAGGCGGACCCAGCGGCAGCAGGCTGAGTATGCCCATCAACATCGATGCAGGCGGAAGTAAATACAAGGAATGGGGCATCTTGTTAAACAATGACTTCACCATTTTGCGCAAAAAAAATCCTTCTGCCGCCAATACTTCCGACCAGGGTCTTCACGTCGGCTATGAAATAAGTTATCACAAGGAGAATAACCTTTTTTACGATACCAACGTCCGATCAACTGATGATTCTGCTTACTATCGCTATTACAACAGCGACATCAGAGGAATCCGTAATAATTATGACCATAAGGTTTTTTTGAATAGGGTTTATCTGGCGGCTGTCGGAAAGGAACTCACACAGGTGTACAACACTGCAGATTATCTGCGGGGTGGATTAGCACTCGAACGTCATCATCTCATTTATTTGCCTACCGATTCCGTTTTCTCGCTGCTGAGACTGGAAGGAGAGGGACACTGGAGTCTGGCTAATTTCGCCGGCATAAGTGCGCACGGATATTATCTGCTTAATTCTCTTACTCCGATCTTCCATGCGGAAGGTCGCATTACCGGTAAAATAGGGCGAATCCTGCAAGCAGAAGCCTGGCTGGAAATAAGCAATCAATCACCGGGCTATTTACTCCGTAATCTTCATTTTAATTCAACCTCTGTATTCCGGCTGAATGAGGAAAACACCTTTCACACCTATGTTGGCGGAAAAATTATGATTCCTGCTATCCGATTGGAAGCCGGACTGCATCAGAATATTATCCGTAATTTTACCTACATAGATCAAAACTGGGTCGGACAACAAATCAATCACCCTGTCTCTGTAACCGGGATTGAGGCTGTCCATCGTCTTAAAATAAAGGCTTTCCATCTTGACAATACCCTACTTTGGCAGTTAAGCAGCGATGACCAATTAAGAGTTCCGCAGTGGGTCAGCCGCCATGCTGCTTATGTGGAAGGTCGATTATTCAGCCGTAAGCTGACCATCAATGCAGGCGTTGAAGGTAGGATCCTCGCCGGGTATAACAGACAGGGATATAGCCCTGTACTATTTAACTTTTACAATATAGAAGGTGCAGGCAGTACAAATATGTTTACCTATGATGCCTTTATCTCTTATAAAATACGGTTGCTGCGCGGCTTTGTTCGAGTGGATAATATCAACAGTCTTTATGACAAGCGTGCTCAATATCAGGTCGCACAGTATCCGATAGATGCCTTTGCGGTGAGGCTGGGATTTGACTGGATATTCAATAATTAGGACGGTAACGTATCCTCTGCTGAGTCATTATTTATTCTAATGAAAAAACTTAAATATCCGATTGTCCAATATTTTGTTTAAATTTGTCTGAAACCTCTCAATCTCCTATGCATTTTACTTTTGCTGTACCGCCTTTTACTTTTCGGATTCACTTCCGTGATATACCTTTTTATTTTATTCTATTCCGATTATTTAACATAATTTCACCATTATGAAAGAGTTAATTACGCATGATTCTGTAGAATCCTACTTACTACAACTACCTCAGCAAGCACTTTCGAAGGAAGATTTCTCACAAATGTGCAACACCCTGTTCCGCCATCTTCTCCACCTGATAACAGACGGATACCGAATGCCGTTCAACTCGGTTTTTTCGCAAATTGCCTTCATTGTCTCTGAGTATAAGATCAATTACAAAGTCTCCCAGGCTCTCCACTACTACAGAATCTTTCTGCTCAACGATGCGCATTCAAATCGGGATAATGACTTACAAAATGTTCAGATCGGCATCTTGAGTATGCTCAATGACATTGCCTTTGGAAAAGTAACTTCTCTCTTGTCCACCTACCAAAAAGAAGCAAAAAAAGTAGTCAAGCCTACCCGGCTGCACACCGAAATTATACCACATGTCCGATTTTCTATTCTTGAAGATCATTTGGATGAAGGCTATTTCACCGGTTGCAGTGAGCTGGAGCCTATGGGTGAAAAAAAAGTAATTGTCCGTGAACCCAATCAGGAGCTGGTATTGAAGTCAATGTTACAAAACCTTCCCTGGTTTGAGTTGCCCGTCACCGTCATGCTGATTAATGTACGTGTCATTCAGGGTGATTATTATCCCGAATGTATCACCATCCTGCCTGATTTTCTGGTGGATGTCACTGCTATAGCCGAATGTTTTAGCCATGACGGGCACAATCACAATCTCCACTTCCTGCATAAATTAACTCCCAAATCTCCCTCTGACTCCCTGTTTATAGGGATTTGTGCCAATACTTTTTTAGACGAACTGATCACTGATTCAGAAAGTGAGTTTAAAGACTTAACCCCGCTGCTCTTCCAATCAAGTCCGCTATTTCTGGCTTCAAAGACAGATGACGAAGTCAGAGAACTGATGCAACAGGCTTATTACCACTATAACAATCTTGCTGATTTTGTGCGGTCCGATGAGGATAATCAGATTAAAAATCTATCTTCCGCCCTTATCGAACCCAGTTATTGCAGCCCTGCCTATGGCATCCAGGGACGATTAGACCTGTTTATCGACCACCTTGACGGTCGTTCCATTATCGAACTTAAATCAGGTAGGATATTCAAGCCCAATAATTATCAAATTAATCAAAATCACTACATTCAAACACTCCTGTATGATCTCCTTGTCAAAAAAAATGACCGGAAAGACAAGGAAGTTAAAGCATTTATCCTATACAGCAAAATGGATATGGACCGACTGAGATATGCCCCTCCGGTACGGTCTCTCCAGACAGAAGCCATCATGGTCCGAAACAGTCTGATCGCTATAGAATATCGGCTTGCAATGATAGATGCCAATGGAAATGATCCGACCAATGTTTTTGACATTACGCGTCAGTTGATGAAAGACGGAGTTACCGGGTTTGTTGCAAGAGACCTTGAAAAGCTTAATAGGATAATAGACGGACTAAATTCACTTGAAAAGAAATATCTGAAGGCTTACATCGGTTTTGTCGCCCGCGAATACTTCAATGCCAAGGCAGGAATGATTCGAAATAACGTCTCCGACGGGCAGTCATCCCTTTGGCTGAGTAAAACATCGGATAAGTTAAATAATCACTTCATCATGGACCGCATGCTGACGGAAAAAGTAGTCAATACGGGCAAGGACACCTTTGTCACTTTTCGCAAGTCACAGATGACTGACCGGCTGGCAGACTTCAGGGTAGGCGATATCGTCGTCTTGTATGCTTCTGATGAAGAAGGTAATTTCCTGTGGGAAGGGCGACAACTGTTTAAGGGCACTCTAATAGCCAATCAGGAAGAAGAGGCCGTCATCAGACTCCGGGCAAAACAGAACAGAAAGGAAATCTTTCATAAGGATACTTTTTGGAACATTGAAAAAGACATCATCGATTCCAATTTTGGCAGTCAGTTTAAAAGTATGATGATTTGGGCATCTGCCGACAGCCACCGAAGACGGCTATTGTTGGGCACAATTCCTCCTGCCCGTCAGGAGATAACATATAAAGTAGAAGGTTCTGACCTTTCACCTTACCACGTAGGGTTGTTGGAGCAAGCATTGTCCACCAGGGATTATTTCCTGTTGTGGGGGCCTCCGGGGACTGGAAAGACCAGCATTATGGCAAAGAACATAATTCGTATTCTAAGCACAGAACGTGACCAAAGGCTCTTAGTGATGGCATACACCAACCGGGCTGTAGATGAATTGTGTGCAGCCATTGAGTCCATAGGGCCTGAATATAAAGAAAGATATATCCGCATCGGCTCACGATTCAGCACGGCAGAAGCATACACAGACAACCTTTTAGATGCCAGGTTGGCAGATATTCACAATCGCAGACAATTGCTGGAGCTGTTACATTCAAGTAAGATTGTTATCGGTACGGTGGCTTCCATCTCAGGTAAACCTGAATTGCTGGAATTATTGTCTTTTAAATGGGCCTTGATAGATGAGGCAAGTCAGATACTTGATCCCCAGATAGTTGACCTGCTGTGTAGAGTTCCGCGGTTTATCATGATAGGTGACCATAAGCAATTACCGGCAGTTGTCACACAATCTGATAAATGGACAACGGTTACGGATGAAGAAATGAATGAAGCAGGAATAAGCCAGTTGTCGCAATCCCTGTTTGAACGGCTGTATCTGCGTGTTGAAAAAAATGGATGGGATTGGGCTTACGGACTCATGGAACAGCAAGGCAGGATGCATCAAGACATAATGAGATTCCCTGCGAGACATTTTTACAATGACAGGCTCACAGCTATGTTTCCGTATCAGTCGGAAAAGGATTTTCTTCCAACCTGTAAAAAAGTCGGGCATTCCGGCTATAAAAATCTACTATCAAAGCAACGTGTCATATTTATTGATGTATGCAAAAGTGAATTATCCTTCAGCAAGATGAATGATGCCGAAGCTTCCATGATTCATAGTCTGTTGCTCGATCTCCACGATTTATATAAATCAGGAGGAAGAAAACTGGAGGAGGCAGACATTGGTATCATCACGCCTTTCAGGGCACAGATCGTCAAGATAAAATCCTTGATTGAGGCCTTGCCTTTCAAACTAAATGTTACGGTAGATACCGTCGAACGTTTTCAGGGCAGCTCCTTAGACATCGTATTATTATCATTGGTAGTCTCCGGTAGTTCGCAGATTTCATCTATCGTATCAACCGGATGGGGAGGAATAGACAGAAAGATGAATGTCGCCCTCACCCGTGCCCGGGACCGCCTGATTATGGTGGGTAACAAAAAGATATTAAGTCAAATACCTTATTATTCAGACTTTGTGAAGGAATATGAAATGGTGAAGAACCGATAACTGTTGGTTTAGAATGGTTTTTTGACTGGAAAAAGTGTCCAAATCGTGATAAACAGGGCACTTTCTCTAATTAGGCAGCTAAATAATAATCCTCCTGTCAGGTACATCAATATCTCAATTTAATTTCTAAATTTTCAATTTCAAATATTCCTGTTCAGGCTTTCCAAACACCTGATTTATTGGCATTGGCACTTATTACTCATCTACCTAATTGATTTTTTCGAAAATTTTCGACATTCATTTTAAAAAGAAATGATTCTTTGATGAAGTAAATCAAATATAATAGATATAAAGCGGTGAATTCAAATTAAAATTATAAGTAACCTTTAATATAATAGCTCTAAAATACAAATTTGTAATTCTAAATATTTAAAATATAGCATGAAGTTAGATAATATTTGACAACCGACAATGCAACAATTTTATTCAATTTTTTATAATCGGAAAAGTTTGATTACTTAAAAAATACTGGAGAACGTAAACGCTCTCCAGAACTATTTCGTTTAGTAAAAATCAATAATAGCTAAGCATATTAGAATGCTACATTAATTTTATAATTATCCTCATCCCCCTCCTTGTGATTTCATACAATCATCAAATGTGCTTAAAGCAATATCAACATTATGATTAAAAATTGCTATTGCTTCTGTTTTACAAAATTCGGCATACACACCATTGCAATTACTCACATTTTCATTATATTCATTTTCTGCAGCAACATAGGATAAATGGAATTCCCATACACAATCTACAGCGAAACTATATATTAACCCAACTACCAGCAAAATAAATCTTATATCTTTAGCTTTTTGGGCTATAATGTTTTAGTAACATATTTTACAATCATCTTCCTAATTTATTTAATATATTTTGAGTAGAAATTAAATCTTCTTCTTTAGTATTACCCTTATTCTCGTAGGCATATTTTACTGCTTTCTTAAAATTCTCGTCATTTTTTAATACGGGATAAATTCTAAGTAAATTATCCTTTGATTGATTTATTTTACAATTCAAGGCAATGAGGTTTTTCACCTCAGGGGAGGACTTACTGACATCCCAGTCACAAAAATTTTTCAAGCCATCTTTATTTAAAATATCATAATATTCCTTCTTCAGGTCCTTATCTCTAAATACCGGTAATGATTCTGCCAGCATTTGGGAGACATTTGAGATATACTCCCCAAATTCTTTGGACGAAGCAATGGATTTAATATCTGTTACATCTGCCTTTTCTGAACAAGACGCCATCAAAAAAATTAATAATGGATAAAATAAAAACTTTTTCATGATATAATATTTTGTTTAAAATTATGGGTCTATCTTCATATTCAATTTATGTTGTACAATATTTTGTTTAATTACATCCATCACCTGTATTTCCATCTGTAGTTTGGAGACAAGTACAATATGATCCATAAGCACTATAGATACTCCCACCTGCAACCAGTCCGCATAAAAATGCACCAGTTCCATCAGTTAATGCACAACATGTAAGAAATTCAAGACTTATTGCAGTAACTGCACTTTCTAACTCATTAGTACAAGGAAGAGAATATTGAACCGGTGAACCTCCGCTTAAATTACTCTCAATATCTGATTTATAACTTATTACAGGTAAAAAAAGTTGATTTAATCTCTGAGCGATAAGTTGCTTCCTTAATGTTGTATCAGTAATTGCAATGGCATTTTTTGAAAATTCGTACACAATTGTTTATATTTTTCTACAGAAATAATATTATTATTTTCCAAAAATTCAAGAGTTACATTAAGTAATAATCAGATTGATTATTTAAATAATAGGTAATAGTCGAATAACTTTGACTATTATTTGCAATTTTAATAAGGAACTCGTTTGTAAATTCATCAATACTTTCAAGAAATTTTTCATCTATCCCATCTCTTAAATTTAATTTCAAATTAGCACTAGGTGCCACATTTTCTTTTTGGCAAGATAAATTAAATAATGTAATTAGTAAAATTATAAATATATTATATCGCATAATATTTGTTTTTTAAAACATAAATAATATTTTACTAACAATACAATAATAATAATAATTCGTTAATCTAATATTAACATTATAGTTTTTCAATTAATATCCCTTATGCTTTTTAATAAAATTATTACTCATCTATCTGATTGATTTTTTCAGAATACTTAATACATTTTTGTAGTATTTTTTATTTTTTACTACATTATTATATTATAACTTTGCGGTGAATTTAATTTCACATCAAATGGAAATCGTAGCCAAACTGATAAATGCCTCCAAATCATATAAAGCAGGTGATACCACCATCACCGCACTGCACGAAACATCCCTTTCATTTTACTCCAACCGGCTCACCCTTATCCTCGGTCCCTCAGGTTCGGGAAAAACAACCCTCCTATCCCTCCTTGGCTGTGTCATCTCACCCTCAACCGGTGAAGTCAACCTCCTTGGCAGAAATATCAATGACCTGTCAATGAATGAATTGGCAGATTTACGCCTAAACAAAATTGGTTTTGTCTTTCAGGGATTTAACCTGCTTCAACCGCTTACAGCCTTCGAAAATGTCAGAATGCCCCTTCTCCTGAAAAGGGAAAATCCCAAAGTAGCCCGGGAGAAAACAATTAAAGCCCTCGAAATGGTCGGAATGCTGGACCGGCAGAAAAACCTGCCCCGAATGCTCAGCGGTGGTCAACGCCAGCGCATTGCCATCGCCCGGGCACTGGTCACCAATCCGGAAATATTATTATGTGACGAACCAACTGCTTCCATAGATGCACTCAGCGCTAAGAAAGTTATGGAGGAACTGAAGGTATTGGCAGATTCGGGCAAGGCAGTTATCGTCGTTACTCACGATACCAGACTTACCCGGTATGCAGACAGAATTATCTATGTCTCCGAAGGTAGATGCGATGACCGACCCTTTAATATCGAAGAATCTTTTTAATGAAAAAAACATGCATATACAAATGATTCCCCACTCCCATCAACCTCATTTCGGTATCACTTTGTCAAAACAACGAAAAAGTGGAAAGCGGTTATTCATGATGTTATCTATGCTTTCCTTGGCCTTCATTGCCTGCAAGTCGGATAAAAATCAGGATTCATCCTCTGCAATCCATCCAAACACTAACAATTTAGCTGAAGTAAGCCACGTCGTAGGTATTGGAAAAGTTGAACCCCAAAATGGCATCGTCCAACTGGCAGGAGAGGTTAGCGGCATCATCCAACAGGTTTATAAAATGGATGGCGACCATGTAAACAAAGGAGAAATAATTATCCAATTGTCCAACAATGAGCAGCAACTCAAAGTCCGGCAAATCGAGAAACAAATCAAGGCGGCACAAATTTCTGTCAAAGCCGACCAGGCTAATGTCGATGAAGCCATCATTAAATTGCAGCACAAAAAAGACCAACTTGCCACAAGCCGGAAATTACTTTCTTCAGGCGGAGAAACAAATGACAATATTCTCCAGATGGAGACAGACAAAAATGTACTTGAAAGTCAGCTGACGCACAACAAAGCTATTGTCGATCAAGGTATGACAAATATCGAAGAACTACAATCTCAGTTATCCATAGTAAAAGCTGACCTTGAAAAAAGGTCAATCAAGGCACCCTCTTCAGGTACCATCCTTACAATGAATGTCCATAAGGGTGAAGCGTTGAATGCCCTTGCCACCTTTGCCTCATTTGCCCCGGACGAGCCTCTGGTGGTACATGGTGAAGTTGATGAAATGTTTGCCAATAAGCTAAAAATCGGACTGAAAGTTACCATCCACAACATAGGTGACAACTCTCAGGTAGCAACAGGCAAAATCATCGCTCTGGCATCCGGACTGAACAACAAATCCCTTTTTTCCGATGAGCCCGGAGAACAACAGGACAGGAGAGTACGCAGATTTAAAGTATTGTTAGATGAGCCTCATTCTCTTTTAATCAACACCAAGGTCTCTTGCGACATTCAATTAAAATAATTATGTTCCGTACAGCATTCCAGTTTATTCGATATGACAGGGCGAAAAGTATAGGCATCATCGTCGGCATCGTCATTAGTACCTTTCTGATAGGTCAGCAATTGGCGACTCTCCAGTTTTTGACAAGAATCATGGTTGGATTGATGGACAATACCAATCCTAAGGCAGGTGAGATCTGGGTTATTGACAATTCAGCCGAGAACGTCGATGTGCTTGCCCAAATAGACAACCGCTTAGTCCGGGAAATAAAGAGTATTGATGGGGTAGCCCAAACCTATCCCATCGTCATCGCCAAGGCCAAAATGATGCTGAAAAATGGGAAATCATCAGCTGTAACCCTTGTTGGAAGTGAAGCTCCATTGTTTATGGGTGGACCCAATCCTACTAAAATAGCTCACGGCAACCTATCCGACCTTGCCAATTCCGGGATGGTCTCAGTTGAATATTTTGATGCAAAAAATTTAGACCCTTCGCTGCAGGTAGGCACTAAAGTAGAAGTCAACGGTCATAGCGCAATAATCAAGTTGGGCACCCAAAACACTCAGGCCTTTGCCACCCACTACATGTACACCAATATTGATAATGCTCGGTTTCTGGGCAATTTCCCGCTCAATAAGGTAAGTATCATTACCGTAAAACTAAAAGACGGAGCAGATATCCGTCAGGTAACTGACCGCATCAACCGCACTTTTAGCGGCATACGGGCATGGGACATTGAAGAGCTCAAGCGGTCAACTGTCAGGAACATCCTAATAACAACCAATATGGGAATAACCTTTGGCACCCTCGTCATATTCGCTGTTATTACAGGTTTTTTTATCATTGGTCTTACAATGTATTCTTCCGTCCTCGATCGCATCAATGACTACGGAACACTGAAAGCCATCGGTGCCAGAAACAAGTATGTCAGGAAACTCATTCTCACCCAAGCAGTCATCTTTGCCTTGACAGGTTTTCTGCTTGCCATGATGCTGCTGATGGGGATGAAACAGGGGATGGCAAATGCCGGTTTAATTCTGGATTTCAATCCTCCGCTATTGGGTATCCTGCTATTTATCACACTACTTATTTCTGTTGGCGGATCGTTGTTTGCTATAGGAAAAATTAATAAACTCGAACCGGCCTCCGTGTTCAGGTAAAATCATACAAATGAAAAAATCAAGATTTCTACACATCGCTATGCTGATTACAGCAGTGATTTATATCCAGCCGGGCAGGATTCTATGCCAGGACAATGTTGCAAGTTCAATCGGCAAGTTGACCTTATCACAGGCTATCCAAATCGGGCTGAGCAACAATCCATCCTTACAAATAGCCGACCTGCAAACCGGCATAGCAGCCAATAGTACAGACCGATCCAAACGTGACAAACTACCGGATATTTACGGAAGTTTCGACATTCGCCGCAATATCATCACCCCTACAACACCTGTTCCTGCATATATTTTCAACCCTGATGCAGGTCCTGACGACATCACTCCACTGCGCTTTGCTACCGACTGGACAGGATCAGCAGGTATTAACTTCAGTTATAATCTTTTCAATCCGCAAAAAAATGCAACCATCAAAGAGAATGCACAAAAAGAACAAATAAGTTCAATAGACGCTTCCATCGCCCGCAACGACCTGAAATACCGTATTGAAGGTGATTACCTTACTTGTCTGATAACCGGTAAGCAAGTCGAGCTTGCCATTACAGATACCTTACGGCAACATCGGATTTTACAAATCACTTATGCTCAATATCAGGCAGGGAAATTGGAAATATCGGATTTAAACAGGATAATTGCTGAGAAGCTGACGGCCGTCAACAATCTTAGTTCAGCAGTCAAAATCCATCAGATGTCCAAGGCTCAGCTCCTTCTGGACATGGGGCTGGATCCTGAAAAATTCAATGAACTAATGCCGGCTGACAGTCTGGAAAGTTTGATGACCGGGTCGATATTAGTCGATACAATATCAGCAGAAAATCTCGCTCTGCGGAAAATTGAAATGCAGCAAGCACTCAACAATCTGCAGACTAATACCATACGGCAAAGTCTTTATCCGACCATCAGTTTAGAGGGCTTTGCCGGGACGAACTACTACGATAACAAGTTCCGGCTGCTTAATCACCATTATTGGTATGGAAACAGCTATATCGGATTAGGCATAGACATACCTGTTTCAGACAATTGGCGTAAATCAAAAGATATTCAGTCTCTTCAACTGGAACACAGGACACTTGAACTCGAATACCAGAAAAACGCTGCTGACCTTTCCTTACAAAAAATTAAGGCCACTCAGGAAGTAGCTTTTAAAGAAAAAGAGTTGCTATCAAAGAAGGAAAAATACCGACTTATGGAAGTCAATCTGAGGTCTGATACCGCCAAATTTGAAAGTGGCAGACTATTGACATCCGATCTTATTCAGAGCAATTTTCTATTCAGTAAAGCCAAAACCGAATATTTACAGGTCCTGTATGAATTACTATCCGCCAGAATCAATCTGAATAAAATCCTTCACTCATAGTCAGCCTGATTTAAGTCCTGTTTAAAATTAAAATGTTATCATGGAAGTAAATAAAACAGTAGAATTGGTGAAGCTTTGGGGTGAATTTGAAAAAAGTCATCCTCTCGGAAGCATAGAAGACTTCTGCAAGGATTTTGTCAGCCGTCAATACAAGGAAAGAATAAAGGATCTTTCAACCAATGGTCATACCACTGCCATCACTTCAGCCTTACTCATGAGAATCATCAGCAGAATATCCAGACTCAATCAGATTTATGCTTCCAAAGCTTTGAAAGAAACCGGCCTAAGACACCTGGATGAATTCAGCCTGATTCAGACTATCGGTCTTTCGGGCTCTGCTACCAAATCAGAAATTATATATTCCAATCTGCAGGAGCTTTCAAGCGGTACAGACCTTATCAACAGAATGATCAAAAGAGGGCTTATCCGTGAATATCCAAATCCGGACGACAAACGTTCAAAATTAGTGTCATTAACGGCCAAAGGCAAGGAAGTCAACAGAAAGAGTGCAGAAAAAATGATAAAACTTTTCGAATTGTTTACGTCTGACCTTTCCGAAGAAGACATCAACCTATGCATTCAGTTACTCAAACCTACTGAAATGCAATTTTCCGATTTATGGCAAAATAATAAGGGAAAAACTTTGGAAGAAGTAACCCGGGATAACGGATGATGACTTTGATTATTTAATCCACAGAGAGCCGTTTTTACATGATATTTTGGCAAGTAATCCCTCTTCGGAAAGCTTATTGAGCAATACTTTGCTTTCATTAAGCGGAACACCTGACAGGACAGAATATTCCTTTGCAGTCAAGGTTTGGTATTTTTCAAATAATGAATGCCATTCTTTTGAATATTCCTGCTTTTCTGCCTGAGGCAACAATTTAAGAATAGCCGTTTCGTAAAAAGGATATGGCCGGGAACCATATACTAATTCCATTTGATCTGAATAGACAAAAAACATCGTGGGAAAACCTCTTACGCCCATTTCTTTTGCAAGCTTCAAGTCGGCCTGAAACAAATCTTTAGCCCGACCATTGTAGTCTTCTTTCATCTGGTTTACGTTCAGTCCGGATGCTTCGGCGGCCTTAGCCAGATGTTCCCATGAGGTAATATTCTTTTTTTGCATAAAGACCATTTCCCTTATTTTCCTCAAAAAAACAATCGCCTTTACTTCATCCTGTAGCTGCGCTGCCTTGAAGGCAATGGAAGGAGGATAAGACGAGTCAAGCGGGTCTTCCAGCCAGATATCTCCGTCTATTGGCATTTCATAATAAGTACTCACTTCGTCCCAATGATGTGCTACATCTGATGGTTTACTGATTCCGCCACTGTTGTAGCTCCAGTCAGGTAATAAGCCACCCATTCGGTATTCCACCTCTATATTCTCACCATATTCCATCTTTAATTTTCGCAGCTGAGGCTCTATTCCCCAACACGACGAGCAAATCGGATCGGTAAAATAAATAACTCTGACCTTATCCGACTTATCTTGTTTAGTAAGACCGGCCAGCTCTTTCTCAGCATCAGAAGGCATTATACATGCTCCGGTAATCGGATCACAAAGTAGCGGGTTGGAAGTTGTTTTTTCGTGATTCATGTTATGGGAATTAATTTGACCTTGACAAGTCATCACACTGGCCAATACAATTAAAAATGAAATAAACCTCTTTGAAAAACTCCTGAATTTTAACAATGTTTTACACTTTTGGTTTTAATTGAAATAGACTTTTACTGAAATATTAAGGTAGTAACAAACCGGTATTCGTCATGCAAATGTAGGATGAATAATTTGAATTATTAAGGAAATCCAAAATTATGTTGTCGCGAAGATGATGCGATAATTCTTACTTTAAATAACGAATCTCCCTTTCTTCATTTGCACAAAAAGAATTTAATACGGGTCACCAGGCAAAATTCCAATTGCCTTTCTAAGTAAAATAATCTAAAAACCAAAGCATACCTTCCTTTTAAGTTTCAAATATCAAAAGCAGGAGTTATCCGATGCCACAAAGCTGACATTCAGATAACTCCTTGATAAATTATACAAAAATTTTATTTAACGCTGATAAACCGGTCGTAAATATTGGATAACACCGCCGGATTTCAAGGCTTTCAGGTCAATCAATTCAAATTCCAATCGCTCTTTGATTCCTTCAAATAATTCAAGCTCCCCGCCTGCAACAACCGGATGGAGACACAATTGTAGCTCTTCCAGCAGCTTCAATTGCAGCAATTGAATTATCAGACTCCTGCTGCCCACGAGAATATCACTACCAGACGATAAAACCATGTTCTGAACTTCTTCTTCCAATGAATACTGTGATAATTCGGCACTTTCCCAATCTATATTTTTCAAAGTCCCCGAAAAGACCACTTTGTGGATTCCATTCATAACAATGGCAAATTCATCCATCGATTCATCACCTGACGGATGATTTATAAAAGTGCGCCAAAACTCCATTAATTCAAAAGTTTTTCTGCCATATAAAATAGTATCCGACTGTTTGAGTAATTCAGTATAATGTCTGTGTATTTCATCACCGGCTGTAATCGCAGTATGATCACAATACCCGCCAAGCGTCATATTTATTGCACAATGACCTTCCTGATGATTAGAAAATGATTCTAAGTGTCAGGCCTTTTGAGATAATCTTTCCAGCAAATTATCCAGATTTTGAAGGGTAATTGTATAACCTTCCTTAAATCCTTCCATCAGTCCTTCCATGCGTTCAAAAGACTCGTTGAAAATAGTGATAACAACCCTCGTAGTGCTTTCCTGTTCGATGAATGTAAAATCCCAGTCTGAGCCAAAAGGTTCCGTATTTTCATTCTCATCGGCAAATGCATTCCACATCTTATAATTGGTCTTGGGACTGATAGACGTATATTTTTGCAAAGCCCAGCTCTCTTTACCTTCCGGGCTGACCATGGCATAAAACCGCTTCCCGCCCACTTCAAAGTTCATATACTTCGTCCTGGCAGTATAAGGATCCGGTGCCACCCACTGATCCAGCAATTCGGCCTTTGTAAAGGCATCCCAAACAAGAGCTAATCCTGCGTCAAACTCACGGACTATACGTACAATATTGGCAGCCTTATCTACCGTAAAATCAAAAAACAGATCATTCTTCATTTTTTTGTTGTTTAATAGTTGATAATACATGGTCGAGTTGATTGAAGCGTTTTTCCCATAATTGCCGGTACTGGTCGATCCAGATATCTATTTCTTTCAACCTTTCTATCTCAAGTGAATAAAAAATCTCTCTGCCTTGCTGCTCCTGTCTAACCAGTTCGCATTCCGTTAAAATCCTGAGATGCTTGGAAATTGCCTGTCTCGTGGTGTCAAAATTGGCAGCAATGGCATTTGGTGTCATCGCTCGGATAGCTATCAGAGCAATGATTGACCTGCGCGTCGGATCGGCAATAGCCTGAAAAATATCTCTTCTCATAAGTATGAACAATCGTTAAGAAACCAATTGGTTGCAAATATAAACGCAACTATTCGGTTTCGCAAATATTTTTGCTAAAAATTTTTTAAAGGCCATGACTTTTTGAAAAAATTTTATTCTGCTCTACAAAATACTATAATCTTGTAATTGTATGAAACTGTTATTTCTATCTTTGTCAAATGAAAGATCCTCAATTTACTTCACCATTTTCAGCATTTTTCACAAAACAATTAATAGATTGGTACAATCCAGATGACAGGCCTATGCCTTGGAAAGGTGAAAAAGATCCTTATAAAATATGGATTTCTGAGGTCATTCTTCAGCAGACAAGAGTCGAACAGGGATGGGATTATTATCTCCGTTTTATCCATACTTTTCCGACAATTCAAGACCTTGCCTCAGCACAAATTGATGCCGTTCTCAGCCTTTGGCAAGGCTTGGGTTATTATAGTCGGGCACGCAACCTGCACAAGGGTGCCATTCAGATCATTGAAGAATATAATGGTATTTTGCCCCCATCCTATCCCGAACTTTTAAAGATCAAAAGTATTGGTCCATATACGGCAGCCGCCATAGCCTCCTTTGTCTTTGACTTACCATATTCCGTATTGGATGGCAATGTTGTCAGGGTGTTGAGTCGTTTTTTCGGAATTTTCACCCCTTTTCAGTCGAATGAGGGAAAACATCTATTTCAATCCGCAGCACAGACTGTATTGGACAGACAACAACCTGCCCTGTACAATCAGGCTATCATGGACTTCGGTGCCACAGTATGTACACCTGCCCAACCCGATTGTAACCACTGCCCGCTACAAAAACATTGTCATGCTTACAATGCGGATGAGGTCAGGAACTTACCCGTTCGTCTGCCTAAATCCATCCGTAAAGTAAGATATTTTCATTATATTGTCTTCCGGTCAGGCCCTCAATGCCTGATTTTTCAAAGGAAAGGCAAAGACATTTACCATGGACTTTACCAGTTTTACCTCATTGAAGCAGATTCCTTACTTTCTTCAGTTGAAATTACACACCGATTGCCACAAACACAAAAACCTTGTCCGTCACCCGGTAAGGCAATTGTGTTAAAGCCGCATATCCTGACCCATCAACGCATCATACCTGCATTTTTTATTATGGAGGTGTCAGCTTTTCCGGATATTCCGGATGCCATAACAGCAAGACCTGATCAGCTAAGTCAGTATGCTTTTCCACAATTTGTCAAGACCTTCATTGAAAAGTATCTTGCCTGAAACACCGGTGATGACAATTGTTTCAGTCCATTAATTTAAAACAATCATGGCGTTCTTTGTGCCGGAAACTTTATTATTCCTGGTATAAAAAATCTGAATAAGTAAATTCTTCAATGATAGATAAACCATTGGAAATTCAGCCTTACAATTTTTTTATTCTAAAAATGCTCCTCTACCATAGCTGCAACAGCATCCAGCTGTTTCATCGACGACTCAAAAAGGTTGCGTGCATCCTTGCTCATTTTCTCCACAAAGGCGGCATCTTCAAAGCCCTTCATATTGATCCGGACATTATAATATGCTCCCGTGATTGCCGTCCTGAGGCAAAGACCGCCAACGGCAGCATCTGAGACGCTGTTGGGATTACCTTTTTCTACCATGGCTGCTATGAGCGGAATAGCTTCGGCAGCAGTAACCATCGCTTGGTAAGGAACTTCGATGGCGTTTCGTGTCGCATCTGCCATTGCCTTCAAGCGTATGGCAGCTTCTTCCTGAGTAGCCTTAGGCAGGCGTATTGCCTCTATAATGCCGTTGTAGGCGCGTGTATCTTCATCAATCAGGTGTAACAATCTGGCCTTAATCTCCTGTCCATGCACTGCAAAGTCGCTGTACATCTTTCTGTTTTTTTCATAACCTTTCTTGGAAGAGGTCAGATTGGCCACCATGACACCAAGGGCAACACCAAAGGCGCCCACCGCTGCAGATGCCGAGCCTCCTCCCGGAGCAGGTGACTCGGATGCCGTCAGATCAGCATAACCGGCCACAGTCAGGTCGGCAAGCATAGAATCTTCCGGACGGGCGATGGCATATTCAATAATTTTTTTGTCAAGCGGAAACGGACCAAACTCTTCCAATCCTAATGTCTTCACTGCCAATTTCATCAGTTCACGTTCTGACAACCCTGCACTCAAGCTCTGCTTTTCCAGAAAATACTTACCCGCATCAATCAAAACTTTTTTCGGAACCATCCCTACGATCTCCGACCCGGTAACCCGGATACCTCTTTCCCGGGCGCCGTCATCACACGCATCAAAAGCTTTGTGCAGCGGAGTAACATTGATATTGGTAAGATTCATAGAGATTTGAGCTACGCCGTATTCTTCGATAAACCAGCCGATAGCTTTGACGCACTTCAGGAGGCCGGGCTGGCGTACGGGATTGCCCTGATCATCGATGACAGTTTCGCCGTTTTTTTTCACGACGCGACCCTGTTCACGTACGTCAAAGGCAATTGCATTGGCTTTCTTGACCGAACTTGTGTTGAGATTGACATTGTAAGCAACGAGAAAATCCCGAACCCCGATGACCGTAGCGCCTGAGCGAGCATTGAACTCAGCCTTACCGAAATCCGGTTTCCACGCAGGATCGGCCAACTTAGCTGGCAGTCCCTCATATTCGCCACTTCGGATATCGCCCAGACTGACACGTTGCGGGGAGGTAGCTGCCGCTTCATAGAGATAAACCGGAATATTTAGTTCTGCGCCCACACGCTGTCCCAGTTTACGGGCATAAGGCACCAACTCTTCAAGAGTGATGCCTGAAATGGGGATGAGCGGGCATACATCTGTAGCTCCCATACGCGGATGTTCGCCCTTATGTTTAGACATGTCGATGAGATTGCCTGCCACCCGAATAGCTTCAAAGGCAGCATCTACTACCGCATCCGGATGACCTACAAAGGTAAAAACCGTCCTGTTTGTCGCCTTACCCGGATCGACATCCAACAAGGTAACACCTTCCACTCCTCTGACAGCCTCAGCGATGGCATCAAGGACAGATTGATCGCGACCCTCACTAAAATTGGGTACGCATTCGATTAATATTTGACTCATAAGAAAATTAAAATTTTTAAAGCTGCAAAGGTACATCTTTTCAATACCAACAACATAAGAAATAACTTATTTCAGCCACTGAGTAATTCAGGAGTTAAAGAATTGTTCCGATATGATTGGATGGGTAATTATTAAAATGAACCACATAGGCACATAGAAGGCATAGATTTCTCTCTAACCGTGATGAATACTGCACTTTAATGCTAATACCATGTAAACATATAAGTGAAAATATATACGGTTTGTTTTCCTATGTTCTTCCTATGTGGTTAAATATTAAACAATTCAATGTAACCACATAGACACATAGAAGGCATAGATTTCTCTCTAACCGTGGTAAATACTGCACTTTAATGCTAATGCCATGTAAACATATAAGAGAAAATATATACAAGTCTATTTCCTATATGTAAATAGTATTTCATAAACTGTGTAAGTTGAAAAGTTATTCTGGAAATTTTTTGAACTTCCCCAAAAAGTTCAAAAAAATTTACGGAAATAACTTTTTTATTAACTTTAAAAATTTATACAGTAATGAT
>JAGFJA010000078.1 GCA_024103005.1 Saprospiraceae bacterium
AGGAGCAAAATGAGGAATTTTTACCATTTCAGCAAAAGGGAAGGTTTTTTTAACCTTCTCTTTTCTGAAAAAAAATTTACTCCACTTTACTTTTCCAAAAGTTGCATTTATTTGTTGAATTTAAGAAAGATAAAGTCTGAATAGGCGAATTAATTAATTAATTAATTATCTACATTCAGAAATTTCTTTTCAAGATAGTCTGCCTTATTGGCTATTTCATGTATTACATCTATAAAGACCTGCTTATTATTTTCTGCTACAGCCGCAGGCAGACAGCAAGTGACATAGACTCCCTCTGTCTTGGTACCGTCTGACTTAGTATAAGGTTTGATGGAAATAAAACTCATCCTGCCATAATCAGCCTCCCTTAACAGTTCTGTCGGATTCAGCCGGTCATCATAATCAGCCACAAAACTTCTGATATACAAATAATCTTTTTCTTTTTCGGTAAACTCACTCAGATAAACGTATTGAAAGCGATTGGAGCCATCAGGATAGACTAAGCCGTAATCCCAGGTATAGTTGTCCGGAGAAGAAAGTTTAATGTTAAATCCTTTGGCAAAGTGTTCGGCAAGTAGTGTAGGAAGATACTTCATATATTTTAATTTTATTTGTTTGAAGATACGATGCTTCTTTAGAATTCGGAATATTCTCGGTGTAAAATTTAATGCAAAAAAGGTAAGATTCCATGATTATCTTGATTTAAAACCTATACCTTGATTTTTGGGAATTTCATTTTGGGCAATATCCCTGACGTCAGCTAAAATGACTGTTTTGAGCATTTCGGGGCTTCTTTGTTCCGGTAGCAACAGAGCCATCCGCAGGTATTGGTTTTCAACTATGTTTTCGATGGAATTCCTTACCATCCGTGCGTTACCGAAATATTTATCCCGGGTATCAAAGGCTGATTTAAAATAATTCTTCAAAAACTCGGCAGCTTCCGCATCGGGGCTCAGGTTTTTCTGCCGAAGCATCGATATGCCTATGGAGAAAAGTTCTTCCGGAGAGTAATCCGGGAAATGATAAAAGGAGTCAAATCGGGATTTCAGTCCCGGGTTGGAAAGGATAAATTGGTTCATATTGTCAGGATAACCGGCGGCTATAACTGCAAATTTACCTCTTTCGTCCTCCATCATTTTAAGGAGTGTTTCGATTGCTTCGTCACCAAAGTCATTAAGACCATTGCTTTTGAGCGAGTATGCTTCATCGATAAACAGGATTCCACCCATAGCCTTATTGATCACTTCGGCTGTTTTAATGGCTGTCTGACCGACATAGCCGGCCACCAGATGCTGTCTGCTGACTTCGACGACATGGCCTCGTTCGAGAAGTCCCAGCGCTTTGTATATTTCTCCAAGCAAACGCGCAAGTGTTGTCTTGCCGGTTCCCGGATTACCGGTAAAAATAGCGTGCAGAGAGAATTGATTCAGGATATCCTTACCGGTTTCATTAAAAAATTTGACGAGCTGGATCTTGTCGTTTACTTCCTTTTTAATTTGTGTGAGGCTGACAAGTTTATCCAATTGCTCCAGAGCAATAGATAATTCAGCCTGATTGATGTGAAGGCTTAGTTTGCTTTTTTGTTCTTTTAAAAACACTTTTCTTAAATCATCTTCTTCGATTGTGCTCATTTCTTCTCTGGTGATTGACTGTAGATCGGGTAAGTGAAGGAGGCGGACGCCCATTTGTTTTTTTGCTTCATCTATGATTTGATATACCAGCCGGGCATTTCCGAAGTTGCGATCCCGCTTACGATACAGCTCTGTCAGATAGATTTCCAGTGCAGCATGAGCATCTGAAGTCAGCTTAACCTCTTCCTTAGAAAGTGCAACATCGGCTATGAGCATCAGTTCGGATGGAATATAATCATCAAAGTGATAATGCATAGCAAATCTCGATTTCAAGCCGGGATTTGAATTGAGAAAACGGGCTACCTCATCCGGATAACCGGCGCCGATAATGGCTATGTCACCCGGGCCGTCACTCATTTCTTTGAGGATAATTTCAACACACTCCTGTCCGAAGTCGTTAGAATTATTATCCCTGCTGAGTGCGTATATTTCATCAAGAAAGAGGATGCCGCCACGCGCATTTTCAATGACCTTCTTTGTCCTGGGTGCCGTCTGACCGATGAATTCTCCAACCAAGTCAGCCCTGGTTGCTTCGATAACATGACCCTTGCTAAGAAGTCCCATTGCTTTATAAATCTTACCCAGAAGTCTGACCAAGGTTGTCTTACCTGTTCCCGGATTACCCGTGAAGATGGCGTGAAGAACTAAGTTGCCATCATCTGCAAAACCCTTTTCGACGCGCAACTTATTAAACTTAAGGTATTCTATATTTTCACGAATGGATTTTTTTATGGAATTCATCCCAATCAGCACATCCAGCTCTTTCAGTACGTCTTCCAGATTTAATTCCTTTGATGCAGCGGACTGTTTGATGGCGTTGCCATCGATGGGTTGATGCTCTCCGGAAACTTCTTCCCCTGCAACCCTGAATTGACCGGAAGTTATGGTTACGCCCATGAAAGAAATGTAATAAAAATACAATCCGTCCGCCCAATAACCCGGCTTGTCCCCTCCATAACTGAAATAAGCTGAATCATTTTCATAGACATCTTTTGCCGGAAATGAAACATTGTACTGTTTGGAGGTCAATAGCTGTCCTGTCAGCGCATTGAGGATGATCAGACTGAATTCAAGATTCTTACTTTCTTTAAATTTTCTTTGAAAGGTAAGCTGTATGTTTACCTTATCGGTGATACTTCCATTGAAGGTATTGAGATACCGTATGGTGCCTGCTTCATCCGTTCGATATAGCTTTGTATCCAGTATTTCAAAATAAGGATTGACATCCTGTGTCACCCGCCCCTTATCTTCGACAATCATGGTTCTGGTCATTTCAACCTTACCACCCATCAGGACTTCCCAAAGATATTGGTCGGCCTTCCAATTAGCGATAACTCCGGCATTTACGGAATTTTTAAAAACTTTTATCAATTCATTGGGAAGAAGTGAAATGGTCTGATCTAATGAAAACATTTCCTTTCGGGTAGTCAGAGCCGTGCATTTTATAGTAAGGGCTATATCTCCGGGTTGTTTTTTATAATTGAGGTTGACGACTTCAAGTTGCCATGACATAGCTGTTATTTCTTCCTTGTCAAACCGCATACGAAATTTCAGGTCGTCATCCTGATAGTTGTATGCACTTTTGTCAGCGAAGAATCTCAAGTCTTTTAAAATACATGCAGGGTTATCATCCATCCGGCAAGGTTGTTCAGGTTATTTGTGCAAATTATACGCAAAATAAGAAATACCTGCCTTTTTATTCAGTAAAGATGGAATATTTTTAAAACTTAAATGCAACAAATAAATGCCATAATATTCCTGACAAGACACATATAGTCGGCATATTGCAAAATCCGGCTGTATCAGCAGGAAATCATTGCTTTCAACAATGCTGTTGCTACTTCGGCAAAGGTATAGCTTTCTTAACGATACCACTTAGCCAGGTTGAGGCTGATACCGATATTTGTAAACTTTGAATCGTATTTAAGGTCTCCGGAAGTCAACTTGCTTACAAATCCAAACTGTGCCTGAATCTTGACAAATTTGTAACCGAGACGGGCAGTAATTGCCGGTTCTGCGAAAAACCAGGTCTTACCTTCTACATCATCTTTGTTTAAATACTCGTTATTTAGCTCATCCTGAGTATATCCGTTTACATTTAAGTCATTGTATTTAACGGCAGAAATGCGGGGAGTAAAAGCTATGTCAAAGAATTTGTGGACATAGCCGATGGCAGGTTGGACAAAAAACTTGGTGGCCTTGACATCATAGTGTTTATTTTGAGTTTGGTTGTCAAAATCTATTTTGCCCAGACCTCCGCCGATGTATGTTTCAAAAACCAGGTTTTCAGACAATGGATTGAAATATCCGAGACCCAGCTCAAAGAGATTACCCTTATTAGCATCTTTAGTGGTGACACCATTGGTTGTATTCTCGGAAGTAAATTTATTCCCGTATGCATTGCCCATAATCCCAATATGATTGCTGACGGCATAGGCTATCTGAGCGTTGTTGGGCGAACCATAGGCTTTGATCTCGTTTTTTTCTTTCAGCAGTGGAGCGTTGACAGCATTCGGGACATAGAGGATGGTTTTGCAAGACATCGTCAACAAAATGATACCTGATAGCAGAACATATAAATTTTCATACAATAAACATTTAATGTGAACAACTAAATTCCCTAAAAGAGTTAATTCAAATTAAAGAAAATAAGTTTCACCGGGAGAAACTTTATAGAATATTACTGTTTGAAGTAAAGATTACAACTCCTCAGCAACAACCCTTTCCTACCTGCATCGGCGGACATTTGACTGTTCCGTAGCTGCAGAATACGCAGCAATCTCCCGGCAAGGGTTTGATGCGCTTGTGACATTTTTCGCACTCGTAATAATAGACACATGCGTCGGTTGGCATGGTTTCAGTTTTACGATGGTGGCAGGAAGGACAGGTAATGGTGGACTTGAGCTGTAAATTGATTTCATCGGAAGGTTGGCAGGAAGGACAGGAACCGTGCATTTTGATTCTACGGTTATTCCATAAAGTTGCAAGCAACAGGATGGCCATACCGGCATAAAGGCAATAAATCCAATAATCTGAACTGATAAAATATAATCCGAAAAAAATAAGCAATGCCCCCGAAACAGCTACCAAAAGAGGATACAGGCATCGGTGTCTGAAATAAGATATAACGAGACCGGTCAATGTGATGACAACCATTGTTTGGAAAACCCACATCGTCCAACCTCCGAACAGCTCAAAACTTCCCAGTCCCAGAGCTGTCGCCACAAAGGCAAACAGGGGAAAACAACAAGGCGAGAAGATGGCTGTAATCAACAGACCTATTGCCCCGAAGGTATCTAAGTGACGGGCTGACTTCATTTTAAATTCCTAAAAATAGAAAGAGTTATTCGGCAACTATTTTTTGTTGGATAACAAAATTTCATTATACTATAATTCATTATATGATAAAATTACTCAATAAACATTGAATGTAAAATTAATTTTTCAACATTTTAACCTGCTTAATTTCATAAATGGGATTTGTTATAGGAAATCATTTTTAGTGAATGTAGAGAACAATTAATTCTTAAAATCAACAAATAAATGCAACTTTTTGAAAAGTAAAGTGAGGTAATTTTTTATGATAAGATTGAGATATGAATTAGCTTTTAATAATTTTGTACTAATTCTTTCTTTTCAGTCTTTTAAAAGAATTGAACAGTTTTTGTGCCCAAAAAGTACTTAAATTTCAATGCTAAATATTTTTCGTGCCTATTCTAAATGAGCTAATATTATCACCCCAGAAAACATACAAAAGCAACAAAATCGATTTTATAGGTTCCCTTAAATTATTTTTCCATTCTCTATGACATAGCCTCGAATCTCTTACCATACTCTTCTTAGGCCCAAAAAAAAACTATACTCTGATATATCCTTAGTGAGAAGAGTGAAATTATCATTTAACGCTTCAGATATACTATAATTTGCACCCAACAACATTTCTAAATTCTTGTTTTTGCCTATTAAGGGTTGAATCCCAATTGAAATATCTCCTCCCGAATACATGGATATGATAGTGCCTTTAAAAAACTCGGGGTAACTATTTTTTCGAAAAGATATCTGGTCTGTAAAATACTCCACTTTTCCAAGCCTTAAACCAATTTGAATAAATGGTACTAATTTTGTATTGATTAACTTCCATTTAGGGGCAAGCCGACAATAAGTCCTATTCATATAAAACTGCCTGAATTCAAGGAAAGACTCATCTTGTTGATCATAATAATATTCACCTCTACTAAAAAAATCGTCTGTAAAATTTTTCTGTGAAAGCTGAATCTCCATTTCAAAGCTTGTGTTTGAAAATCCAAGACTTAAACCGTAACATAGGGACGGATTACTAGTTTTTAAATATTCTCCTGTAGTTTTTTTGTCCTTTATCGTACCAAACCCGACTTCAATTATAGGGCCTAAAGAAAATGTTGCTTGTGAATACATGCTAATTGCCCATAACACAAACAAAATTGATAAAAAATATTTCATGCTAATTTGTTTTTAAAGTGGTTTATAATTAAATTTTTAAATTTCAAAAAAAAATGACATTGATTTTAATTTTATATTCAAAAATAAGATAGTTATTAAAGATCATAGTACATTACAAAACATAATATATAAAATACATCATATATTGTAGTTTGATTTGGAGAATCATAGAAAATTACACAAATGAAGATCAAGAAACAAGGTAATACCTTTATTGATGAATTCAGAATATTATTGCCAAAAATTCAATTGCAAAGATTGAAGTTTATTGAATTAATGGTTAGGTCCTTGATAGATTGTTTAGAACTTAACTATGTAAAGATGTCATGCAAAATGAAAACAAAGGCAAGTAATAGTGAATTTAAGATATATGTAAGTTGTGCAATATGAATACACATTCACATTTCGCATTCAAAGAACAAATCGTCCAAAGTTTTGTACATTTGTAGTCCTAACTTTTATGCACGTATGATTACAATTACTTTAAATATCAATGAACGAACCAAAGCCGGTAAAGCGCTGAAAAGTATAATTGAAATTTTTTCAAAAGAAAGTAATGGCGTAGAGATCGTGTCAGATACACAAGAAAACCCTTATGACCCGGAATTTGTAAAAATGGTTTTGGAAGCAAAGGCAAGTAAAAATCGACATTTGGTAAAAAATGTAGATGACTTATGGGAAAGTTTGTAGTTTATTTGACAGATAGAGCACAGGCGGATATTGCTAAGCATAAAAAATCAGGGAATAAATCTACAGAAAAGAAAATAAAAGCCATTCTTGAAGAACTAAAATCACACCCTTATACATGAACCGTACAACCCTAACCACTAAAGCATCAATTATCGGGACTTTGGTCAAGGAGAATTAACCAAAAAGATAGAATTGTTTATTCGGCAGAAGAAGATGTCGTGACCGTCGAGGTTGTTTCGCCTATGGGGCACTACAGCGATAAATAGTGCAGGTTTAGCATCAATGTGTTAACTCAGGTAGTTTTTATTAAAAAGAAGATTTAGGTGGTTATTAGCCTTTGGGAATAGTATTTCATAAACTGTGTAAGTTGAAAAGTTATTCTGGAAATTTTTTGAACTTCCCCAAAAAGTTCAAAAAAATTTACGGAAATAACTTTTTTATTAACTTTAAAAATTTATACAGTAATGAT
>JAGFJA010000006.1 GCA_024103005.1 Saprospiraceae bacterium
AATGGACGCAACCTATAAGAAACTGGGGAATGATTTTAAACCAATTTAGCCTTATATTTGGCGATAGAATAAAACTGTAAATCCGGACTATGATTTTTCCACTTACACAGTTTTTGGGATAGTGTCGGCAAGTTGAAAAAATTGTAAATCCCGGACTATTATTTTTTACCTTACACGGTTTTCTGGATATTGTCTTATCTTATCTTATCTTATCTTATCTTATAGCCACTAAGGTTATTCCGTCGCCGCCGGCATCAGGTGCGGGGTGACTGATTTCCATCGGAAGGTTGTATTCTTTTATTTTTTGTCTGACAATTCTTTTGAGGGTGCCATCTCCCTTTCCGTGTAAAATTTCAAGATTTATTTTTCCTGCAATAAGGGCGTTATCTATAAACTCCTGGAGTTGAGTAAGTGCTTCATCTACTCTCAGCCCCCTGATGTCAATTTTGTCTTTCACCTTAGCGGCATTCGTGAGTATATCTGTGTGAATCCCCTTTTCTCTTCTCAAATCCTGTGGACGTCTCTCAGCTTGTAATTCCTTTATTGGTACCAAAACCGTCAAACCGCCCATAACAACTTTAGCACTGTCTTTAATGACTTCCTCCACGGTCCCTGTGGTTCCACTTGTCTTCAATCTTACAAAATCACCAGCCTCGATTTCCTTTTGCAATGACTTTTTATTATCATGGTTGATAATCCGCAGATTTTCTAGCTCTGTAAGCAATTTTTCCCTTTCGGCTCTTTTTTGTATTGCCAGGGCTTTTATTTTTTCAAGGTCTTTTTCTTTTTGCAGATCTTTTATATGACTTTCAATGAATTCTTCCTGAGCATTAAGCGATTTTAACTGAAATTCTTTGACATCTTGTCGCAATTTTTTTCTTTTAAACTCAAATTCATTCATTTGCTTTTCATAGGAAATAATGAGTTTGTCTAGTTGTTGCTGCCTTTCATTTAATGATTTGATCTGTTTTTCCAGTTGATTTTTATTCTCCTGAAGATCATTTAATAGTTTATCTACCTTATATTTTTTAGACCCCAATTTTTTCTCAGCATGATGGATAACAACTTTGGGAATTCCGTTGTTTTTTGCCAACTCGAAAGCAAATGAACTGCCCGGGCTGCCTAACTTAAAAACATAGGTTGGTTTCAATCCGTTGCTATCAAACAGCATCGAGCCATTTACGATTCCTGAATTGTTGTGTGCAAATAATTTAAGAACGGAATAATGTGTCGTAATCACGCCCCAACATTTTCTCCTGTTGAGGTGTCCTAAAATGCTCTCGGCAATGGCTCCGCCGACCTCTGGATCAGTACCTGTGCCAAATTCATCTATTAATATTAAGGTATTTTCACACACATGATCCGTGAAGTATTTCATGCTTTTCAGATGGCTGCTATAAGTACTCAGGTCTTCCTCCAACGACTGTTTATCACCTATATCGGCAAAAATTTGTTTAAAAATACCAAATTTACTTTCAACTGATGCCGGAATCAGGAATCCGCATTGGATCATTAATTGCATCAATCCGATTGTCTTCATCAAGATGGATTTACCACCTGCATTTGGGCCTGAAATAATCAGTATTCTATTATCATTATGAAGTCCCAGATTAAACGGAACTGTAATCTTTCCTGATTTTTGATTCTTAATAAACAATAACGGATGATAGCCATCTTTAATCTCAAACTTTGGTTGAAGTCCAATAAGTGGTTTATTCCCTTTATAAGTCAAAGCTGTATGTGCCTTTGCTCCTATAAAGTCCAATTTGGCAATACACTGGCTGTAGTTTACAAAATCATCATATCCATGTGCTAAGTCATTGCATAAATGTTGGATAATTTTATAAATTTCCCGAATTTCTTCATGTTCAAGTTCAAAAAGATCATTGTTGAGCAAGATGACAGACTCAGGTTCTATATAAACTGTTTTTCCTGTATCAGACTCATCGTGGATAATTCCTGGAATCTGGCGTTTGTATTCGGAAGGGACACTAAGTACTCTTCGACCATTTCTATAACTTTCCCCTGATTCACTCAGTAATCCTTTTACTTTATATTGTCCGGCGATTTGATCAAATGCCCTTTCCAGCTCGGTTTTTTTCGAAGAGATATTCCTCCTGATTTTAACAAGTTGCTCTGAGGCATTATTTTTAATTTTTCCCTGATCATCCAGTACCTGATTGATTCTTTGCAGGTATGTCGGTTTGTATTGACAATTTAAAATCAAGCGGGTGATTGAGGGAAAATTTTCAGAATGCTTTGAGTTGATGGCATATTTGTCTAGATTTTTCATGATCTCCAACACCCTTTTCAACTCATTGATATGCTCAGTTTCGAGAAAATAATCAGTAATTTTAAGATACCTCAAAAATTCCAAGATATTACTGTAATTATTAACCGGAATCGGATCACCGGATTCAATAGAAAGCTTAAATTCGAGTGTTTCAGACAGTTGTAGCTCTATTTGATTTAGATCTGTTGAAAAATTTATTTGAGAAAACAGGTCTCTACCCGGAGTTCCCTTGCAATATGATTCAGCGATTTGAATCAATTTATCAAATTCCAAAATTTTGAATAAATCACCCGGATACAGCACTCTTTAATATTTTGGTCAATAAACAAAAAGCCCCGTAAAATAGTTTACGAGGCAATTTTTATATTGATTTTATAAAATTATCAATTTGTCCCTGGATAATAATTGGTGGTTTTTATTGGTTAATGTGGCCTGATATACTCCGGGTAAAATATTATCGGATAATTTTATTTGGGTAGATTTTTCATTAATACTTTGTTCAAAAACGATTTTACCTTGGTTGTCTATTATGGTAACCCGGAAATCTTCAATATGATCGTTCTTCAATTCATTGAGATCCAAAGTAAATTGCCCTTTAATGGGATTTGGATAAATTTTACTTTCAACCATAACAATGGATTTGGTTGAAACTGTGTTAGGATCTATGTTGCCGGTTGCATACTCTCCCGGCAAAAATTTAGAAATAAGGAATGAGCCTTTTTTGTCAGCCGGCGAACCGGCTTTTTTTGTAAAATAAGGATATACAGACCAATCAGAAGTGCCGTCAAGTCTGTACATGAGTTGTATGCTGTCTTCCGACACTTGAAGCAGGTCATCATCCCAGTTGAAATTGTATTCAATTTTTCCTGTCAGATCAATGTTATCCGGATCTGCTACCGTCAATTTCCAGAAATGTTTATTATTCATAACAATTCCTTGAGATTGGCTGGGATCCGGAGCTGTATAATGATTTTCCATATAAGCCCATGTAGAGTCTCTTATTTCTGAGGCGCTGACACTGAGGTTTGCATACGAAAAAGGAATATTTCCCTTCTTGGTCACTTTTCGCAAGGAGCTGAATTGAGCTAGATTGAGGGTCAGAGGATAATTGAGGAATACGGCTTTTGGCTGAAAGTCCAAATCAAGTGGTATTTTAGTTAATTCACCGGTACAGATAACTCGTTGATTTGATAAACTATTATCAGGGTGGACAAAAGTAATGACAACAGGAGCATTCTTACAAAACCCGTTGGATTTCAGTAATTTTTGTTTGATTGTAATTTCATGTGTATGATTAGAAAAGTCCAATGCATGGAAGTCAGATATGACAAAATCGTAAAATCCAATGTCAAATACCCACCTGTCAAAAAAGTCAGTCAAATCCACTCCTGAAGCAGCACTTAATGCATCTCTGTATGTATAAGCCGTTAGGTTTGAATAAGCATAATCCTTTAGGACTTTTTGTTGAGCAGACCTGAAAAGGTCGTCACCGAGGTAACCTCTTAGAGAATGCATTACCATCGCGCCTTTTTTATAAGTTGTAGTTCCGTATGTTATATCCTTTGGCATAGGTGACAATGGTAAGTAACGTCCGTCATTTATGTGGGCATTATTGATGACATCGTACCTGTTTTCGTTGACAATGCTTTCAAAAGCATCTCTGCCCCGCAGATATTCTTCAAATAAATGAGAGCCATACTCGGCATTACCTTCCTTAATCCACATGTCAGCCTGAGTCTTTAAGGTCAATAAGTCTCCCCACCACAGATGGCACAATTCATGGCTCATAAGCCTTCTTGAATCTAAATTTCCGCCGGTGACACTAATGGGATAAGCAATACAATTGGGATGCTCCATAGCTCCCCTGGTAGTCATGACATATCCTACACGTTCAAAAGGATATTTGCCATACCAGGATTGAAGTGCATCCACTGCATCGCCCACGGTACTGAATGAGTTGATAACTCTTGGTTGATCTGCTGGTTTGCTGATCAATTTGACAGGAATGTCACCATAGATTGAATTGTATGTATAGTCGTGTGAAACGTAGGTAGAAGCTGCAATTGCCGAAAGATAAGTAGGAATAATCTGAGTCATCCTAAACGTTCTTATCCTCGAATCGGCGTTATAAGGAACATCGTCCACCAAATCACCTACACTAAAAGAGGTAATTTCATTTTTTGTGATTATACGATATGTGTATGTGCTTCTTTCCACAAAATTGTCAAAGCAGGGAAACCAACTCCTCCCATAGTTATGAGGATCGTCAGTAAGCCCAATACCCAGATTATATGCAATTCCATCTTCAAAATAAAATCCGCCAAAGCCTGAGGATGAAGTTTGTGGTGTTCCCCAATAAAATACCGTGACTTTGTATGTCTGCCCAATGTTCAATATTGTTGGAGTATTTACAGTTAAAAGTATTTTATTGTAATCAAATGTCGTTGACTGACCTTCAAAAAGGACGGAATCTACCTGCAATCTCAATAAATCCAATGGCAGGAAATTTAAGCCTGCTATTTTAGGTGTAAAGGTTACGATAGCTTTTCCATAAAGCAATCGATTATTCATTTCCCTTAAGTCTATAGTAAGGTCATAATCCAATATATCAAATGAGTCTGATCTCTCTACAGATGCTGCCCAAAGTCTGTTTTCCTGTTCTGTGTCAACAGAAGCGTTTGCCTGAACATGTCTCATGTGGCAACCATACCTTTCAAGTGGCTGACTAAATGCCTGAAATGATATAAACAAACAAAGAAATAAGGTTAAAAATGATTTCATTTATTCAATTTAACTAATTAAAGTATAGTCTTTTTCACGGCGTCTAAGATTGACCGTGTATCCTTTACATCTTTCCCCTGTGCATAAACTCTCAATACAGGCTCTGTTCCGCTTGGTCTAATCATTACCCATCGTTCATTTCCGAAAATAAATTTAAATCCATCCAAATCTTCGGTAGAAATTACTTTTTCATTGCCGAATGAAGTATATTTTCCTTCCTTACATGCTTTGATAACGCCTTGTTTCACTTCTTCGGTTATGTGGAGGTCATCTCTGTCAAACCAAAATGCTCCGACTTCATCATATAATTCCTGAATCAATTCTTCCAACGACTTTCCGGTGGATGCCATAAACTCAAGTATCATCAGACCTATCCATATCCCGTCTCTTTCCGGTATATGTCCTTTGACTGCCAAGCCGCCGCTTTCTTCACCTCCTACGAGGACATCACGCTGAGTCATAATTTCAGCAATATATTTGAATCCTATTTTAGTAATCTCATAGGGCAATCCGTATTTTATTGCCATTTCTCTCATTTTATCTGTTACGGAGAAGGTTACCACAACCTCCCCTTTGAGATTTTTGTATTTGTATTGATACATCAACAGCAAGAGCAAGATATGATGAGAATCCACAAAGGTACCGTTACTGTCATACATGCCGATACGGTCTGCATCTCCGTCATTGGCTATGCCCAATGAAATTGAAGGGTCGGATTTTATTAATTCTGAAAGTTGCAGAAGGTTTTTACCTATTGGTTCGGGAGCTTGTCCCATAAAAGAGGGATTATATTCGCAATGGAGTGGTGTTACGTCAGGTAATAATCTGAGCATAGCCCGTTGACCTGCACCATACATGGCATCATAGGCAACTTTTAATCCACTGTTTCTAATCAGATTTAAATCAAAACTAGCTTCTGCATGTTCAACATACATATCCTCTAATGGAACTGACGTGGCCTGACCGTTTTTTACATATGTTTCAAATGATTCTGTAGGTGTCTCCCAGATTTCAGGAATCAGATTTTCAACTTCACTAATTTCAGCAGGAGAGGAGGGACCCCCAAAGTGAGATTTTAACTTATATCCATTGTAGGAGGGTGGATTATGGCTTGCAGTAATTACTATTCCCAGGTCAGCTTTCAACTTGACTACTCCGAGTGAAACCATTGGCGTAGAAACGAAATCAAGTGCGTATAAAACTTTTATTCCATGAAAACAGAATACTTCTGTAATAGCCTTTAGAAACATTTCGCCTCCAAAACGACAGTCATGCCCTATAACTACCACCTGATATTGCTTAGATACCATCCATTTAGCGGTACCTGCGGCTACTCTTTTTACATTCTCTATCGTATAGGTATCAGCTATTATTGCGCGCCATCCGTCAGTACCAAATTTTATATTAACCATAACAAGTTTTTTGCCACTAATATAGTAAAATGAAATTTAGTAACTTGGTTAATAGAATGTCTTTTTTATCGAATGAAGATATTTTAATTAATCAGAAGAAAAAAAGAGGCTGTCTAAAATCAGACAGCCTCTTTTTTCTTACGCTAATTTTATGATTATAAAATCCTTTTAATGCAATATAGTCTTTTAGTCCAGTAAGCTGAAGAATAAATTTCGTCTATTGTCACTCCTTTACTACTGCTGCTATGAATCATTTTTAGATTTTTATTATAATTGGAATAAACAATACCTACATGATGAACTCTTCCATTAGAAGCAAAAAATATTAAATCACCCGGCCTTGCATCTTCCGGTTTAATTGTTTCTCCTTCTTGTGATAAGGTTCTGGAACTATGGGCTAAAGGAAAACCATATTCTGAGAAAACATACCTTACAAAGCCAGAGCAATCAAATCCACCAGGCTTCATGCCTCCGGAACGATAGGGTGTTCCTAAATATTTTGTTGCGTAGTCAATTATATTTGCACGCATTTTAACTTTTCCTGAAATATTGAACATCATATTAATTGTGTTCAATAAGAATGGTGGTATCGAAGTAGGTTGTGATTTACTTCCGGCAAATGAAATACCGGGAAGTGATGCCAATATAGAAAATACAACTATTGACTTTAGCAGGATAGACTTCATCTATTCGCAGTCTTTAGGTTTAGTAATATGGTTTCTTTCCGACTTATTAGGTCGTTTTCGGATAATAAGAAATAATAATAATTAAATTAAGTTGCAAGTAATCAACTCAATGGGAATAATTGCTTCGGCAAAGATAATATTCTGATGAATAAATTTATAACAAATTAATATTTTACATATATTTTTTATAAAAAATCATTTTTTATCTGTTCCCTTTTATCCCAATTCCCTTGTATTTAGTGAAATATGGTAGAAAATCATAATGTATATATGAATGATATAATAATTTGTTAACTGGTGTTAAGAAAATAAAATCAAGGCTTTAGTTCACTTTTAGTATTTATGTTTTGAAATGAATGTTTTCGGTAGAAAGAGCATTTCGGATAAAATATCTTATGTGAGAAAATGCAGAATTTCTCTTTATTGATTTTAAAATATAATGGTTAAACAAAAAAGGCTGCCCAATCAGGACAGCCTTTTTTGTTTTTCTTGCAGTTATTAATAAGACCACAAATCATGTTCAAAGTTGAATATTTCTTCTTTGATTTTATTTGATTCCAATAACATGTCAACTCCATTATTTCTCAGATCTTCGTAATCTACCAAACGGTTATCGTTGACGTTAGATCGCTTTGTAATGTAGCTTGAGAAATGCCTGTTTTCAAATAAATCATCCCATGAAATAGGGCTGGCAATATTTTGCTCATTAAAAACCTGATACTGGGATAAGTATTTTCTACAGTCTGGGTAGTAAATCCAGAATAATGGCATAGGAGGTAGTTCCACACCTGATGTAGGATCAACCTTCACATACATTGGAGCGATTCCTAATATTCTGACTTTCATCTGTGAAGATTCAGAGTCAAAAAACCATACTTCTTTTATACGGAATTGATTGATATCCTGCATATCGATATCATTTTTTGTAACCTCATAAACATACTGACCGGTTTCCGGATCGTACACTTCAGTTGTATCAACTCTTGCAATTTGTTGGCTAATATCCTCTGATGTGGCCTTGAATTGGAAATTATCCTGAGAATAACATTTAATATCGCCATTATTTACGCCATCAATTAAAATTTTAGCTAATTCATGACCGGGATACTTAAATGGTAAATTCATTTTTTCCCTACAATCAATTACTCTCCAGATTCTGCGCTCCCAAAACACATCTCTTTCATGCACAGGTTCGTAAGCAAGAACAAGCTTTTGTTTTACCAATTCTCTTTTAACGAAGTCGTCAAGAGGTGCATCCGGATCAGGTTTCCTTACGGTATCCTGAGAAGAAACAATTGGATTAGTGGCAGTTCCTGCACTTTTCGGTCCTGTACTTTTCGGTCCTGTTGTTGATTTGCTTTTACCTTTGGCAGCTTTATTTGATTCAGGTACGGCATAATCATCAGGTACATAATCGTCAGGAACATAGTCATCAGGAACATATTCACTGTCTTTCTTTTTTGTTGTTTTTTTAGTTTTAGATTTCTGGGCATCAACATCATTGGTACAAACCAATGTGATGGCCATGACTAAAAGAAACAAACTGAAAAATGATTTCATAATAGATATGATATTGTTAATAAGGAATTATCTAATGTTGAAAGATAAAGAGTTAATATTCCTTCCGGCATTATCACCAGGACACTTTGCTTTAACGTTGTCAAAGATATACATATCACCAGGTTTTGCTCTTGAAATTAATTCCTTTACCTTGCCGCCGAAAGTACCACCCGGGTTAGTTACAATTACAGGGTCTTGTCTTCTTGCTACGTATGTCATAACAAAACCCTGAATTTCACATCTTGCGTCAAATTCAAAACCTTCCAATCTTGGTTCAATACCTCTTTGAGCTGCAAATTGTCCATTACCTAAAGCACCGCCAAGTTTATTTGCTATATAAGCAACGGGGCTTGGTATTCGTTTGATACGGAATGGAAATGATGATGCTGTTAAGCCTCCGCCTGATAAAGTTACTGTACAAGTAGCTCCGGGGTCGGATACACGAATGTCATATTTTCCTCTTCCTGTATTGCGAGCTGTACCATTTGTCACAGAAACTTTCAAATCATTTGAGGATACACCTGCTGCAGCTACAGTTATTGGATTATCTACGCCTACATAAAATACGTTCATTTTATCCGGTGAAACAGTAGCTGATCTAAGACCTACTTCATATTCAAAGTCACCTGAATAAGTTTCTACTTTTTTAGTAACCGGATTAGTCAAAGATATTTTAGCATTATATTTTTTGATTCCCGGAGCAGTTGCTGTAACGGAGTATTTTGCCACTCCATCCACATTGGGTACTGAGGCACCATTTACAGTTACAGACATTCCTTTTATATTAGACGAAGATGAAGAGAGAAATATATCTGTTTCAAACTTTTCGCCTAACACTACATACGATTTCTTAGAAGCAGAAACAACCTGAAACTTGTCAAAAACTAAATCCGTAGTTGCACCGATTTTATTCATCAAGTAGTTTAATACGGCAGCTTCTGAGGATTTAGCGTCATTTTTAAGCTTATTTAAAATAGGCAATGCAGCTCCGAGAGGCATGTGACTGAAATTGTAGGCTGCCCAACTTTTATGAGTTCTACTTTGCTTCCATGCCGGATCGATATCAAGCGCGAGTTTAGGTATATTAGTTGCTTTATCAGCATCATCAAATAGAGAAGAAAGTTTTTCTTTCAATTCACCTAATTTTTTCTCTATTTCTGCACCCTTACCTTCATTAACTAAAACTCTGGTTGTAACTTCTTTATCTTTATATCCTTTCATTCGCAAATCGTTGGGATCTGTCGAATGTTCATCAGGCACCATTCCACCGGTTTCATCCACCATTTTTTTGATGATGCCGTCAATAAAACTTGTAAATTCTTCGGTTGCAACCTTAGCAGGGTCTGTTCTTTCTGCATACTTGGCAAATTCCGCTTTTTTCTTAGAGAATTCAGCAATTTGTTTTGGTAACTCTTCATTAAGTTTGTCCAATGATTCATTAGACTTTTCCAGACCTTTATTTACAACCTTAAAAGCATTAAATATTTCTGCCGAGACGTTGAGTGCCAATAATGCCGTCAGAATGATGTACATTACGTTAATCATCAACTGTCTCGGTTCCTTAGGTATAGACATTTTTTAATTTTTTAATGATAATTTATAAATACTTAATTACGTCGTGACAAATTATCACTTAAGACTTCATTCCACCTGTCATAGCTGAAAGAACATTTCCGTAAACGGCATTCAATGCAGTAAGGTTTTTGTTCAATGCTGCCATTTGTTCTTTGTAATGTTTAGTATCTTCTACTGATTCAGCCATAGATGCTATAGCTTTGTTCATATTATCATAAAAATTACCCATGCTTTTAATCTGATCCTGAGTTTTTGAGAAATCAACTTCTTGAAGAGCTTTCAATGAACTCATGCTTTTAGCCATTACTTGCAATTCAGCCAACATACCGCTAAGCTGTTTTTCAACTACGTCACCATTTAATGGCTTAACTTGGATTCCACCTTCGACAGTAGGACCGGCAGTCAGTGCCTGCACATTAGAATTATAATCTCCTAATCCCGGATATAATTTATCCCAGTAATAATCTTTTTCCGGTGGCAAAATAGCTAAAAAGAAGAATATAAAGGCTTCTGTACAAAGACCGACTGTAAGCATAGGACCACCCCAATCATAACTTTGAATTTTTCCCAGAGCTCCAATCATAACTACGGACGCTCCTATACCAATGATGAAGTTTTTAATGGCTTTGAACTTATTCGAATGCACAAATGACATAAATCTTGAATTTAATTAGTTTAATAATTATTAATGAATTTTTGACAATATTTCTTATTTGAATTCACTTGCGTGAACAGGAAATTTTATAATATGAATGTATATTATTAGAAATCATTCAATGACCTTCCCATATGTGTGAGTACACATCGGAATCCAATATATGACTTAGCTGAATCCTGGAATTCATAATGCCGTGTACCTGTTCTTAGGAAATATCCTATATCTTTCCATGAACCACCTCTGATAACTTTTCTTTTCATTCCTTCCGGATCTTCATCCTTTGCGTCATATCTGATATCAGGATTTAAATCATGAATAAAGGAATATGCGTTTTCTACATAAGCAGTTGATGTCCATTCCGAAACATTTCCTGCCATACAATAAAAACCGTAATCATTTGGGAAGTAAGCATCAGCTTTAACGGTCCACAATCCACCATCTTCAGGATAGTTTCCTCTACGTGGTTTGAAATTGGCTAACAAACATCCTTTTGAATTTCTAAGGCCATATGCACCCCATGGATATGGAGCATTATCGTGACCTGCTCGTGCAGCATATTCCCATTCTGCTTCTGTTGGTAAACGGAAACCTTCTGTCTGAACATCCTGAGGCCTGTACATATCCCAGACTTTTGTTCTCCAGTTACAAAAAGCTGTAGCTGCTTTCCAATTAACCCCTACTACAGGATAATCATCATATGCCGGATGCCAGAAGTAGTTTCTGGTCATTGGTTCATTATATGAATACGCAAAATCTCTTATCCAAACCATTGTGTCCGGATAAATCTTGGTTTTTTCCTTTTTAATATATGTTTTTCTGGTAGATTTTCCACGATCGGCAGCTGCTTGTTTCCAATCCATCCACTCGTAATTATAAACCAGTTTATCTACATCAAATTCTTTTTTACCACTGAGGATGTCATCACCACTGTAATACATATCAGACAATGTCTCATCTGTGTAATCAATGTCTGCTGTCCAGTCAATATGACTATTACCTGCATCGTCTTCTTCTATATTGCCTAAAATAGTGTGCGCAATAGAATCTCTTACCCAATTGACAAATTGCCTGTATTCATTGTTGGTAATTTCGGTTTCATCCATATAGAAACCGGCAATGGAAATACTCTTAGGTCGGGAAATGTATGTACTACTTAAATCCTGATCGTCAGATCCAATTGTCAGTGTACCGCTTCTAACATAAATCATGCCGTAAGGATTAATTCCTTTCCATGACGGGCGATCGGTAACGCCTATTAACTGTCCGTCCATTTTACTACTTTTCCCACACGAGAGAATAGAAAAAGAAAGGATAGCTAATCCAAATAAAAATACAATGTTCTTACTCATTTGATAATAAAATAATTTTCCTAAAAATTTGGATATAGTATTTGAGGGCGTAAAATTAATTTGTTTCTGAATTTTTTCCAAAACAAAGTTCTTTTATTGCACCAATTTTAACGATTTTTGTTTTAGTTATATATTAACGCATTGACAATCAATTACTTATAACAATAAATGATTATTAATTAGTTTTAATTATTTTGATTCTTTTACTTTTTGTCAAGAATTAAGAGCAAAAGTATTATTATATTTTGAATTATTATCACATTCTGGGATGATATATTATTTTTTCTTTTGGTTTTTGAATAAAATTCGTTTTTATTCTATATTGCAATAATATTTCATGGGTGTTTCCGGTATATTTTTTAACAGCCCCTATTGCGCTTTCAAAATTATACGAAACTAAAAGTCTTTCACTGATCCTCCCACCTATTATTACTTTAACTGCATCTATTGAACTTTTATTGTATCCTCTGAAACCGATTCCCCCAAATATATTTTTGTTATATAGATGGATATCCAATTCTGATTGAAGGCTTACAAAATCTGTTTTTAATAATAAGGTTGGCGAAAGGGACCAATCTTCATTTATAGAATAATAATATCCGGAATATAGAATCAGGTGATGATATGGCCGATAGTGATAGCTGTCGTTTTTTGAACTGCCGAGATATGTAGTTTGATAACTTGATAATCCTATTTCAAATGAACCGAACCTTGAAAATATACCCAAATTAATTACGCCATTTGAACTATTGGTTGGAATATTCGGTATGTGGGGATCATTGTGATTTATTCCGTTTTCATATTTTCCTTCTGGTGTGGTGATAATGGTAGCATCTAATGCTCTGGAAATGAATCCAATGCCTCCGCATACTGATAATAGAAATGGAGTAGGGAGGAAGTAGTTAAAAGTGGCCAATCCTCCTGTTAATCTGCTTGCTCCGATTGTTTCATTTGTAAATTGACCGCCGAAACCTCCCGATATACTATGAATAGGAGAATGAAATGATAAATATTGTGAAGTCGGTTGACCCGGAATCTCTGACCACTGTTTCCTGAAGTTGCCGGTAATGGTTAGGCTATTGTTTAATCCTCCGTATGCCGGATTAAAACTGTAAGGGTCAAGCATATAAAGCCCCTGTTGATTAAATTGTTGACCGTAGTTTATGAAAGGGAATGAACAAATAAACAATAAAAGAAGGAGGTAGTCTGATTTGCACGTATAAGTGATAGTCAGGTCTAAAATATTATTTGTAAGACTTTTTTTCATCCGGTATAAGTAGTTAGATAATTTTCCGGTCCTTTTATTTTGGATATTCTTTAATTTCCATGACGTGGAATAATTTAATGGAAGGGCAACGTATTTAATTTTACCATAAGTTATTTCATTTCATGTAAAGATACTATGAGTTTTCAATCATTCAAAGTTGGTTTGAGGAATTTTCTGATTTAGTGAATTATATTAATAAAGGTATAGAACTTAGATTCATACATTATTCTTTAATTCATTTGAATTTCCGGATTTGTAATTGGGTGATATCCTTTTGTGGTGGAAGACTCCAATATTTCGGTAAAAGATTTTTTTGACAAAAATCAATCCCTGACATAAGGCATTTTATTATGATACTTCTATGCAGGGATTGAATATTTCAGTTTATGACTCTACTCTGAACGATATTTTGCAAATCACGCCATAAGAAATTATTTTCTGATCCTGAACATGGCATTTAAAATCTTTTACATAGACAGAATCAATGTTTTTAATAGTTTTGGCAACTTCGGCCACCGCATTTTTAACCGCATCATCAAAACTTGTTTCGGAGGAGGCTATTACCTCAATAACTTTTACAACTGACATTTTATATGTATTTAATTTATAATTAGATTACTTCAATATTTTGGATAAACAGGGTAAAATTTTAAAGGATTGCTATCATTTAACGAGCAGGATTTATGTTTCATTATTCCGGTATCAAAACAAATATAATAATAAAGTCTTTATTTCCCTAAAATTGTCCGGTGAATTATAAGGAGGAAGGGAATTTTGGAGTTAGCACATAATAGGAGAAGTATAATTTTCTGAGGAATTAACTATTTATTAAAAAAAATACATTGAAAATTATTTAATGTATTACGCACATAAATACATGGACTTACTGTAGCACATCCAAAGTTGGGAGGGATAGCATTGGTATATGCCTGAATCAGGACATCCGGTCAGATGCAACTTTTTTAAATTTTATTTGATGTTAAAAAATGAAAGATAAACTTTGGAGTAAGAATTTTATTAATGTCAGCGTTACGACTTTTCTCATAGCGTGTTCTTTTTTTCTGTTAATGCCGACTATTCCGATATATCTGGCTGAGGTATTGAAAGTTCCTCATGCCCAGATTGGTGTTGTTCTTTCTTCTTATGCACTGGCGTTGTTGATTATTCGTCCATTCAGCGGCTATTTGGTTGATATATATTCTCGTAAACCATTGTATTTGTTTGGTTTATTCTTTTTTCTTGCCATGTTTGCAGGATACTATTTTGTTGTCACTGTTTTATTCTTTGTTATTTTGAGGTTTTTCCATGGTTTATTCTGGGGAATATCTACTGTTTCTGCCAATACCATTGCGATTGATATTATCCCATCATCCAGGAGAGCCGAAGGGGTTGGATTTTTTGGTGTTAATATGAATATTGCGATGGCAATAGCTCCTTTCGTAGCTGTCAGTATTTACGATCATTTCGGATTTCATAAGCTAATTTCGGTAGCTATGGCAATGGGATGTCTTGGTATAATAACAGCGGTTTTTATTCGCGTTCCGGAGAGAGAAAAGCCAGTAAGCAGACCACCTATGTCAATGGATCGGTTTATTCTGTTGAAAGGATTGCCAATTTTTTTCAATCAGCTGTTTTTGTCTTTTGGATGGGGCACTCTTGTTGCCTTCGCAGTGCTGTATGGTAAAGAAATTTCGATTGAAAATGCAGGTATTTTTTTCTTGTTCTTGGCATCGGGTATTGTGTTGTCCAGGGTAACTTCAGGTAAATTTGTTGACAGGGGATATATCCATGGAGTTATGATGACGGCAATTGTTTTAATTTCAGTCGGGTTTATTTGCTTTGCACTCTATCACAATGAAATTATGTTCTGTTTTTCTGCTTTTATTCTGGGGATTGGTTACGGAACTTTATTTCCTGCATTACAGACTATATATATCAACATGGCAACGGCGGACAGGAGAGGGACTGCCAATTCAACTTATTTGCTGGGTTTTGATCTCGGAATCAGTATAGGAATGCTGTTGGGAGCATTTTTGGAAGATCGGTTTGGTTTTGATAACATGTATCTGATTACAGGTGGATTATGTGTAATTGCGCTATTAATGTATTGGTTTAATTCAAGAAAAGTGTTTGACTTAAATCGTTTAGTTTAATCGAAAAAAGTTTTTTAAATCTGGCTGTCTGATTGTATAAATAAAAAAAAGTCCCGTCAAATTTTATGACAGGACTTTTCATTTATCAATCTTTTTATTTTAATCATTATGATGTTCATCGCTTCCCGGAGGAGCAATAGTCGGAGGTGTTTCTGATCCGTGATGGCAAGAATAACATGTTACTTTGTAATTGTTTTTTAAATAATTATCTGCGAAGTCTCCTTTGATATTGAAATATTTTTTATTGATTTTCATCATCATTCGCATCATTTCCCTGGCTTCTTCTTTATGCGGATTTTCTTCAGAGGCAAAATCCAGTTTTTTAGGATTGGTCTTTGACTTGGCATGGCAGTCTCCGCATCCAACATTCAAAGCTTTTTCAAAGCCTTTCATAATAGCAAACAAATCATCATGTGAAATGTCTTTCGGTAAAACCTGTAAAGTGCCTTTCCTTTGCTGAACGTCCGTAGGAGCAAATGCGTAGGCACTAAAGACAATTAACCCAAGTAATAGGGTTGTTCCGCTTAATAATTTAGTATTATATCTCATAAAATTAATAATTATAAATTAACTATATTCTATACAAATGTTCTGACCGATCAAATCGAAAGAGAAGTGATGTTTTTTATAAATTAGATTCCTGTGTACTTAATTTGTAAAAATTGGCCAAGGTGGGAATCAATTTAATTTAAATCGTATTTCCTCCTGACAGGTATATCTTACAACTTAAAACCCGACTTATTATTTGCGAATATAACTAATATTAAATATTAATGGTAAATAAAATAAGATTTTTGCAAATTTTAATAATGTTTTGGCGAGGGGATGCCAAATGTAAGGAAATATAAATTTGCCGGAAGTGAATTAATTGGGAGAAATATTTGAAAAAATATAGCTTGGTGAATTTCAGTTTTTAGGAAAAGGGCGTTCAAAATTCATAAATATCATCAGATATACATAAAAGTATGATAATAAAGGTAGTGGAGCTGGAGGGATTCGAACCCTCGTCCAGAGAAAGCGCCTGAAAGCTTTCTACATGCTTAGTTTTTCATTACTTTTTCGAGTCTGGACAAGTGGAAAAACACACCAATTCCGGACCTTAGTTCCTAAATCTCGGAAAAACTTCGGAACGGAATTTTTCCTTGCCTGATAAGTCATGACATGCGACATTACCCGGAATCAGGCATCAGGTAAATTGCATGAAGGCTGATTAATCTACCAGATTAGGCAGCCAATGCGAAGTTAGATTCGCCAATTGTAGTTTCAATAGCACTTTGTTAAAGGAGGTAGCCATCATACTCCTGCATGCTTACTAACCGAACTTAACTTTCCTGTCGATTCCGGTCAGCCCCATTTTTCAAAGAACATATCGTTTAAACCTTAATAGCTAATAAAAAGTTCAGTCATGACCAAATTTTTAATCTATTTTTGAAATTCAAATAAAATTCCGAAGTGTTTTTTGGTTGAAATTTGATCTGTGCATAACATACTCTGAATAAATTGATAGGTAATTGCAAAATTGAAAATTTATATATCTATCCGGTAAAAGGATTGCCTGGAATAGAGGTAAATGAATGTTTGTTTAATAAATATGGCCTAAAATTAGATAGGGATTTAATTCTGACAGATTCTAATGGTGGCGTACTTACCAGAAGAAATACCCGGGGTATGGTTGATTTTATGCTGAAACTGAGGGATGATGGTTATCTGATTTATTCTAGCAGATTGAAACAAGAAGTTCAATTGAAGATGGATAAGGAAGCGGAGAAAGGTTCGGTGGGAATTTCAATATGGAATCGGGTAGAGTTGGGGATACCAGGTAAGGCTGAGGTCAATGAGTTTATGTCTGCTCATTTTGAGAAAAAAGTGAATTGTTTTAGATTAAACAAAAATGGCAGTCACGCCGGATTTCACGACAGTGCGCCATTTTTATTGCTAAGTCAGGCATCTTTAAAAGTAATTGAAGAAAGGTATTCGGTTGAGATTGATATTAAGAGGTTTAGGCCAAATATAGTTATTAATGATTCTGTCCCATTCGATGAAGGTAACTGGGTGGGTATCCGAATAGGAAATGTACTATTTTCATCTGTCAAGTTGTGTACCAGATGTATTATTGTCAATCAGGATCCTGAGACAGGAGAGGCAGATTTAAATGTGTTGAAGATGATCCAGTCTTTTATGCAGGATGCAAACAAGATTAAATTCGGATTATATCTTAGTACGGGAAGCAAAGGAATAATGAAAAAGGGTGAAGAAGTTGAAAAAATATATAAATAATGAATAAATAAATATGAATATTTCATTTTAAAAGCATACCTTTGCAGTCCAAAATTGTAATAATTAAAAAATAAGCATTTTTTATGTTAATTATCGATGTGAAAGACGGCGAAACTATTGATCGGGCTTTGAAAAAGTACAAAAGAAAGTACGAAAAATCAGGGACTATCAAGCAGTTGCGTATGCGTAAGCACTTTACCAAGCCTTCTATTTTAAAGCGACAAGAGAAACTGAAGGCTATATATAAGCAAGAGACTTACGGTAACAACGCTATTTAAAAAAATTTTAATATTATAGAAAATTTGCATACATTCACACTTGTATGCAAGAAATTCTAAATCGATTTTATAATTATATCGGTGCCGTGCAGCGATATAGTGAAAATACAAAGCAAAGCTATCAGAATGATATTGATGGCTTTGCTTCTTTTTTGAGTGTTACTTATCAGATTAAGAGTCCCCATCACATTACACATTTTCATATAAGGACCTGGATTGTCCGGCTTATGGACAATAAGTTATCCACCAGATCGATTAATAGAAAAATTTCTTCACTGCATACTTTTTTCAAATATTTAAGAAGATTTGAAGGGTTGGATGCCGATCCAATGGTAAAGGTAGTGCGACCCAAAATAGCTAAGAGGCTTCCTATCAGTGTGCCGAAGAGTGATGAATCCATTACCAGATTATTAGAACAAAGGTCTGCCGGCGATTATGATGTGGCATTAACGGAGATAATTATCATAATGCTGTACGGAACAGGGTTGCGAAGGTCAGAATTGATTGGCCTGAAAGAGGCTGATGTTGATCGGGTGAGAAAGGTGATACGTGTTATCGGAAAGGGTAGAAAAGAGCGTTTTGTCCCAATAGGTGAAAGCCTTTTAAAAAAGTTGGATGAATATATCGAGCTTAAACATCAGGCTATCAAGACAATATCAAGTGATCTGGTATTTTTAACAAATTCAGGGAAACCTCTGTACCCTAAAATGGTTTATAATATAGTAAACAGATATTTAAAAACAATACCAAATTTGGAGCGTCGAAGTCCACATATATTGAGACACACATTTGCAACTCATTTGTCTGATTCCGGCGCAGACATAAATGCAATAAAAATGTTGCTGGGACATAGTAGCCTGGCTGCTACCCAAGTTTATATGCATAGTGCACCAAATCGATTGAAATCTATTTATAAGAATGCTCATCCCAGAGCCGAAGAATGAACAATAGGAATGTATTTTTTAACATAATAAAAGTGGATCTATGAAAATTACAATTGAAGCGGATCAGTTTAAGGCTGACAATAGTTTGACTGAATTTATTGATAAAAAATTGTCAAAATTGGATACTTATTTTGACAGAATCATTGATGTTCATGTGGTTTTGAAACTAGAGAATTCAGGTCAGGTACGTGATAAGATTATTGAAATTATGTTGAACATTCCCGGTGATACACTATTTATCAAAGAAAGCGACAAAACTTTTGAAAATGCTGCGGATAAGGGAATTGATAATCTTAAGAGGCAGTTGATTAAAAAGAAAGAAAAGTTAAGGATGACTCATTAAAATAAAAAAGGCTGCCCAAAGGCAGCCTTTTTTTATAAGTACGAAGATTTTTATCTTAATTTTTATAAAGCTTGGACACACCCATCTTGCCATTATAAAATGTCATCATCATATAATAAGTGCCGGGAGTAAGATCAGATACCGGTATAAGGCCTTTGTGATAATCTATTACCTGCTTAACGATTCTGCCCTGAGCATCATAGACTACAACATTTCTCACCGGTTCCTTGGAATCAAGCTGTACATAATCGGTACCTGGATTTGGATATATTTTAACTGTTTCAACGTTTTCTATTCTTCTGATTCCTGCGGGAACTGCAGTGCAGTTGGTTCCGTTGAAAAAGTAATGAGCTACATCATCATCGTGGTCCGCTCCTTCTTCTTTGACTGTGATCGTGTAATATCCGCAAGTATCCTGACCGTTGGGTTTAAACAATAATTTCAAAAGCGTATTTCCGCCTCCGGGAATTTCAATTGTCTTGGATTGGATTTTATCGGTATAGCAAAGGATGTTGTCGCAAACTTGTGAATTGCTCCACAATGAACCTTTGAAGATGGTTTTCTGTGTCCATCTCATCACTTTAGTCTCATTGGTAGTATTGTATCCGAAATTCTGGATATAATTTTCAAATTCATCTTTCTGGACTGTTGCAAACATTGAATCACTCTGAACTTTAAAGGTCTGGGCATTGGTAATTGTTGAAATAAAAAAGAGTCCAAGGACAATTGTAGAAAATTTCATAGTAAAAATTGTAAAAAAGTTAAAATTATAAAGAATGTCACAAAAGTAAGCAAAATATATTTGTCAGTTAGTACTAAATCTAAATTAAAATACTGATAACAAATAGGGATGTAAAATAAATTTATTCATTGATGGTTTTCACAAGGTGACTGATTCTATTACTATCTGATTCATAGTAATCGTGTTCATCAATATCTCCCCCTGTACTTAAATAGACCTCTCGATTGAAGTGGGTGACATTGCTTTTAATTTTAGATCTTAAGGATGCATGAAATTCATTTGCTCCTGTGAATGATGCAAGTGGAAGGATATTGTTTTCGTTTACCCCACATCCGGGCATAACGACAATCCTGTTTTTGCTTTCCTGTATAAGTTTCTTTATTAAAAAACGTCCTTCCACAACATTGTTTTTTTGTCCAGAGGTCAGGATCCTGTCCACATTATATCTGATAAGGGTATTCAGGCTTACAAGCGGGTCAAAACAAAGGTCAAATGCTCTGTGGAAAGTAAATTGCATTCCTTGGGCATTCGATAATAGAATCTCCAAGGTTTTAGCATCTATCGAACCTTCCGGTGTAAGAGCTCCTGAGACGATACCATCTATACCTGATTCCTTGCAAAAACGGATATCGTCAACCATAATTTCAATGTCTTTCTCAGAATACACGAAGTCACCACTGCGGGGTCTGACCAGAACAAAAACAGGTATATTCAGTGCTGACCTGACCTTTCTGATCAGGCCGGCACCGGGAGTTATACCACCTATTTCCAAACCCGCACACAATTCTATCCTTGATGCACCTGCTTGTTGGGCATTCAGAGCTGACTGAAGACTATTTGCTGCTATTTCTATAATCATATTGAAAAATACTAAAAAATAGAACGGGTGAAATAGTCTTTATTGGAAAACTTACTTAAAATACTCAGTGGATTGAACCAATCTGCTGTTTACTTCATTCCAGTCGATTACATTGAAAAAAGCTTCAATATATTCTGGTCTTCTGTTTTGGTATTTCAAGTAATACGCATGTTCCCATACATCTATGCCTAAAATGGGGAAGCCTTTAACTCCACAGATATCTTTTCCCATGATTGGATTATCCTGATTAGGAGTGGAGCATATCTCGAAAGATCCATCTTCTAAAACTACGAGCCATGCCCATCCTGAACCGAATCTCGTTGCAGCAGCCTGGCTGAATGCTTCTTTAAACTTGTCGAAAGATGACCATTTTTTGTTTATTCCTTCCAAAGCATCTCCACTTGGATGTGTACCATTTGGAGATAATAACTTCCAGAAAAGAGAGTGATTATAATGGCCACCTCCATTATTACGAATCGCAGGTGAGGCTTTGTCCACATTTTTCAGAATGTCTTCGATGGACATATTTTCAAATTCTGTTCCTTCAATTGCCTTGTTGAGATTGTTGACATAGCCCTGATGGTGCTTGGTGTGGTGTATATGCATGGTCTCTGCATCGATGTAAGGCTGAAGCCCGTCATATTCATAACTGAGTGAAGGGAGTGTAAATGACATAATATATTAATTTTAAAATTTAAAGATAATCAAAATCTACGCAAAGTCGATTTTATCAAAGTAAACTTCAATCGTGTCATTAAAGTTTAGGATAACAAAGAAAATATTTTACTACCACTGTATTCCCGATGGGATAATCCGATACTTCTGAAAATGGCTTTATCGACCCGTCTTTCATCAAAACCATGATTTCATCCTTTTTGCTGTTATACATTTCATTGGTTTCGGAACCCGTAAATACCAGGTTTTGTGCATGGGTTTTGTCCAGGTTGTAAGCAACAGATACTTTATCGGCTATTGTAGAAATATCACTTTCAGTATAAGGTGTTTTACTCATTTCGAGTTTAAATATTTTTCTGTTAAGGATGGCATTGGCTAAAATTGAAAGGGCAGCATCCTTGCTTTCGGCAAATTGCTTGATAGCCCACCATAAATCATAGTCGTCTATTTTGACAAAATGATTTAACATTTCCCCCTTATCCCTATTGGAGTTGTTTGTTATAAAGTATTCAAAGTGCGTTGATAAATGGAATTTTTCTCCATTTGCATAAACTTCTTTTGCCTGTTGAAGGCATTGGATAAACATGTGCTCTGAGGCAAGGACGGTTTTGTGAAGGTACACCTGCCAGTACATCAGCCTTCTTGCCATCAGAAAGTTTTCTACAGAATAGATTCCTTTTTCCTGTATGACCAACTTGTTATCCACGACTGTCATCATTTTAATTATCCGGTCATAGCCGATTTTTCCTTCTGCCACTCCGGTAAAAAATGAATCCCTGTTGAGGTAGTCCATTCTATCAAGGTCAAGTTGACCTGATACAAGTTGATGGAGAAATTTTTTCGGGTGATTGTCTGTAAATATCTGAATGGCAGTATCCAAAGCCCCGTCAAATTCTGAATTCAGTTTTTCCATGATGGCAAGAGTCATCTCTTCGTGATGCTTGCCGGTCAGTGTGTGTTCCAGTACATGACTGAATGGACCATGTCCGATATCGTGTAAAAGTATAGCAAGAATTAAACCGGTAACTTCATCGTCCGAGACTTTGATTCCTCTGATGTCTAACATGTCCAGCGACTCAAGGGCGAGGTGCATAGCTCCCAGGGCATGATGAAATCTGGTATGGTTGGCACCGGGATATACAAGATTGGCAAGACCGGCCTGGCTTATCCTTCTAAGCCTCTGGAAATATGGATGCTCAAATATTTCAAAAATAATTCCCTCCGGAATATTTATCATTCCATAAACAGGGTCATTTATTATTTTTTTTATTTTAAATCGCATCGTTGCAATGAATTTTGAGTAAAGGTAAGTGTAGATTTAATTATATTTGGAAGGTTTAATTAAAATATTATTGATATTTATAATCATTTTGTAATTTTTATTGCTTGTTGGTAATTTAAGCACAGTTATTTATCAACAATAGGATAGCAGCAGATTTTATGGATAATCAGGTTAATGGATGATGCCATTTTGAGGATTAATAATTCTTAAGAAATATAAAAAATTAAACGAACTAGCCCCTTTTTTTGTATTAAAAGGAAAAATTAGCGTTAGAGTAATTGAAATAATTTGAAAATAAGTATATGGATAAAATAAAAGTATTATGGGCGGATGATGAGATAGAGACTTTTAAGCCCCAATTATTGTTTTTGCAGCAGAAAGGTTATGAGGTGGTTACTGTAACCAACGGTTATGATGCCATTGAGGAATTTGAGGCTTCAAATGATTTTGATGCAGTGTTTTTGGATGAAAGTATGCCGGGAATTTCAGGTCTGGAAACACTTTCAAAAATTAAAGAAATAAAATCAAGTGTTCCTATAGTGATGATTACTAAGAATGAAGAGGAGCATATCATGGAAGAGGCAATTGGTTCACAAATAGCAGATTATCTAATTAAACCTGTCAATCCTAATCAGATTTTACTTTCATTGAAAAGAATAATTGATGAAAAAAGACTGATCCGGGAGAAGACTTCAAGTGATTATCAGCAGGATTTCCGCCAAATCTTTATGCAGATCAACAGTGGATTGGATTATAATGAGTGGGTAGAAGTGTATAAAAAAATTGTAAATTGGGAGATAAAGATAGATCACAGCCAGTCAATGGAGATGAGTGAGATCCTGGCTACTCAGAAAAGTGAAGCCAATACGGGATTTTGCAAGTTTGTGGATCGGAATTATATGGATTGGCTGGACAAGTCTAATAAAGATGCTCCTATAATGTCTTATAATCTACTAAGGGAAAAAGTGTTTCCTTTTGTGGACGATGAAACCCCGACTGTCGTAGTGTTGATGGACAATCTGAGATTTGATCAGTGGAAAGTTATTGAACCGATTATAGAGGAATGTTATAAGGTAGAATCTGAAGATTATTTTTTCAGTATATTGCCTACATCGACACAATATAGTCGGAATGCGATCTTTGCAGGGATGATGCCTAGTGAGATTGAGAAAAAATACCCTGATCTATGGAAAAATGATGTGGATGAAGGAGGAAAAAACCTCAGTGAGTCTATTTTTCTGACGGATCAGATAAACCGGCTTTTTCGCAAGCCTATAAAACATGAATATACTAAAATTACAAATGTTTCACACGGGAAAGCATTGGCTGACAATGTATTGAATCTCATGAATAATGATTTGAGCGTCATCGTTTACAATTTTATTGATATGCTTTCTCATGCGCGGACAGAGATGGAAGTTTTGAAAGAATTAGCAGATGATGAGAAGGCATACAGGTCACTTACGAAATCATGGTTTATCCATTCACCATTGTGGCTTGCACTTCAGAAGCTATCGGAGAAGTCAATTCAGCTGTTTATTCTAACAGACCATGGCTCTATTAAGGTAGGAACTCCCTCAAAAGTTATTGGCGACCGTGAAACTACAACCAATTTACGTTATAAGGTTGGTAAAAATTTAAATTATGTACATGATGATGTCTTAGATTATAAAGACCCCGCAAAGGTTTATTTACCCAGGCCACATGTAAGTTCATCCTTTATTTTTGCCAAAGAAGACAAGTTTTTCCTGTATCCCAATAATTACAATTATTACAATAATTATTACAAAGATACCTTTCAGCATGGTGGCGTATCATTGGAGGAAATAGTATGTCCGGTCATTAGGTTGAAGTCCAGGTAAATAATTTGATACTCTTTGGGTCTTGAATTATTTTATTCTCTTGCAAATGATTTAAATATTCAAGACTGTTGAGAAATAAAGAACCACTCATAGTGATTAGAGCTTTACCTGCCATTTAATCTGCAATTGAATGTCATGCGTTAAGTTCGGGGTATAAATTATTTAGGTCAAAATTATTCACTATCCATTCAATTCTTATATCTTTGCACATGGAAAATAGAATTAATTTTGAAGACAAATTTGGAGTAAAAGGTTTAACCTTTGATGATGTACTCCTTGTGCCTGCACACTCAAGTGTTTTACCCCGGGAGGTTGAAATAAAGACCCGGCTTACCGAGAAAATTACCATTAATGTTCCGATAATATCAGCTGCCATGGATACTGTTACTGAAAAGGAATTGGCTATCAGTATCGCCCAGCAAGGAGGAATCGGAATTATACATAAGAATATGCCGATTACTGATCAGGCAGAACAAGTAAGGAGTGTCAAAAGGTCAGAAAGCGGAATGATATTGGATCCAATTACCTTGATGGAAGATGCTACTATAGGTGATGCATTGAATCTGATGGAACAAAATAAAATTGGTGGTATTCCTATTATCGACCGGAATCACAAGTTAAAAGGCATTTTAACTAACAGGGATTTACGATTTGAGACATCCCGTTCCAAGCCGGTAACCGAAGTAATGACAAAAGGTCGGTTGGTTACAGCTCCGAAAGGAACGGATTTAAACAACGCACGCAATATTTTACAGACACATAAAATCGAAAAATTGCCTGTTGTGGACCGGGAAGGCAATCTGATCGGCCTGATAACTTATCGGGATATCATGAAATTAAAAGACTTCCCTTCTGCGAGCAAAGACCAGTACGGAAGGTTACTTGTTGGTGCTGCCGTAGGTGTAACTGCAGATACGATGGACAGGATGGAGGCATTGATTCAGATGGATGTCGATGTGATAATCATCGATACGGCACACGGGCACTCACAGGGTGTAATAGATACAGTAAAGCGCTTACGAAAAATGTTTCCTGATATTCAGTTAATAGCTGGTAATGTTGCCACCGCAGAAGGTGCAAAAGCGTTGGCTTCAGCAGGGGTTAATGGTATCAAGGTCGGGATAGGTCCCGGAAGTATTTGTACCACAAGAGTCGTTACTGGTGTTGGAGTACCTCAATTGACAGCAATATTTGAAGTTTCGAAAGCTTTAAAAGGTAGCGGTATTCCTGTCATCGGGGATGGAGGAATCAGATATACAGGTGATATTGTCAAAGCAATAGCAGCAGGGGCAGATAGTGTTATGCTCGGCTCGCTGCTGGCAGGCGTGGAAGAGTCTCCCGGAGAGACCATTATTTTGGATGGACGTAAATTCAAGTCATATAGAGGGATGGGCTCTCTTGGTGCCATGCAATCCGGATCCAAAGACCGATATTTTCAGGATGTAGAGGAAGATGTTAAGAAATTGGTGCCGGAAGGGATAGAAGGAATGGTCCCATACAAAGGTCAGCTTGCTGAAGTTATTTACCAGTATATTGGCGGATTGCGTGCCGGAATGGGATATTGCGGTGCCAAAGATATTGAAGCCTTGAAAGAAGCTCGTTTTGTTCAAATATCTCCTGCAGGTATGAATGAAAGCCATCCGCACAATATTAATATAACTAAAGAGTCGCCAAATTATAGCAGAAGGTAGTAATATTATATCAGAATTGAACCATTTGTAAAGTACTAATCGTTGGAAATATATGGTTAGAATTTATTTTGTACGATATTGGTTACTTCTTTGTATAATTTGGTATGTCTGTCCGTCCTCATTCGGACAAGTTTGGCAAATACTAAAAAATCAACCACAGGGAGAAATCAGATCTTTAGAAATAGACCCGCTGGGTAACAGATATGTTATTTCAGATGAAATGTCTGTGGTAAAATATAAGCCCGATGGACAGGTTTGGTATGCATATCATAATAATCGCCTCGGTAAAATCGGCACTCTGGATACAGGGAATCCTTTTAAAATATTGGTTTTTTACCCGCAGTATCAGATATTAGTAATTCTTGACAATACCATGTCAGAATCAGGCCGACTGTATTTTGAGGATTTTGGAATAGGGAATGTTTGTGCAGTGGCTATCAGTGACGATAATAATATCTGGATTATGGAAGAGAGTAATATAAGCTTGGTTAAAGTCGGAACAGACGGGAGTGTTTTACTGAAGGGTAATCCCAACTATAACCTTTCTTTAGAAGCCAATGCTCCGATCTTTATTCACCAAAGGGGAAAGTATCTGTATGTTAGCCAGCCGGAGATGCCGATTCAGGTGTTTGATGTATTCGGTAAATGGATAAAATCAATAGATTTAAGACCATTTGAATATCCCGTATATATTGATAGCCACATTTACTATGTTGCAAATGATACCGTCTATTCGTATAATCTTGAGTTGCCTGAAATAGATTTTCGTGAGGTCTGTACATGTAAAGACGTTCATTTAATCCAACTTGATCCGAATGGTAAACGATTGATTGGTGTCAATAAAGAAGGCAAACTGAGCTTCTTTAACTTGGAATCTGAGAAGTAATTTATTCGGATTCTCTTCTCTTAAAGCAAAAGTCAGGTCAGGTCAGGATAGTATAAATTATTATGATATCATCACTGAAGTCATGGTAAGAGAGCCCATTACAGCCTCATTATTGAAGATTTCAGAGCTTTCTTTATTTCCCTTCAAGGCTAATACATATAATAAAGGTAAGAAATGTTCAGGAGTCGGTATGGCAAGTTGAAAAGCTTTACCTTGTTTGTGATAGTCAATTAGGGGCTGAAAATCATTATCATTTATGTAATTTAACATTTTGTCATTGGCTTCCTGAGCCCAATCATAGGCGAAGTTCGGTTGAGTAATTTTACCCCATGCAACCATTCTTAGATTGTGAACAATATTGCCACTCCCGATGATTAGAACCCCTTTTTGTCGTAAGAATGCTAGTTCCTTAGCCAGGTTATAATGGTATTGCGGTGGTTTGGTATAATCAATGCTTAATTGGAGTACCGGTACATCAGCCTCCGGATATAAATGTTTAACAACAGACCAACATCCATGGTCCAGCCCCCAATGGATATTGCTTTTAACCGGAACGGATTTCATAGTTTCTGTTATTTTATGAGCCAGTTCGGGGTTTCCGGGAGCAGGATAATTTACCTGATACAATTCAGGAGGGAATCCTCCGAAATCGTGTATGGTTTTCGGCGCGTCCATTGCTGTGACATAGGTGCCTGAAGTCTCCCAGTGCGCTGAGATACATAAAATAGCTCGGGGTTTGGTAATCTTTTTACCTAATTCTTTCCACTTTTTTGTGAATTGATTTTGCTCAATTGCGTTCATGGGACTTCCATGTCCAAAGAAAAAAAGAGGCGTCTTTTCAGTATTTTCCAATGAGTTAGCCCATTTTGAAACTACAGAAAGTTGGTTTGCGACTCCTGATGAGGCAAGAATTCCCATGGTATAAATGAAATTTTTTCGATTCAATGTATAAACAATAATTTGCAACACGCCCAAATATAAACGTCTATGATAGCATTAAGTTGAAGCAGATATAAAGAATCAAAGAAGAAGAAGATGGTGTATGTATTCGAAAGCAAAAACAACATTGTCGATATATTGAATGCACTTTGGTTATAATAAGTATAAATATTTGAGTTTTAGCGTAATACATTAAATAAAAATAATATTTATATATATCAAAAAATAAATTATTTATATTTTATAAAAATATTTAATATAAAAACACATTATAATTAATTTTAATGTATATCTTTGTCGTTTGAAAGGGATATCTATACTATTTCCCTGTCCTCCCAAGATTCAGTGTAAGAAAACGGAATGAATCGTATTTATTTCCGGGTTTTATTATTAACAACTTTTTTGTCTTATGAAGAACACTACATTTTACGGCTCAAACCGAGGGCCCAACCGACTGTATGCGGTTTTTGCAACAAGAATCGGCATATCGGGTATCATGACACTGTTTCTGTTTTTTGTAGCCTGTTGTACAGCTTTTGGTCAACAATACAATGTTAATACAGCATGCAGTACTCCGTTTGATACCATTAATTTACCGGCAAACAAATTGACTGTTAATCCTGACCAAAGGACGTACGATATCAATTTGCCGTTCAACTTTGAATTTTTTGGACAGAATTTTGTAACCCCTTCCCTTAGAATCAGCGTTGGAGGTTATATATTATTTAATGCCAGTTCGGGAGAATTGTCTCATGACAATGCTACCTTACCTGTGATAGATGGAGATATTAATCCGGGTGGGGCAATTTTTGTCAATTGGGATAATATGAATCTTGACCATGGCAGTTCTGCCCCGGGAGTGTACACACAGCTTAGCGGAGTTGCCCCAAATCGAACATTTACCATTCAATGGTATGGGGCGCGACGTATTATAAATGAGTCGCCATTGGTTCTTAGCAATGGTGATATTGATTTTGAAATAGTTTTGCACGAGGGGACAAACATTATCCAGTACTTATATAATGACAAATATTTCGGAGATAATTCAGATCCGGATTCCGGGTATGAAGGCAACTACGGTTCAAGTTCCACTATTGGTCTTCAAAGAGGAAATGGTCCGGAAACGGTTTATCTGACTTCTTTCAATGATCCGGCCTTGTTAACTGGTACATCTTGTGTATCTTTTACACCTACACCAACTACGCCATCGTGCACGATGGGCTGTAATACTACCAATATAGCCATACCGGCCAATTGTCAACCCAAGTTGTTTGCTCAGGATTTTCTGACATCAAATTATGGTTGTGCCAATAATTTTACTATTGAATTATTTGAGACACCAACTTCAACTGAGCCTCTGGAATCGGGAGTTGATTCTTTACTTGCGGATGGTATAGATAATAATGGTGATCCGTATCCATTGATCAATCAGACATACGTAATCAGAATTTCTGAGTATTTGCCAGGAGGTGGTACGCCTCAATCTTGCTGGAATTTTCATACATTCCAGGATAATATACCACCCCAGATAAATTGCCACAATGCAGATACAGTATTCTGTTATGAGCCTTTGATACTTTATTCCCTTGATACCTTGTCTGATTGTTCAGGCGCATTGGCTGCACATGTGATTGACAGTACATTTACGCCATATACTTCAGCTGATGATTTATATTTATTGGGTCGATTGACCCGGACCTATTATCTGACAGATGGTTCGGGCAATGTATCTGATACTTGTAGTGATACTTTGTATCTTGCACCTCCGAGCCTTGACAGTATTGCATTTCCGGCTGATATATTGACACTTCAGTGTGATGATCCATTTGCTACTGATTCAAATGGGAATCCGGATCCATCTTCAACCGGTGTGCCGACTATAATTCATACAGACATTGAATTATATCCCAATAATTATAACATGCCTTGTAATATTAACACGGATTATGTTGACAATGTGATTTTAGCCGGATGCGGAACTAAAATCATGCGTGCATGGACAGTAACATACTGGGGATGTTGCGGTGACAGCTCGATCACAAGGATTCAGACTATTATGATAAATGATACGGTGCCCCCGGTCGTAACTGCTCCGGCAGACATTACCATTCCGGCAGGAATTAATTGCACTGCAAGCTATGCTGTGCCACCTGCTGTAATTACTGATAATTGTAATCATTTAGGCAATGTGACTGTTATTCATCCAAATGGTGTTACACCAACAAATGGAGGATTTACGGTATCAAATTTACCTGTTGGATCCAGCAACATTATTTATAGTGTTAATGATGGGTGCGGGCATATTGTAAGAGATACAACTGTAGTGACTGTAGAAGACCTTACTGCTCCTGTTGCAGTATGTAAGGACGCTATTGTATCCCTTGATAATACCGGAGTAGGCAGGATGTTTGCATCTTCAATTAACAACGGAAGCCATGACAATGGTTGTGGACCGGTAACGATTAAGGTCAGAAGGATGAATCCTGACTGTAATGGTGCTCCGGATCAGACAATCTGGGCGGATTATATTGATTTTTATTGTTGTGATTTGGCAAGCAATCCTATTCCTGTCATCCTGCAGGTTACGGATGCAGCAGGTCTGGTTACAACATGTATGGCCAATGTAACTGTGCAAAATAAAAATACGCCAATTGTAAATCAGCTTTTACCGAATATTACAGTTAGTTGCGAAACGACTTATGATACCAGCAATCTGGCGTTGACATTCGGCAAATATGTCACAAATCCGGCTAATCGTAATGATATTATTATCGATGGTACCAATTATGGGAAAGACGGTTTGGTAACCGGTGTATGTACAGCAATAATTACAGAACAATCACCCCTTATCGAGCTAAGTTCTTGTGGTTTTGGAAAAATTACGAGATATTTTCTTATAACAGACGGCGGCTCATTCCAAAACACAGTTAGTCAAGTTATTACTTTCACAAATGTGGGTCATGAACTTACGGCCAGTGATTTCAATCCACCTCTGGATTATGTCGTAAATAGCGGCATGTGTGATCCCGGAGATGTTGCAAATGCTGATCTTGGAGCACCATATATACCTACTCTGAAAACGCCGGTAAGCGGATGTCATTCCCTAATGTATAACAAGGAAGATGTTGTCTTTAATGGTGCAGCAGGAGCATGCTTCAAAATAGTTCGAACCTGGAAGATTATCGACTGGTGCTTGCAGGAAGAAATGGGAAGTCAGTATGCGTTGGATCATGCGGTCGTATTTACACATGCAATTATAGTGATGAATACAGTAGCCCCAATTTTTGAACCCCATGCAGACCAGGTAGTGAATACTGAAAACTGTAGCTCTGATAGTGTTACAGTTTCAACTTCAGCTACGGACGACTGTCCTTCCAACTTCCTGACATATAGTTGGAAGATTGATTTTAACTTTAATAATACAACTTCGACATGGGATGCAAATGGATTTGGTAATTCATTTACGTTAGATATGCCTGTAGGTCATCACAGGGTTAATTTTGCAGTAACGGATGGATGCGGTAATAAATCAGATCAGTTTTTCTTCATTGATGTTCATAGTGTCAAGAAACCGACTCCAGTGATGCATCCTTTAGTTGTTGATTTGATGGCTGATTTAACTGTTACTCTGCCAGCAAGACTGTTTAATTTTGGTTCTACCGGAGCTTGTCCTTCCAGTTATCCTCTGAGATTTGCGTATTCTGCAGATCCGGCTGATAGTGTGAAGACATTTGATTGCTCGTATGGTGTGGACGAGGCATTCCCGATTGCTATCTATGTTATTGATAATAATGGATTGAGTGATTTTGTGTACACAACATTGACTTTGAATGATAATATAGTTCAGTGTCCTGATAGTCTGACTACAATCAGTGGATCTATTGTAACAGAAAGCAGCGAAGGTATCCCTCAAGTAAATGTTAGCGCTTTTTCGGGCTTGGTTAGGGAAACTGATAATAACGGAAATTATCGTTTTACTAATCTTCAAGCCGGAATTAGTTATCAAATCGAACCAAACGATGAAAATAACCCTATGAATGGCGTTACGACGGGAGACATCATCAAAATCCAGAACCATATTTTAAACAAAGTGGCGCTGCCTACTCCATATAAGATGATCGCTGCCGATGTGAATGAAGATAAGTCTATCACAGTTTCAGACCTGGTTATGATCAGAAAGTTAATTTTAGGTAAGATAGATCAGTTTAGTTCAGGAAAGAGCTGGAAATTTGTAGATAAAAGTTATGTTTTCAATGATCCAGAATTGCCTCTCAAGGAAAATTATCCACAAACCATTATGGCAAATACTGATGGCGCATCTAAGGATATCAACTTTGTAGGTGTTAAACTGGGAGATGTTAATGGTGATTTTACTTTAAACTTAGGTGGTGGAAATATTGAGGCCCGTGAACTTGCTCATTTAAGTGCTGACAATGTCTTATTGAAGGCAGGAGAAGTTACTGCAATTCAAATTAGCAACCCTGATCACTTAAATATCCAGGGCATTCAGGCAGCGTTTACTCTCGCCGATGGAGTTTCATTTGTTGGTATAGAAAGCAGTAAGTTTAATCCTGGCCCTGAAAATATCAACCAAAATGGTAATTTACTGAGGTTGAGCCTTAATGGAGAAAGGGGAGATGAAGCAGAATTTTTAATGACAATTTTCCTGATTTCCAATAAAGATGTTGAACTTTCAGATGCTATAAAACTCAATTCAACTGCAATGATATCTGAAGTATATAATGATAACGGAGATGGAATTGACTTTAGCTTGAACTTCAAAGACCGTAATGCTGATTTGATTGTGGAGCAGAATATTCCTAATCCATTCAGCGACCAGACGCAGATAGCTTTTACTTTGGCGCACGCTGATCAGGTAATGTTCAAAATTTACGATCTCAACGGGCGTATATTGCGAAATGTTAGTGGTTATTATGGTAAGGGTAGAAATGTTATTACTGTGGAGAATGGTACATTGAACGGAAGTGGAGTACTCTTTTATGAAATCACTTCCAACCAGCAATCTGTGACAAGAAAGATGATAAAACTTAAATAATATTATCCGACCTAAAATCAGATAAAATGGTTTACTGTGAATTTTAGATACTAAGTTTGAAATAAATTAAGAAGGTAGAGAGCTCGGTAAGGTGTCGGGCTCTCTTTTTTATTATGATTTGAAAATGAATTAAATAAATTATTCTGAGAAATAGAATAATTAGGATAAATGTATCCTAGAATAGTGATCGTCTGATTATGAAAATTTTGAAAATGGTAATCCTTTAACATTTTTTCATACATTTGTCACCTAAAATAAAAATTTTGGAAAAGCAATACACCAATAATATCATGATGATCAGGCCTGCTGCATTTCAGTTTAATGAGCAGACTGCTGTGACAAATGCGTTTCAGACAAGTGATAATATGGGCAATTCCGAAGAGGTGAACATACAAGCTCTCAGGGAATTTGATAATTTTGTATTGAAACTAAAAGAGGTTGGTGTTAATGTAATAGTGATGCATGATACACCAAATCCTATAAAACCGGATGCGGTTTTTCCCAATAACTGGATTAGCTTTCACGGCAATGGGACACTGATTACTTATCCCATGGCAACAGCCAACAGGCGTATCGAACGTCGTGAAGACATTATTACTTCACTTGGCTTATTATTTGATATCAAACATAGATATTCTTTTGAGGCAAGTGAAGAAGAGGGTGAGTTTCTTGAGGGTACGGGAAGTATGATACTTGATCGTCCGAATAAAATTGTATATGCCTGTCTGAGCCCACGGACAAGTATTTTCCTATTAGACAGGTTTTGTCTATTAATGGGCTATAAATTAGTTTCCTTTTTTTCTACGGATGCGAATGGTAAGGAAATATATCATACGAATGTTATGATGGCGATTGCGGACAGATATGCTGTGGTATGCCTGGAAAGCATAAAGGACGAGGATAAAAGAGAAGAAGTGAGATTGAGTCTTGAAAGCTCAGGCAAAGAAGTAATTGAAATTACTTTTAACCAGGTACTTAATTTTGCAGGAAATATGCTTCAGGTAGAAGGTAGTCTGGGGCAAAGAATATTGGTAATGTCTCAACAGGCTTATGACAGTCTGAGAGAAGATCAGATTAATAAGATCAAACAATATGATTCGATCTTGCCCATTCCTATCGACACTATAGAAAAATATGGTGGTGGGAGTGTACGGTGTATGATGGCTGAGGTATTTTTACCCAGGAAATAAATATTTTTTGAGTGCAATGATTATATCATTGCTTTATATCTATATTAAATGATGAACGATAGTAATATATTAAAAAGGGCTAAATCAGATTCTATAAAAATTTTACTTTCAGAAGACGAGATACCGACTCATTGGTACAATGTTTTGGCTGATATGAAAAATCAGCCAAAACCCACACTACAGCCCGATAATAACCAACCTGTTACAAAAGAATATTATGCTGATCTTTATCCCTCCGGATGTATTGATCAGGAATTCAGTACCGAAAAATGGATTGAGATTCCGGAAGAAGTAAGAGAAATTTATAAACTTTGGCGACCCACGCCACTTATAAGGGCAAAAAGACTTGAAAAAGCGCTGAATACCGATTGTAAGATATACTTTAAAAACGAAGGCGGTAGTCCGGCCGGTAGCCATAAGACTAACTCAGCAATTCCACAAATATATTATGCGGCAAAGGATGGTATGAAAAAGGTTGTTACCGAGACTGGTGCAGGACAATGGGGGAGTGCAGTAGCCTTTGCTGCTCAGATGTATGGATTGGAATGTGAAGTGTTTATGGTTCGTGGTCCCTATAATCAAAAGCCAAGCAGGCGACGATTGATGAATCTTTGGGGTGCACACGTGACGGCGTCTCCAAGCGAATTGACAGAGGTAGGAAGAAGTCAGCTTGCTGAAAATCCGGAGTCCCGCGGTTCACTTGGTACAGCTATTTCAGAGTCTATTGAATATGCTTCCGGAAATAAAGATATTCAATACGTAATTGGAAGTGTTCAGAACTTTGTACTACTTCATCAGACTGTTATCGGTCAGGAATGTATAAAACAATTTGAAAAAATCGACGAATTCCCCGATGTGGTGATTGCGCCATTAGGCGGAGGTGCCAATTTCGGAGGTATAGCCTTTCCTTTTATACAGACAGTAATAAAAGATGGAAAGAAGATCAAATTTGTTGCAAGTGAGCCCGCTACTTGCCCTAAACTTTCTGAAGGCGAGTTTAGGTATGATTATGGTGACGTCGGTAAAAAGACACCATTGTTTGCTATGTACACTCTTGGCCATGATTTTATGCCGGTGCCTAATCATCTGGTTGGCTTGAGGTACCATGGTGCAGGTCCGATTATTTCTCAACTGGTCATGGAGGGTTATATAGATTCACTGTCGCATGATCAAAAGGAGTGTTTAAAGGCAGGGATTCTGTTTGCTAAGACAGAAGGTTTAGTTCCTGCTCCAGAAAGTACGCACGCTATAGCATCCGTAATACAGGAGGTAAACAAAGCAAGGGAGGAAGGTGTTGCAAAAACTATCCTGTTTAACTTATGTGGACACGGTTTGTTGGATTTATTTGCTTACGAAGATTATTTGATGGGTAAAGTTCAGTGATCACTAACTGAAAATTTTGCCTGACTTAATTTTTTTTGCGTATATTTTTTATTTAATCGCCCTGTTTGAGCATGTATTTTCTTAGCCTTGAAATAGTGTCATGGCTTATCCTCGTTCGAATGCCTCCAAGTTAACCAGAATAATTTAATGACCATCTGTTGATTGTCACTGAGTTGACCTATTTGTTGGTTGGGGAGTTATAAACCAATGAAGATCTTAAAAGTATGTATGACAAATTAACTTCAGTTTAATAACTCATATCTAAAAGGGATTAGCGGGTTGTTGAAGTTGTTTTCAATAATTCGGGTAGTTTTTGTTTTAGTAAAATATCAAAAATTAAGCTTAAAATTATAAAAAGATAAATTTGTCCTGTTTTAATTTAAAATATTTAATACATTATTAGCAAAAAAAAAAATTTGATATTTCAATGGATTGTATTATTTAATGTAATTTTACAGAAATAATCTAGATAATATAATATAATAAGTATGAAAAAGGGAATAATATTATTTTTTGGATTGTGTCTTTTTTTAAATATAAATGCTCAGAATTTAAATCATAACCTGATTAGTTCGGGTGGATGTACATCAATAAATAAGTCAATTAATCTTGATTGGTCTGTTGGTCAGATAGTTAACACGACCGTTGGTTTTTCAGATGGCATATTAACTCAGGGCTTTCTTCAACCCTTTCTCACTCTATCACCTGTAATTATTCAGAATCAACTTGTTTCGGAATATGCAACAGTTTGGCCTAATCCAACGCGAGACTTTATTAAAATCAAAACGGGTGGTTATTATAATGAAAATAATTGGTCTATTGTGAACATTGCGGGCAAAATCATAAAAGTAAATTCTACCCTTAAGGATGACTATTATGAAGTGGATTTGCACAATGAGCCGATAGGGACATATTATATTTTATTTTTTAACGAAAAAGGTGAGGTTGTTGAATCAATCGGAGTGGTTAAAACAAATTAAACTGACATTTTAAAATCTATACAATTTAAGTTTATGAAATATATTTATTTACTAATCATCTGTATGCTGTATTCTGTGGCATCGATGGCACAAAATTCCTCACTGAAGGGTATGAATTATCAGGCAGTTGCACGAGATCAAAAAGGTCAGGTAATTGCTAACAAGAAAATAGAATTGAAGATTGAACTTAATAGTTTGTTATCTGGAAAAGAGGTGGTTTACTATGACGAAATTCATGATTTGGTAACCAATCAATTGGGACTCTTTTCTTTGGTAATTGGAGAAGGTAAGCCAGAGAAAGGCAAATTTGATGCAGTTCCATGGTCAAAAGAAGACATCTTCATTAAGATTTCTATCAAGGATGCAGATACAAATGAATTCGTGACTGTCAGCAATAGCAAGCTCCAGGCAGTACCTTATGCTTATTATGCTGTTACTGCCGGTCAGTTGGATGATGCCGGTCTGGACATCCGAGAAAGGGAAGATTTTTGGAAGCTCAAGGGTAATGATCTTTCAAATAATACAGAAATCAAAGCGGTTTTAGGTACTATGGATTGTTCAGACCTGGTCATTGTCTCCAATAGCCTGGAAAGAATGAAGGTGCTCTGTGGTGGTGATGTTGAAATTATAAATAACCTGAGTGTAGATAAGAATGCTGAAATCAAACGGGACTTTTTTGTTTATGGCAACGTTGAGTTGAATTCCACTGCGTTAAAAAACAATTATTTATATACGGTCGTGAATGGAAAATTTACTGTTGCAAATCATCAGCCAACAGTGCTGACAGGTGATTTGACAGTTGATGAAAATACTTGGTTAAAAGGGACACTAAGAGTGGATAAGAGTACCAATCTGAATGATAGTCTTTCAGTCAATAATGGTGCCCCTACTTATTTAAGTGGAAGTCTTACGGTAGATGGATATACCTGGCTAAAAGATCGATTAAGAGTGGATAAGAGTACTAATCTGAATGATAGTCTTTCAGTCAATAATGGCGCCCCTTCTTATTTAAGTGGAAGCCTTACGGTAGATGGATATACCTGGCTGAAGGATCGATTAAGAGTGGATAAGAGTACCAATCTGAATGATAGTCTTTCAGTCAATAATGGCGCTCCTTCTTATTTAAGTGGAAGCCTTACGGTAGATGGATATACCTGGCTGAAGGATCGATTAAGGGTGGATAAGAGTACCAATCTGAATGATAGTCTTTCAGTCAATAATGGCGCTCCTTCTTTCTTTACTGGTACATTGGAAGTTGATAAAGATGCGCTATTCAAAGAGCATGTATTGTTGAATAATTCTGCCCTCCAGTCAGACAGTACAGGTACAGGAGCCTTGGTCGTTGCAGGCGGTGTTGGAATTGGAAAAAATTTGTATGTAGGTGGAGAGTTTCATAGTAAGGGACCCTTGAAAGTGGAATCCACTTTAGATGTTGATGGCCCTGCAAATTTTTACAATTATTTTACTGTTCATAAACTGGCGACCTTTAAAGAAGGAATAAAAGTGGAAGGTGCTGCAAATTTGGATTCTGCTTTGACGGTTCAAGGTGCTACTGTTCTGAATAATACGCTTAATGTTACAGGACTGACTACTTTGGGTAAATTAAACACGAATGGTCAGGTGACTATTCATGCTGAGTTGACAAAAGGCGACGGTAATTATGATAATTATCCGCTCAGGGTAGAAGGAAGTGCACAAGGTATTGCAATTAAATTAACAGACAATACAGTGAATAACGACAACAATTTTGTGACATTCTATAATAATACAGGTGGGGCTGTAGGAGCCATAGAGGGGCAGACAGCAGCTGAGGTCGCAGCTGATCCTGAATATGCTTTTAATTTGGCGATATTGATAGCTACGGAAGTAACCGCAGGTGTTAATGTTGGTTTGGCAGCAATTCCAATTATTGTTGGTGGTCTAGGCGTTTCTACCGGCCCTTGTGGAGCATGTCTTGCGATGGCAGCAGCTGATTTGGTTTTGGCTACTGCAAACCTTGCTGCATTCAACGCTTTTGCATTTTCTAATTTAGGTGTTACATATTCTTCCGGCTCGGCAGATTATGCAGAATGGTTGGAAAGATCTAACCCGGCGGAAAGGATATTACCTGGAGAAATTGTAGGCGTTTATGGTGGCAAAATTTCCAAATATACTAAAGGTGCCCAACACCTAATGGTTATTTCAACCAAACCGGCTATACTTGGAAATGTTCCTGAGGCTGGCACTGAAAGTCTATATGAGAAGGTAGCTTTCATGGGTCAGATTCCTGTAAGAGTCAGAGGGTTGGTCGTAATTGGTGATTTTATCCTGCCCTCCGGATTGAATGACGGTATAGGTGTGGCTGTTTCTCCGGATGATATAAAACCTGAGCAGTACAAGGAAATAGTAGGTGTTGCCTGGTCAAATTCTTATGTAATGGATGGGATGAACTTAATCAATATGGCTATTGGCCTTAATTCCAATGATATGGCAAGGCTTGCTGAGGCTCAGGAAAAACGTATCACCATAATGGAAAATAAATTCAATTCATTGGAAAAACGGATTGCTGCTCTTGAAGCCGGAAAAAGTATCGCTCAACCGGAAACTCCAACTGTTGAATTAAAAGGAAATGATGCTCAACCTAATAATTTGACCAGGGAGCAAATGGCCTTTGCTAATATGCCTCCGGAATTGGATGATCAGGTGATGAAAGATGCAATGTCATACTTGAAATATCAATACGACGCTTTAGGCTTGGATGTAAAAAAACATCCGGGATTATACAGATTATTTACTGATGAAGCATTCCGTCAGGAGATGATAAAGAAAACACAAGCCAATTACAAGATTACTTACCAAAAAGTAATGTCCGATCATAGGAAATAATATAATGTTGTACTGTTTTAATTTAAATTGAAACAGGACAACTTACTTTATCTGACTTGGGCAACTATATTTATTAACATCCTCCTGAATAAAGGAATATGGTTTGGCTGAAATTAAAAAATTCTGCTGACTTATACGAGTCATTGGGGGCAGTTGCAATTTAGCTTTTTTCTAATGGTACTTGATATAGGATGATATAATGAATTCTGACCTTAGGTCTTAAGGAGCATAGATTATTGTCCGTATATGTTAGAATCGAAGGTTTTGAAAATGAAATGGAAAGAAAATTTTTCATTCTCCTTTTATGAATTATCTTTATTTACCTAATCAGTTTATTAAAAGAACTAGTTATGCATTTTATTTCAAGATATCATGGTATAATGCCAAATAATTTTAGGGAAAATAGATTAAAGGAAATAGATATAATCCATAGGCAAGGATTCATATGTCCAATTAATCTGAATCTTCCGTATAGAATGCATTTTATCGTTTACTTCTTTATACTATGTTTTGGTATATGCAATTTAAATGGTCAGACAATATGGACAGGTTCTGTCAGCAACGCCTGGAATAATGCAGCCAACTGGACTGCAGGCGTACCGGATGCAGCTGATACCGTATTTATACCGGTCGTGACCAATAGCCCTGTTGTCAGCGCAACTTCCAATTCGGTTAAATCAATATGGATTGATAGCAATGCCACCTTGACCGTATTATCTACCGGAGTTTTAAGAGTTAATGGATCTGCCATGCATGCCATTGTAAATAAGGGTAAGGTCGATAATTTTGGAATCATCAATCTGGGAGATTCTCTGAATATTGGAACTCAGGGAATTGTCAATAGGAGTGTGTTTGATAACAAATCAGGCGCGACCTTGAAAATAAATCGTACCTCGGTAGGTGCAATTTTTAATATGAAAGGAACATTTACCAATAATGGGATTATTCAGATAGGGCAAAATCAAAATATAGGTTTTTTTGGTATTAAAAATTTTGCTGTTTTCAATCATGATGCGGGTTCTATAGCTATAGATAAATCTTCAAGTTATGGAGTATTTGTTGATACAAGTGGCGTTTTCAATTCGAATGCTTTATTGACAATAGGACAATTTTCAATGATTTCATTTCCGATAGGAGGTAATGGTACTTTTAATCATTCAGTAACTGCGGAATTAAAATCTCGAGGGACAGTTGCCGTCGATACTTTTAATTTGAACGGTGGTACCATCGATCCCGGATTTCCGATAAGCACACTTAGTTTTCTGGGTGCTCATAATCTGGATAATTGTGATCTTAAACTTACTGTCAATGGAAAAGGTACTGCTGGGATTGATTATGACCAGATTATTATTTCAGATACAGTCAAGTTTGGAGGAACACTTGACCTCACCATTAGTTTTTCAAACCCTGATATAGGCGATGAGGTTATAATTGTTCATTCAAATGGTGCCAAAGATACTTTTGATGTAGTTAATGGTTTATTACCGGATTGGCATATTATATACAAGCCAAATGGTGCCATCCTTCGGTATGGTTCGGCTACCGAATCTGCATGGATAGGAGATAGTAGCACTGTTTGGTCAGATGCCGATAACTGGTCTGATGGAGTGCCCACCTCCATTACGGATGTATTTATCAATGACACAAGTACTTATTATCCGATATTGACCGGAAATGGCACAGCAAAATCCATAAATATTAAAGCCGGAGGCACTTTGACAATAGACGCTTCGGGCGTCCTTGAGTTGCAGGGTTCCAATGTCCAGGGAATCATCAATTCAGGCATTGTAAATAATGATGGAATAATAAAAATAGGTCAGACTATCAGCCCGGGCTTTGTAGGGATTTTAAATCAGGCAACTTTTAATAATAATACCGGAGCTCAAATCATGATAGATCGCAGCACATCCTATGGCTTGGTCAATTTTAGTGGCACATTTACCAACTTTGGTGTCCTTGATATCGGGGGTGTGTCTAATCCCGGGAGCGGCGGAGTTTGGAATTCTTCAGTTTTTAAAAACCTCGCCGGAGAGATAAAAGTTGACCGTACAATTGATGGAGCCATTTTGAATGACAGTCTAGCCACATTTGTCAATAAAGGTGATATTACCATAGGAAGTAGAGCCTATGTCGGCTCATATGGTATCCGAAACAAATTTTTGTTTACAAATGATACTACAGGTCAGATAGTTATAAATAAGACCGGAGGAAATGCGATATTTCATACCTACAACACTTTTACTAATAATGGAATAATATCCTTAGGTACTACTGACAGCATCGGTAAAACTGGGCTTTATCTGTTTTCCAGTTTTGTGAATTCAGCTTTAGGGCAGATAATGATATATAGGTCCAATCAATCAGGTGTTTCAATAAATGGTAAAACGACAGCAGATACCTTGCTGGCTAATTATGGTACAGTAAAAATAAGCCAAATAGCTTCAGGGTCAAATATGATAGGAGGCACAAAAGGATACTTTGTAAATAATATATCCGGTATGCTTATGGGGAACGGCAAAATTTTGTCACCGGTTTTTGTTAGCAAGGGCGGAACTATTTCTCCCGGGACTCCAATTGGTATCATGACATTCGTTAAACCTGGTACCTTGACAAATAATACCATAGAGATTGCAGTGAATGGAAACAATACGCCTGGTATAGACTTTGATAAATTGAACTCTGATACATTAAATATAGGAGGTACACTGGCACTTACGATGCCTTATTCAGGAAGCCCGGGCGATATTATTACCATTATCTCAGGAAACAAGATAACGGGCACCTTCACTACTGTAACAGGACTACCCTCAGGATGGACCCTGGATTATTCCGCTATGGCAGTTAACCTAACTTATATTACAGCTGGTGTAACCAACTGGACTGGAGTTGTCAGTTCTGATTGGACTGATCCTGGTAACTGGTCAGATGGTGTACCTATTTCTACTTCTGAAGTAGTAATACCGGATGTAGCTACAAATGATCCTACAATAAGTTCAGTAGTAGCTATCAAATCAATAAGTATTGATAATGGTGGTAAACTCACTTTAACTGCATCAGGTTCTACTAAAGTTAACGGATCGGTGACACAAGGAATATTGAACAATGGTGATATCGTCAATAATGGTAGCATTTTAGTGGGGAATAGCTTAAATGTAGGAAATAATGGGATTGTTAATACGGGAAACATTCAAAATAATAGCGGTGCGACAATATTTGTTGATCGAAGCACCATAAATGGCCTGGATAATCAAAATCAGATTTTAAATTCAGGTACGATTTCTATTGGATCTAATTTTAGCCCTGGACAGAAGGGTATAAATAATGTTGGTACCCTGAACAACACAACTACCGGTATGATCGATATCAACAGATCAACAGATATGGCATGTAATAATGCTCCCGGTGCAAACATTACAAATGAAGGTACTATCAATTTGGGTTCCGGCCAGAATATTGGAACAAAGGGAATTTTAAATGCTGGAACTTTCAACAACCTTGCGGGCGCACAGTTGAAAATCGACAGGAGCACGTATGTTGCGTTAGACAATCAAGGCACATTTCATAATTACAGTTCTGTTTTTATTGGAAGTGTTACTACTACCGGGCAGAATGGCATTATTACCAATTCTACCTGGACCAACCATACTTCAGGTTCCATTAAAATTGACAATATTACAGATGCCGGAATTTATAACTCTGGTGGAGGAAATGCAACCAACGATGGTACCATTCAAATAGGAGCATCTTCCAATGGAGGCCAGTATGGTATTTGGAATGCCAATAACTTTACCAATACGGGAACCATCGAAATTGATCATACCTCAACCTATGGTATTTGGAATTATCTAACGACATTTAACAATAGTGGTACGATACAAATAGGTGGTAATACTAATGTCGGTTCTTATGGTATATACAATAATGGAGCCTTTAATAATCTGACCTCCGGATTAATAGCAATAGATCGGACAACTTCAGCCGGAATTTATAATTATGATGCCACCGGCTTATTTAGTAATAATGCAGACATCAATATCGGAAGTAATAATACGGTAGGAGAATACGGAATTGTAAACATTGGAAAATTTAATAATAATGCCGGTTCTCTGACTATTGATCGTTCTATCAATTCAGCCATCTATATAGATAATCGGACTTTCACCAATTATGCAGCGATCACCATTGGCTCGATTGCATCAGTCGGAAATTATGGTATTAGAAACAGAAATATATTTAACAATGAAAGCGGGGCAATCAAAATAGATAATGTTTCAAATGCTGGTTTTTATAGTGAAGCCGGTACATTTTTAAATAAAGCAACAGTAATCATTGGTCAGTTAATGGCCGTTACCAACCTTATTACGGGCGTTAGCGGTTCATTTGATAATAATGGTTCAGGTATCCTAAAGGGAACAGGAAATATTCAATCAAATTATTTTGAAGATAATGGTGGTACAATTGTACCCGGATATTCTCCAGGATTGCTAACTTTCAATGGGAACATCTTGCTTAATCAAGGAATTATGGATATGGAAGTCAATGGTAAGACTGGAGCAGGTATTGACTTTGATCAGGTTCAAATTAATGGTAATGTAACGATAGGAGGAACTTTACATATTACCAATAATTTTCTTGGAGCGATGAATGGAGATCAAGTTACTATTATACAGGCATCTGCTATTTCAGGTACCTTTGCATCAATTGTTGGACTGCCGGCAAATTGGACTATTGAGTATCTTTCCACCAGTATAGTGTTACACCTCGGACCATTTCTTCCTGTCAAACTGATTAATTTTAATGCGGCTATTGAAGGAAGTACAGTCCGACTCAGATGGCAGACAGCTGACGAATTAAACAATAAGGGTTTTGAAATACAAAGAAGCCGGGATGCCCGCAACTGGGAAGTAGTGGACTTTATTCCAGGGTCCGGACAAGATCAGGGTTTTTCCAGTTATTCCTTTGTTGATCAGCCTGATATATTGAAGGAAGGTCAGGCAGTATTTTATTATCGATTGAAGCAGGTAGATCTAAATGGAAATTTTAGTTTTAGCAAGGTAGAATTTGTTGATTTTACAAAAAATATGTTATCTCAAGAGATAAAGTTTTATCCTAATCCACTTCCGGATGATTTTTTGATTGTTGAAACCGGTGAAATGAATGGTTATAAAGAGATTATGATCCTGAATACATCAGGTCAGACAATGATCCGGCAAAACCTTAACAAGGGAAAAAATACGATTAAAATGAATGGTTTACTTCCGGGAATTTATTTTATAAAAGTGATGGATGATAGGCAGAAGAAAACATATAAACTGGTAAAAATCGGAGGTCATTGACATGACGTTTGACTAAATAAGCAGGGTGAAAGTGATAGATTATCAATTGTTTGCTCCTGAAACAATAACGGAAAATAAATCAATGCCGTTTAGTTACGAGGGTAAGATAAATGTTGCTGCTTATTGATGGCACTGACGTATGACAGCTTAGTTGTTTGTTGTTTGCGTCCTTTGACTTCGCTTTTTGGCCTGACAAACAAGCATTAGCTCGTCAAACGGACAATTGTTTATCACGCTGGATGGCCTTTTTAAATTTATCCTATTTGAGACCTATATTCATATCGGTTATACGAACTAAACAACATCGTGAATTTTAAATGATTATTGTTAACCAATAAATTCAAGCTTAAAAATTTAATTTAAGAATTTCCTTATTTTGAATTTGATTTTATAACCGTACCTTTGTGGCATAATTTAAAGAGGAACCTTCTTACATGAGCGACCAAATCAAACATGAATGCGGTATCGCACTCGTTAGACTTCGTAAACCACTCAGTTTCTTCCAGCAAAAGTATGGAACACCCCTTTACGGTATTAACAAGTTAAGCCTCCTTCTCCAAAAACAAAGAAACAGAGGACAAGATGGAGCCGGAATAGCCACTGTAAAGCTCAACCCTGAACCCGGGAAGAGATTTATTTCGCGTAAAAGAAGTAATACGGCCAACTATCTGAATGACTTGCTTCATAGTGTCTATAAACACTTTCAGAATCTCCCTGACGAATTAATGCAGGACACTGAATGGTTAAAGGCCAATAAACCATATACAGGTGAAGTGCTGATGGGCCATTTAAGATATGGAACCCATGGACTCAATTCTATTGAAACATGTCATCCTTTTTTACGGCAGAATAACTGGATGACCCGTAATCTGGTGATGGCAGGAAACTTTAATATGACGAATACGGATGAATTATTCAGAGAACTTATAGAATTGGGTCAATTTCCTAAAGAGAGGTCAGATACTGTCACCATGATGGAGAAAATAGGTCACTTCCTGGATGATGAAGTTCAGAAACTATTTGACCATTTCAAAAAAATAGGATATACCAATCAGGAAATAAGTGAACAAATCAAGGATTCCATAGATGTAAACAAGATATTACAAAAATCATTCAGAAAAGTTGATGGAGGTTATGCCATTATGGGAATGTTGGGTACCGGCGAAAGTTTTGTCGTCAGAGACCCTAATGGCATCAGGCCGGCATATTATTACATGGACGAAGAAGTAGTAGCAGTTGCAAGTGAGAGACCTGCCATTCAGACTGCATTTGGAGTGAGGTTTAAAGATGTTCATGAGGTCCCGCCGGGACATTCCCTTGTAATTAGAATGAATGGTGAGGTGGATATTAAACCCTTTTCCGAACCAGCTCCGCCAAGATACTGCTCCTTTGAAAATATTTACTTTTCAAGAGGCAATGACCGTACAATATACCTTGAACGAAAAAAATTAGGACAGCAATTGGCTTTGCCTATATTGGAAAGGGTGAATTTTGATTTCCAAAATACGGTTTTTGCATATATCCCTAACACTGCTGAAACAGCTTTCTATGGACTTGTGGAAGGTCTTGAGAAAGAACTGAATAGGGTCAAGGAACAAAGAATTTTGCAACTTGGAAAAGATCTGAATGCACAAAAGTTGCAGGAAATTCTGAGTATGAGGGTGCGAACTGAAAAACTCGTAGTGAAAGATGCCAAGATTAGAACCTTTATTGCAGATGATGCCAGTAGAGGAGAGTTGATGTCTCATGTGTATGATGTGACCTACGGTATCGTTAATAACGAAGTTGATACATTGGTATTAATGGATGATTCTATCGTAAGAGGTACGACATTGAAACAATCAGTCATCAATATTCTCACTAAATTGTTCCCAAAAAAGATAATTATTGTGTCATCCGCTCCACAGATAAGATATCCGGATTGTTATGGGATTGATATGAGTGTCATGAAGTCCTTTGTTGCTTTCAGGGCTATGATTAGTTTGTTGGAGGATGATGGCAGGGATGATTTTATTGAAGAAATTTATCAGAAGTGCAAAGCACAGGAAAATTATCCGAAGGAAAAAGTGGTCAACTATGTAAAAGAGCTTTATAATGCATATTCGCCTGATGAGATTAGCCGGAAAATTGCTGACATCGTAAGACCGGTCAATCTGCCTTATGATTTTGAAATTCTTTTTCAGTCAATCGAAGGTCTTCATGCCGCCTGCTCTGACAAAATAGGCGATTGGTATTTTACCGGAAATTATCCGACTCCGGGAGGCAATAAGGTAGTCAATAAGGCTTTTATTAACTATATGGAAAAAAGTTCGGAAAGAGCTTATTGACCAGGATGAAGATATTGGTAGCAGGAGGAGGAGCTGCAGGCTTTATGGCGGCGATAACTGCTGCTCAACAATCACCGGATCATCACGTCGTCATTGCCGAAAAATCCAACCAAACACTATCTAAGGTCTTGATTTCAGGTGGCGGACGCTGTAATGTAACTCATCAACCCCTGGATTTTGTTGAATTTTCAGGTAATTATCCCAGAGGAAGTCGGTTTATAAAAAAAATTCTCCATGAATTTGGCCCTGAAGATACTATTAAATGGTTTGAACAAAAAGGGGTGAAGCTCAAAGTTGAAAGTGATGGCCGGGTCTTTCCCGTTTCTGACAAATCTGAATCCATTATCAGGTGTTTACGCGATCAGGCAGCAAAATACCGTATTCAAATCAGACATAAATACAATTTTATATGTTGTGAGTTCAAATCGGGCTCATGGGAGGTCACTTTTAATGACGATACAACAGAGCATTATGATCGGATCATTTTGGCAATGGGTGGCTTTCATAAATCGGTTGCCTATGACTTGTTCAGGGGAATGGGTTTGAAAGTCAATGAACCGGTACCATCCCTTTTTACATTCAATAGCCCGGCCAATCCAATAACCGAACTTCAGGGAATTTCTGTTCCGCAAGCTCGAATCCGAATCGAAGGTAGCAAGCTCGATTGGTGTGGTCCCTTATTGATTACTCACTGGGGTTTCAGTGGTCCCGCTGTATTGAAACTTTCTGCATGGGGTGCAAGGTGGCTGGCGGAGCGAAAGTATGAATTTATTATTTTTATTAACTGGGTTGCCAATATTTCAGAAAGCGAACTGAGAGCATTGTGGATTGGACTTCGGGATAGTAAAAGTCAGGCAACAATAGGAAATTATTCTGGTATTGCCATGCCAGGCAGATTATGGAAATATCTCATTACAAACTCCGGCATTAATCTTGAAAGTAGATGGGCTGAATTGTCCAATAAGGCAATTGAATCATTGATAAATACAGTCATTAGGCAGCCTCACAAAATAAGCGGAAAGAAGACTTTTAAAGAAGAATTTGTTACCTGTGGAGGTATAGATTTGAGTGAAATAAACCATCAGACAATGGAGTGCAAGAAGCTCCCGGGTATTTATATAGTCGGAGAATTGCTGGACATAGACGGAATAACGGGTGGATTCAATTTTCAAAATGCCTGGACGACAGGTTATATTGCCGGAAAAAGTGCCGGTTCGCTGTAGGATATGGCATTATAACATATTTTTCATCCAAAAGCTCTTCATCGGTTTTGAAAATTCTGCCTCGAGTTGGCTGTATGTTTGTATCAAAGGATCAAAAAATAATGTATCCTCGTCAATTATTCCATTTTCTGCTTTCTGTCGTAACCCTGATTTATGGACGATTTCGTTTTCACCACCATTTATAAAGACAAAATTGTTTCTGTCCAATAATTCTATTCCAAAATCCTTTTGAAGTTGTTGAATAAAACGCATTGCACTATCAATTGAACAGCCACTTGCCATCAGAACCTTATTATCTACAGCGAGAATGATGAAGGTGCCCTCAGCTACAAAACAGGCTGTACGTAATTGGTCACTGTGGCTTACCCATTTTTGACCAAAATCGGCCAATTTTTTATTGAGCAGAATTATTTCCTCCTCAGTAAATTTTCGATTGGGTGTAAAAATCCATACCTTACTGTCCGGATCAAATCCTTCCAATTCTTTAAAAGTCATACTTAAAACTCTTTTTAAATTAAATCGCCATTCCTCCGCAGACATTCAATACCTGACCTGTAATATAAGAAGATAAGTCAGAAGCAAGGAAGAGGGTAGTGTTGGCTATTTCACGTGATTCTCCGAGTCTTTTTAAAGGTATGTTGCTAAGGAAAGCGTCTTTAGTACTGTCATCCAGAACATGTGTCATCTCGGTTGAAATAAACCCGGGAGCTATGACATTGCACCGGATGTTCTTACTGCCCAATTCTTTGGCGACCGATTTGCTGAAGCCTATTATACCGGCTTTGGAAGCCGCATAGTTTGCCTGCCCGGAATTGCCAAATACGCCAACCACAGAACTCATATTTATTATGGAGCCTCCGGTCCGCAGCATTGATTTAATGGCAAATTTCGTCAGGTTGAATACTGATTTTAAATTCACATCAATGACAGTATCCCACATTTCTTCAGACATTCTCAGTAATAATCCGTCCTTAGTTATGCCGGCATTATTGACAAGAATGTCTATTTTGCCGAAATCGGCCATAACATCCTTTACAAGTTTTTCGGCTGCAGTGATTGAGGCGGCATCAGATTGGTAGGCTTTAATTTTTGTTATACCTGACAATTCGGTTACGATTGTTTCTGAACTGGAAGCCGAGGATGCATAAGTGAAAGCTATTTCTGCACCATGCTCAGCAAATAATCTGACAATTGATGCTCCGATTCCCCTTGACCCTCCTGTAATTAAGGCTGTTTTTCCATCCAAAAGCTTCATACCTATTTTATTTTAATTTTTGTAAATTTTTGATTTTTATTGGAGTTTAAATATAATTAATTTAAATCAATTATTGTCAATTTAATATCAATTATTTCTTTTGATTTGTGAGAATCAAAGGTGAATATTTATTGTATCGACCACGTTATCAGTTAAATATATATAATGCTATTCATGAAGCATTTTCTTTACAGGAATGCCTGCATCTGACGACGGAGCTTTATATTGAAAACCTAATATCCCGGCAAGGGTAGGGGCGAATTGTTTGGCAAAAATGGGTTCACTATTAACCACTTCTCCTAATGCTTTTGTGTCGGGGCCTATTACAGCACACCAAATTTCTGATGCATGCGGGACATCACTTCCATGATCTGTCCAGGCTGACATAGGCGATATACCACGTCCATGATCAGTAGTTATGAATAAAGTTGTTTTATTGCGATAGAAATTATCTGATTGGATATAATTCCATATAGATTCAATCCATTTATCTGTTTTATTTGCAGACTTTAGATAATAGTCATATTTTCCATCATGGGCAAAATCTTCAGTCTCTCCGTATGCAATATACAGGATACGAGGTTTCTCCCTTTTCATATATTCCAAAGCGTAATGATGTGTAAAAGCATCTAGTCTTACACTCGAAAACGGGCTTGGAATTTCATCCATCAAATCATTTAAAAAGTGCTCTCTGGCAGAAATGTTTCCTGTGCTGACGGTATCGAAGCCGGCGTTAACAGGAAATCCACATCTTTTATCATTGATGATGTACGGGATCACATCCCATGAACCAAAGGCTGCTACTTTATTTTCAAATCCTGGTTGTTTGGCTAACCATTCAAGCACAGTTACATTTGAATTATAGATTTTTTTATTTGAGCGAATGTCAGGATCAGCTGCACCGGTTAGTATTTCATTATATCCCGGATAAGAAAACCATTGGCTATTGGCGACATCTACCTCACTTCCTCTCCATCTGTTTCCATATAATTGACCATCTTTTGCAATTACATTCCAGAAAAACGGCATAAGATTCCGCCTTCTTTTATCTATATCTTCATTATAAAATTCAGCAAATAGTTCTTTCGGATTCTCTGTATAAGCTTTGTTGTTAATCAAAGAATCCACTGCCCCTCCGAATACCTCCTGCCATCGCATTCCATCCAGAGTGATAAGGACAATATTCTGAGTTTTATTTTGAGTAAAAGAATTAGTGTAAAAAAATAAAATTGAAAGAAGCAACAAAATATATCTCATACTCTCAGGACAATATAATTGATTTATTTATGAGCGGATTATTTTTTAAATAATGAGTCCACAAAGGCTTTCTTATTAAACACCTGAAGCTGATCTATTTTTTCGCCGACGCCTAAATATCGGATTGGAATTTTAAATTGGTCTGAAATGCCGATTGCGACGCCACCTTTAGCAGTGCCGTCGAGTTTGGTCAAGGCAAGGGCTGTTACATCACTGCTCTGGGTAAAGTGAGTAGCCTGCTCTATAGCGTTTTGCCCTGTAGAAGCATCCAAAACAAGCAGAACATCATGTGGTGCTCCTTCAAGGCGCTTTCCTGCAGACTTTTTAATTTTTGACAATTCAGTCATTAAGTTGATTTTTGTATGAAGTCTTCCGGCAGTATCTATAATACATACATCACAATGGTTTCTTATAGCGTAATCGACTGATTCGTACGCAACAGCCGCCGGGTCTGCATTCATACCTTTGGAGTAAAAATCACAACCGACTCTGTCTGCCCAGATTTTCAATTGGTCAACTGCAGCTGCACGGAAAGTATCGCCGGCGCCTAAGACAACTTTATAACCTTTCTTCTTAAACTGATAAGCAAGCTTTCCGATAGTTGTGGTCTTTCCGACACCATTGACGCCTACAACAAAGATAACATATGGTCTGACAGGCGGAAGATCAAAATCCTCCAGTTCGACTGTATTATTATCTGTAAGGAGTTGCATAATAATCTCTTTGAGGATTTCGTGCAATTCTTCACTATTGAGGTATTTGTCTCTGGCTACCTTTTCTTCCAGACGTTCGATAATCTTGACAGTAGTATCAATTCCTACATCCGAACTAATCAGGACACTTTCCAGTTCATCCAGTACATCTTCATCTACAGTGGATTTACCTGCTACAGCCTTTGTGATTTTAGTAAAAAACGATTCTTTGGTTTTGGTCAAACTGTCATCCAGGTCTTTTTCCTTTTCTTTTGAGAAAAACTTGCTAAAAAAACTCATATAAGAATATTCTGATAAAACATTGAGTTGGGTTACGAAGATAAACATAATGAGTTAGAAGTAGTTGCCAATATATCAAAAATAAAAACAGGCTTCCTCCATACAGTGGAAAAAGCCTGTTTAAATCATCAAAAAAAGCGATTAATTAAAGAAGTCTTTAGCCTTATCTTTGTGGACCATAGCTTCTTTATATGAATAAATACCTGTAACAGGGTCTTTCACAGATTTAATCACCTTAACAAAGTCACGACCGGATCCTACGTTGGCCGCACGTTGAGATAATTTAGCGTTTTTAGATACCTTCTTAGCCATGATTATTTAATTTCTTTGTGAATAGTCATTTTCTTAAGGATAGGATTATATTTTTTCAATTCCATCCTGTCAGGAGTATTTTTCCTGTTTTTTTGAGTGATATAACGAGATGTGCCCGGAAGACCTGTAGCTTTATGTTCAGTGCATTCCAGAATTATCTGTATTCGGTTACCTTTGCTTTTCTTTGCCATAGTTCATTTAAATTATGAAATGAATCAATAATAGATATTTATAGTGTCACCTGTATTTCCTAATTTTTTCAAATATGCGGAAATGCCTAATTTGTTAATTGAGCGAATTGCACTGGTAGAAACTTTCAGTGTAATCCATACATCATCTTCAGGAATATAAAACTTCTTTTTCTGAAGATTCGGAAGAAAACGACGCTTTGTCTTTCTATTGGAGTGCGACACATTGTTTCCAGTTATAGGTCTTTTTCCTGTAAGTTGGCAAACTTTTGACATGACTTTATATGTTTATTCGTTCTTTTAATGATTCGTGACCTCGGCAGGATTCGAACCTGCAACCTTCTGATCCGTAGTCAGATGCTCTATCCAATTGAGCTACGAAGCCTCTGATTTTTTCAGAGTGCAAAGGTATAATTTGTTTTTGGATTAAAAAAGACTTTATTTATTATATTCTGATATTTTTTTTCAATATGTAATCTGCTATATCCGGCAAGAAGAAATTTTTTAATTATACTTTAATTTAAATATACAATTATTTATATATTTAATATACATAATATTAATCTGTTATGAAATAATTACTCAGCTATTAGCAATCTTATGTAATAAGTTAATACTTATGATGTGGGTTTGTTTTTTTCATTCTTCCAGATATTATTATTAACAAGTGAAGAGGATGGGCTGAATAATAATTGATAAAATCGGAAATATTTAACTTGTGGAATGGCAGATAGTTATTTGCAGCATTTTGCCCTTTATAGATATATGGAAAGATGCAGTTCGTAAGGATAAATGGATAAAAGCAAAGAAGTCAGGTAAGTAATCAAAGAAATACGTAACTTTGCAGGCAAAAATTTAAAAATGATCAAGATTCTTGTTAATGACGGTATTGAGGCTGATGGGAAGATGCTTTTAGAAGAGGCTGAATATATTGTGGACACTAACAGAGTAGCTCAGGAAGATTTGCCTAAGGTGTTGCCGCAATATGATGTGGTTATCGTAAGAAGTGCTACTCAGATTCGAAAAGACTTGATAGATGTGTGCCCAAACCTCAAAGTGATAGCAAGGGGAGGTGTTGGTATGGATAACATTGATGTGGATTATGCACGTAATAAAGGTATTGCAGTCATCAATACGCCTGGTGCATCCACCCGATCTGTTGCTGAATTGGCGATGGCTCATATTTACGCTCTTTCAAGACATATTCATCATTCTAAATTAGAGCTTTTGAATGGCAAGAATGACTTCAAGAAGTTAAAATCAGCCTATTCAAAGGGAAGTGAACTGGCGGGCAAGACTTTAGGGATTATAGGTTTTGGTAGGATTGGTCAGGAAGTGGCTAAGCTTGCCATGGGGGCCAATATGAGGATTTTGCCTTATGATCCCTTTGTAGAAGAAACGACTTTAAACTTTAATATATTTGGTAATGATAATCTTACACTTGCTTTAAAAATTAAAACCATTGATAAGGATTATTTGATTCGCAATAGCGATTTTATTACACTTCATCTGCCTTTTTCTGATGGGAAGCCTATAATCGGTGCTGAAGAAATCTCACGTATGAAGGAAGGTGTAATTTTAATCAACAGCGCAAGAGGAGGCGCCATAGATGAAGATGCTTTATTAGAGGGTCTATTGGGTGGTAAAATTTACGGGGCAGGGCTGGATGTGTTTGAAAATGAACCCAATCCGCGTAAAGAACTACTTGAACATCCGATGGTGTCCGTTACCCCACATATCGGTGGCTCAACCCAGGAAGCCCAGGCTAAAATAGGTATTGAATTAGCAGATCGAATTATTACCTACCTAGAATCAAGTTTATAATTATAAAATCAGGAGGATTGCTGAATGCCTCATTCATCAAACAACCATAATTCCGATTCTGAAACTTCATCATCCGGGTTCATTGATGTCATTGGTGCTTATGAACATAATTTAAAGCACATAGACGTATCTATCCCGCGAGATAAGCTTGTTGTCGTAACCGGCATAAGCGGGAGCGGTAAATCAAGCCTTGCCTTTGATACCATATTTGCCGAGGGCCAAAGGCGATATATTGAGACCTTTGACAATTATACCCGGATGATGATCGGAGGCCTGGAGAGACCCGCAGTTGAGAAAATTGATGGACTTTCTCCAGTAATTTCAATTGAACAAAAAACAACCGGATGGAATCCCAGGTCAACACTTGGTACTGTTACTGAGGTATATGACCTGATGCGTTTGCTTTTCGCTCGGGCTGCTGATGCTTATTCATATATCAGCGGAAAAAAGATGGTGAAATATTCGGAAGATGAAATTCTTGAGAATATTCAGCTGGAGATGACCGGCCATAGTGTGATGGTTCTTGCTCCAATCGTCAAGGGACGCAAAGGCCATTATAAAGAATTGTTCGAGCAGGTCCGTAAACAAGGTTACACAAAAGTGAGGATTGATAATGAAATTACTCCAATAACCCAGGGTATGCAGGTCGATCGTTACAAAATTCACGATATAGAACTTGTAATTGATAAATTGACAATTTCTGAAAATACTCGGCAACGACTGATTTCTTCTGTTAGACTTGCTTTAAAAATGGGTGAAGGTCTGGTCTATATCCATGATATGGATAATAATGTTAGCCGCCTGTTTAGCCGGCACCTGGCAGACCCAGAAAATAAATTATCCTATGAAGAACCCAATCCCAATACCTTTTCGTTTAATTCTCCTTATGGTGCGTGCACTGAATGTTTGGGACTCGGCTCGCTGGAAGAAGTAGATATTGATAAAATATTTCCTGACAAATCTCTTACTATCAATAATGGTGGAATTGCGCCATTAGGACTCCCCAGAGATAATAATTACTTCAGTCAACTGAGAGATCTTGCCAAAAGGTTTAAATTTACTTTTGGTACCAAAATTGCAAACCTGCCTGAAGAAGCGGTCAAAATTATTCTTTATGGACAGGACGCAAATCACGAAAACCATTTTGCTTCTTTTGGTCCTTGGGAGGAATTGCCTTCTTTAGGTCTGATAAAAATGATTCAGTCAAGTTATACGGATTATAATAATGAACGTACTCGTCTTTGGGCTGAAGAATTTATGTCACTTAGAATCTGCCCTAAGTGTAACGGGGATCGTCTAAAAATAGAGTCACTCCATTATAAAATAGCCGGGAAGAATATTGCAGAACTGAACAGAATGCCTCTTCTGGAATTGGAATCATGGTTTATTGCATTGAAAGACCAATTGGATGAAATTCAAAAACTGATCAGTAAGGATGTAGTTAAAGAAATATCCGTGCGGCTTCATTTTTTAAATCATGTAGGGCTTGGTTATCTTTCTTTGGACAGGAGTGCCAGAACATTATCCGGTGGAGAGTCTCAGCGAGCAAGACTGGCTAATCAAATCGGTACTCAATTATCAGGTGTTTTGTATATTTTGGATGAACCCAGTATCGGACTCCATCAGAGAGATAATCATCAGTTGATTTCCGCTTTACAGGAGCTTGTAAAAATTGGAAATACAGTATTGGTCGTAGAGCATGATAAAGACATTATGCTTGCGTCAGATTATATTGTCGATATAGGGCCCGGTGCCGGTGACCTCGGAGGGAGGATTACCGGTTATGGACGACCGGATATTTTTAAAAAATTAAATACCACTACTGCGAGATATCTTTCCGGTCGGGAAAATATTGAAGTACCTAAGATCAGAAGAAATGGAAATGGGAAAAGCCTCATATTGAAGGGTGCTTCAGGACATAACCTAAAAGAAGTAGATGTTGTATTCGAACTCGGTAAAATGATTGTCGTTACGGGAGTGTCCGGTAGTGGAAAAAGCTCTCTGATTACTGAAACATTATACCCAATTTTGAGGAAACACTTTTATAGAAGCTATGCAAAGCCATTGCCCTATACATCAATTGATGGACTGGAGCATTTAGATAAGGTAATTGAAATAGATCAGGCACCGATAGGCAGATCACCCAGATCCAATCCTGTTACTTACATAAATGTTTTTACTGAGATAAGAAATATCTTTGCCGGTTTGCCGGAATCAAAAATCCGAGGATATAAAGTAGGGCGGTTTTCATTTAACGTTGCCGGCGGTCGATGCCCTGTTTGTGAAGGCGGTGGGATGAAGGTAATTGAGATGAACTTCTTGCCTGATGTCATGGTAGAATGTGAAGGCTGTAGAGGGATGAGATATAATAAAGAGACACTTCAGATTCTTTATAAAGGAAAGTCAATCGGGGAAGTCCTTAAGATGTCTGTAGATGAGGGTGTTGAATTTTTTCAAAATATTCCTAAGATATACAGAAAACTTAAAACTCTTCAGGATGTCGGTTTAGGTTATATTACACTTGGTCAGCAGAGTACAACCCTTAGCGGGGGTGAAGCTCAGCGGATAAAGCTGGCTGAAGAGTTGTCCAAGAGGGACACGGGAAATACCATGTATATTTTAGATGAACCTACCACAGGGCTCCATTTCAGTGACATAAAACAGTTGCTTTCAGTACTTCAATCTTTGGTTGACAAAGGAAATACGGTTCTAGTTATCGAACATAACATGGACATTATAAAATCAGGTGATTATATAATCGATCTCGGACCGGAGGGCGGTTCAGGAGGAGGAAATATAGTTGCAGTAGGGACGCCGGAAGATGTGGCTGCCAATCCAGGGAGTATCACCGGTAAGTATCTCAAATTGGAATTATAGCCTGATTTTGAAATGATAAATACTGTTTTTAATAGATTTAGAATTTGTTTTCCCACTTTTTAAGATCCCAATCTTCAATAGTTTCCGGCTTTTTTTCTTTATTCAGTTCATCTGACAAATCTTCATATTCAGTAAAAGTGGTTGAAGAGGTATTGATTGAAGTACCGGAATATTCTTGTTGCATTTTTTCGACTTTTTTAGACACAATAATATTAAACAGCATTCCGAATAAAGTAAATGGAAGAAGCAAAAGTGAAATAAGTGCATTGAGGCTACCAGTTAGAGGTTGTTGTTTTATGCCATTCCATTTGCGTGTGAAGAAGTTTAGAAGCAAATCTTTCTTATATAATAAAATGATTATCAATAGTACAGGTGAGCTAAACAGTAAAAACAAATAGAGGTATTTCGCAAAAGAAAATAAAAAATACCCGAAAAGAATAAGGAATATAAGTCCTATCAGTGGAGTCAAATTGAAAGAATATGATTTTTGCATAAGGTATAAATCTTTACTCCTTATAACAAAATTATAGTTTATTAGATTTCACCCGATTTTGAAATTTCGATAAATTACATTAAAACAGGGATAAATTAGATTTATGAAATCAAAATAATCTTTGGTTAATGCAGCGAATTTGAAAAAATTGTACTATTTGTTAAAGTAATAATACAATTTATAGGTTGTTGAAGATATAAATTTATATCTTTGTTTTCTTTAAATTTTTATTCTGATTTAGATGTTGAGACGACTTTTACTATGTATCCTAGTGATAACTTCTCTGACTGCAATTTCCCAGACTCCAATTATTGAAATTGACCCCTATAAGAAAGATGTTGATCCCAATAGCTTGCGGGTCAGCAGGGCAGGATGTAATCCGGATTTGACTATTTCTCCTGCATTCGATTGTGCCACAGCAGCTCAATCTGCAATCAATGGAGCGGGTACCGGGTTTGTCTGTGATTTAGAAGGGTTTTGTATAAATACAGGTACTGTCCCTCAGCTGAACCCTCCGATTCCATTTTGTTCAAGCAATTCAGTTTTAAATAATCCAATATGGTTTTCATTTATCGCAGATGGTACTGGTATTTTGGATATTGATGTCTTGCCAAGCGGTTGTAATGGTGGAATCCAATGGGCATTATATGACCAATGTGGAAACTATATGAATGCAATTGCATGTCAAAGTAATCCAATCTTGCCTGCGGATCAACCTTTTAATATTTATGTTTCTCCTACTACACCCGGTGCAACTTATTACCTTGTGATTGATGGAGCTAATGGTGCTTCATGTGATTACGAATTTCATGTAAATGACGGTATTTCGCCTATTTATGTCGGAGATCCTTTAGGCACGACACTGACCGGAAATACGAATGTTTGCGGAGGTTCTACCGTCACATATTCATTTCCGGGAATTCAATATGGTACAGATTATCATTGGACATTGCCTGATGGATCTATTTTAGACACAGAAGGCCCGACCACTACCGTATCTTTTCCTGAAGGTATGACTCCCGGTACATATCAACTATGTGTAACCGCTTCCAATGATTGCGATGAAAATGCGGATGCGGTACCTGTCTGCTGGGATATAATCATAGGGGAAGAACCTATTTTGGATGTATATGGTGAAGTATGCCCAGGAGATACATATTCTTTTAGGGGCGGGAATTATCCGGCAGGTGAATATTCTTTTAATTATTTAGGGCCTGCAGGGTCAAGCTGTGATACAACTATCAATTTACATGTAACCAATTTTGTTTTGTCTACAACTCCAGATCAGCAAATATTTGTTTGTCCGGGAGAACAATTTGCTTTTATCTCCGGCATTCCTGTTCAGGTAGGCACCAGTGCCAATACATTGACTTTTATGGATCACAATGGTTGTGATAGTCTGGTAAATTATTATGTAAATGAATTAGAGGCAAATGGGGTAATAGGTGCTGTACCTGCTTCTTTACCCTGTGGCGGTACAGCATCCGCAACATTGTCACTTAACCCGGATTGGGGATTTTTTACGGTTGATTCTTATAGTATTGAATGGTTTGATTCGAATAACATGTCCTTGGGAACCGGGAATACCGTGAATATCACATCACCCGGGTATTACTATGCCAAAGTAACCTGGTACAAGGTAAATAATTTACTTCCGGGTACTGATGTATCGCCTACTGATATTTTGTGTGAGAAATTATTTGACATAACGATACCTGCGGAGAATTCGACGTTGCAGTCACCTGTGACGGCCGGTCCTACGGTGTTGTGTGCTGGTGAGGTAGGGGATTTCAGTACGAATACGCAGGCGGGGACGACGTCCTATACGTGGAAGCATCCTGGTGGAGTTGTTACGGGAGGTGGTAGTCAGGAGCAGAT
>JAGFJA010000034.1 GCA_024103005.1 Saprospiraceae bacterium
AAAACTGATTGATTATCTGTGTTTTATGTTTTATGCCTATCTGAAATTGGCCGTTCTGAGAGCAAAATTTGTTGTTCTTTGACCGTCTTTTAACATAATTTGTTGAATAATGCGCAACTTGGGTTAAGTTTTCTACCCTGTATATCAAGTTGTCCGAAATGAACTGCTGAATGGCTTTATATTCGTTCCATAAGGATGCTTTGTATTGTCTGATTAGACAAGGGAGGCAATCTTTGAATCTTACATCTATTGTTGCGGATAGGGGAAATTAAAAGCCGGATAAATCCTTTGTTTGAATGTGCTGATATAAACATCATCAATCCGGAGCTTGGTTTTTTCTTCCACTTAGTTCAGATGTATTGATTAAATAAAAATAAAAATGTAGATTATGTTCACAGTGCCGGTAAATGATACAAAAAGCGGAAAGCCGCTGTATTACAAAAAAACAATGATAATCTTGTTATTCCGGCACAAAAGGATAGTTTTTGGATAAGGGGATGACGGTATCCTTGATGATGAGTTGTTTATTGTTGTACTTTTCGATTTTAGATTTATTTATGATAAAGGCACGATGTACCTGGATAAAGATATCCGAAGGCAACTGTTCCTGAAATTGTTTGAGGGTCGACCGGATCTTATACACCTGATGATAGGTATGAACAAGCAAGTAATTACCTTCAGAGGCGATGTAAAAAATTTCATCTGCTGACAGGTCCTTTTTAAAATCCTGATCCTTCACCGTAATCATAGTTGCTGTTATCTGGGCATGTGTTGATTTTCGTAAGGCAAGTTCAATAGATGTAATCAGATCTGTATTTTTGAATGGCTTTGTGAGGTAGGAATATGGGGTGGAAACTAAAGCGCGGCTTATTATTTCCGGATTTTCATAGGCTGTCAGAAAAATAAATGGTGTATGGAAGGTTTCTCTAATCTGATGACTAAGCTCAATGCCGTTTTGCTCATTTTCTCCGAGATTAATGTCCAGGATAATGAGATCAACAGCTTTTTCGTTTAGAAGCAGAAGAGCCTCCTTTGAATTTTTGGCCTCAAATACTGTAAAGCCATTTTGAAGTAAAACTTTTTTAGTTAATCTTCTGTTGAGAAAATCGTCTTCTACCAGGAGAATTTTGCGTTCATTCATAGCGTAACGTGATTAAAAACAAACGAAAGACTAAAGCCGTTGTCGTTATGACTCTCAATTTTACCGTCCAGCTGATCGATTAATCCATTGATGATTTCCAGGCCTAATCCCTTAGAGGAAGGTGTATTAAAATCATAACCGATACCATTGTCCATGTAAAAAAAGTTGGTAAGAGTGGAAGAATTTTTAGAAAAAATATCGATAGAGATAATTCCATTACTTTTTCCTTTGAAAGCGTGTTTCATACTGTTGCTTACCAGCTCTACGGCAATCAATCCCAGAGGCATTGCTTTATCAAGGGATATTTTTTGAACCGTACAGTTCAGGTTAAAGTTGATATTTTTTTGGGACTCCCGATATGAATCCATCACCAGTTCGGTTAATTCCCGGATATATGCCGGCAGGTTGATTTCCCTGTCCACTTCAGAGCGGTTTAATTTTTTGTGGAGGAGGGCCATAGAGTGAATTCTGTTTTGATTACTCCTTATCAATTCTTCTATATTGTTGTAGTCGATGGATTCTTTTTGCATCTCCAGTATGCTGATGACATTTTGTAAATTATTCTTCACACGGTGATGCATTTCGTGGAGGATGGTTTCTTTTTGGGCAAGTAATTTTGATAGATTTTCTACCTGTAAGTTTATAATTTTGTTTTGAGCATTTATCTTCCGGTTTTTTCTAAATAAGATAAAAGAAAAAATAATAATTACTATTGCCAATATTGATAGTAAGAGCAGCCAGTTTTTTTGGTTTTTTATAATATCTTCCTTACGGCTACTTTCATAAGAATATGTAATTTTTTTTATTTCTGCAGATTTGTCGTTTTCAAATTCTTTTAAAGTACTGTCATGAAACAGTTTAAAGTACTTCAGAGCAGAATCAGGCATTTGTTTTGCAGAAAAAATATCAGATTTAAGTTTAAAGAGAGAAGCATCTTCTTTTCGAGGAAAAAGCGTTTTATTTATCTCTGAAAGTTTCTTATAATAGTATTCAGAACTATCTATATGACCATTGTTAAGATAATGTTTTGACAGATTGTAATATTGTGATAATGCCCCTTCGTAATCGTGTATTTGCAGAAATAAGTTTGCAGCTTTATTATAATATTGAGCTGCCAATTTATATTGGCTTTTAGGAAGTGTTATTCCCAGGAGAAGGTAACAATCAGTTTCATCTTTTGTGTTTTTGAATCTGGTGGCATATTTAATACCTTCAGTTGCCATTATTACGGCAGAGTCATTTTGTTTTATAAATCTAAAAAAGGAAGCCTTGCGTACATAATAGGTGCTTATAATGCTGTCCATGTTATGGAAAGTCGCCAGATTGTAAGCATTATTCAGGTCTTTTCGGGCATCAGTAAAGAAACCGTAATACTCCTTTACCATAGATAATGCCAGATAAGATTTATAAGTATATTCCGGGAGATTATATGTATTTGACTTTTCAATGATTTCTAAAAGGACAGGCAATGATTCATCGTATTTAAATTGAAAGAGTTTTATTTCACAAAAAAGATATTGGGCCTTAAGAGTGAGGCGCACATTATCTCTGGTTTTGGGCAGTTTTTTTAACTCACGAATTATCGTTAAAAGGTTAGATTCTAATGTTGCATATTCCTTGGTGTTGTATATTTTATGGGCAACGCTGTCTAATCTCATGCCATAGTCATCAATACAGATTGCCTGAGTACTTTGAATAAGAAGTAATATGACAAAAATGAGTCGCAAGAGCTTAAAACTTTATTGCAAAGGTATAGTAAATAGACAGAAGGTTTAAGAATTGCCGATATAATCTGTCCCTGTTTACGTGCATTCTATCCCATATATTTTGTCATTCTTGTTCCGGAAACATGGTCTCACATTGAAGGATCATAAGCATTTTTCTAAAAATTTTATCCGGTATTTTGGCCAAATCGATAGTTCTATCCCTAAATCTTGCATTCTGTCCCAAAAAATCAAAGTTTTTTTTACAATAAAATACATTTGTTGGGATGTGAAATTTCCGGGTCAACATATCAACTTCAAACCAAAAATTTATGGACTATTATATAAATCATCTTGGTATAAAATTCAAGACTTATGAGCAAGAAAGCGTCTATCCTTTTTATCTTTTTTATGCTGACAATGGTACAAAGCAATTTGTTTAGTCAGCTAAATTCTTTTGAGGACATTGAGAAGTACTCTGAAAAAGGGATGTTTGGAAGAGGATTCAAAGATTTCTTTAAAGGTTTGGCCGACTTCGGTGAACCATTCCAGCTTGCCGGAGGAATTGGTATTGGATTGAGATCATATGATGCCTTTGGCGGGCCTCTTCGGCAGGATCCGTTTTTTTATTCTGTCAATGCGCAATTGAGTGTAAAAATCTATCAGATAGAACTTCCGGTTTCTCTGGTGATGACTGCCAAAAACACTACGAGTTCTTATCCTAATCTCTCAGACCTGAAAGAGTTTCTCAAACAAAAATTGCGCGATAAAGCCAATTCGTATACCAGAATCGGAATCAGCCCATACTATAAATGGGCAAAGTTGCACCTTGGCCACAGAGCGATGAATTTTTCGAAATATACGATGAGCAACCTCAATTTCTTTGGAGCCGGCATAGAGTTAAACCCGGCAAAGTTCAGGATTAGCGGCATGTACGGCCGACTGGCTAAAGCAGAGCCAATAGACCTGTCTCTCACTACACCCAACCTGCCGGTATATCAGCGATTGGGATGGGCCGCAAAGTTGGGATACGGAGATGAAAAAGCATCAGCAGACATTACTCTTTTCACGGCAAAAGATGTGGCGGAGTCCATCAATATCCCGGCTGACTATCCTCAACAGGTCACACCTGAAGCCAACCTTGCCATCGGCCTTACGCTTCAAAAATTATTTTTCGATGTCATCAGAGTCAAAGTAGATTACGGCAATTCTACCATGTCACCCAATGCATTGGATGCAGACAGTCCGAAGCAAGGCATCACAAGCTTTTTAATGAAAAAGAAAACAACTACCTATAACGCCCATGCAGTAGAAGCTTCAGTTGCCTACGAAGGAAAGACCTTCAATGCCGGAGTAAAAGCCAATAGAGTTGATTCTGATTATAAGACACTGGGCACCTATTTCTTCAATAAAGATATTATGGACATCTCGGGATTTACGGAATTCGGATTGTGGGAAGACAAGGTCTATATCTCATTAAGCGCAGGTGTCCAGACCAATAACCTGGATAAAAGTCTGCCCACCACAAATAACAGACTGATATACGATGCACAGATCGGATATAACCAAAAAGCATTTTCTGCCAATTATTCATTTTCCAACAACACCTCAAGAGTCAATTATATCCTGAATCAGCAGTTAGACTCACTCAATGCCGTCATCGTGACCAGAGATATGGGTCTTAATCTCCAGTATCGAATACCCTCAAAAGGAAATATTTCTCATACGATTAGTGCCACGGCGAATATGCAGGAAGTAAGCGATGATATTGAAAAAGTCAGCCGGACACCATCATCCAGAGTGCTGCTTGGCAATCTGAGTTACGCATTGCAATTGCCTGCGGACTGGTCTATTTCATTACGTGGCAATTATACACAAAACGAAGTGACGGGAATTAAGCTGAATAGAATCGGATATGGGATGGGTGTTAGAAAAGCCTTCCTGTCTGATCGCCTTACGCTCGGCCTGGATGCCGGAATGTTTAACAATAAAAACGGATTAGGACAAAAGTCTGCCAATATGCTCGGACAATTTGCTTTGGGTTATCAGATTTTCAAGGGCATGGGGCTTAATCTGCAGTGGGGCCTGCTTAGAACAACAGCTGATAATCAGAAGTCATTTACAGAAAGTACCGGCAGCCTCAACCTGCAGTACCAATTCAGTTATGTGCCCAAGAAGAAAGAAAAGAAAACAGAGAAAAATAAGGACGCAAAGTAAATACCGGTACAGACCCTTTATGAAATATTCAGACAACACTATTTGACGATAAATTCCAAAAGATGAAACGCACAATTTTTCAGCTAGCTCTTATACTTAGCATCTTAGCATATAATAATGGAAATGCTCAGACAGATGTATGGCCTGTTCAGGTTTCAGGCAGTATGCTACCGCCACATTCTCTCAATCTTAAAGTCTATGGTACCGATCGCACTGAGGACCTTTCCTTTAATGTTATGTTGCGAGATCCTATTCAGCCTTCACTTTGGGTAAAACCGGTGATTACGATAGAACAGAATGGATCAGTTGTATATCAGACAGACCCGAATTTTGCAGGTAAGCCAATACTATTGAGTCAGTTTGAATCAATGATAGTAAACGGATCATTATTGGGAGAATATTTATCTAATGTAGCCATGATAGGTACGACTCCATCCAGCGTCGGCTCGATAAAGGTGCCTGAAGGTTTTAATCAGATATGCTTACAGATGTATGGTGTGGACCGCTATGTGCCGGTATCCAATAAGTTCTGTATTTCCGGGAATTTCCGCCTAAGCCTTCCCCCTCGCATTGTCAAGCCCGCCTTCAATGAGACTATTAAAAAACTGCCGGTTCAGAATCTCGTATTTTCCTGGCAGCCTATGCACATCGGTTCACCGAATAATCCCGGCCCGGTGGAATATACCTTTGATCTTGTAGAACTTCCTCCAGGTGTCATGAATGCCAATGATGCTTTCCCGGCATCACTTAAGGTTTACTCTACTAAAACCATGGCAACGTCCATAATTTATGCTCAGGGCGAGCCTGTCCTTGAGGAAGGAAAATACTATGCATGGCGTGTAACGGCAACACCTGTTTTGTATCCGTCAAGTACCTTGTTTCAGAATGACGGCAAGAGTGAAGTCTCTGTATTTATGCTGTATGATAAGGAAGCACCCATTACCGACTTTAACTCAGATGACAAGCCTTCACCCAGGGGATGTTCCGTCTTTCGGACATCCTACGGATCAGTTACAAAAGCCGATAATAAGCCTGCCATCGTATCCGCCAATCAGAATGTAAAACTGGGCTATTTTAACATGAAAGTGACTGAAGCCACCGGAAGTCAGTCGCAGGGATACTCCGGTAAAGGTCTGGTAGAGTACCCGATGCTCAGATCTTATCTTGAAGTTGCATTTAAAAACATCAAGGTCAATCAGGATGGAAGAGTATATGAATCGGAAATAATAGAGGCACTTATTGACCCGGCATTACATCTCATGCCCGAGCAGTTAAGTCCTGCATTAATTGCAAGCAATCTAACTCCGGCATATATAACTAACTTGTCAGAAGCCATTGATGATGCTCATCGGGTGTCTGCGATGCAGGAAGGAAACTATAAAAAGAATTCACTGCCCATCGCCATAGAGAATGATTCTTTTCCTCAGAACATGGTGATAGTCACAGGAGTCAGATTCACCACTGATAATGCTTACCTTACACTTATTGGTTTGGGAAAATCAGAAAGCCCGGCAGTTTCTGCTGCGACAGCTATTACTGCAACACCCTATGGTATTAAGAACGGTGCTTATTTGGTACCTATTTCAAATACAACCTCTGAATCATCTGAATATCTTACTTCCACCATTATGCAATCAGTAAGCTCAGGCAATAACAGTAAAATTTACTGCGATTGTAATGGTGTTACAAATCAAAAATTAAACACAACCGTTGACCTTTTTGTCAATCCGGATATTTTGTCACAGAAGGGGCTTGGTACACCACTTAAGTTGACGCTCAAGGACAAGAAGCAAGCCATCAAGTCATACAACGGTGACATCGGGCCTTTGAATGAATTTGTAATTAACGGCCTTAATGATTATACCTTTCGCTCAGAAGGTGGTTCACTGAATTTAGATGAAACAAAGAGACTTGATGGAGTGCCGGAGTCAGGTGAAGGCACCTCGACTAAGAAATTATGGATTAAAGAAGTTTCTACGACCTTACCTGCTGTGTATAATCCCGTTGCTGATGTTCCGCTTGACTTGAAGGGCAGTCTGGTAGTCGGTGAAGAATTTATTGAAAATGGCAGCTTTAAAAAAGAAAATATCCTTCCTTTATCAAAAGGAATAATTGAGAAATGGAAGTACAGTGTAGATGAAATAAGTTTACAATACCGCAACCAACAAATGCAGGATCCTGAACTTAAAGGGAAGATAAAACTTCCTGTGTCATCCCAGGCATTTGGATATACCGGCAAGTATAATAATATTGGGAATCAAGCCCCTGTATTGCACATTGACAAATTACCTGAACAACTTCCTGTAGAAATGTGGCACGGCACTATGGATCTGAAGCCGCAGTCCTCTTTAAACCTTGCCGTAAAATCAGTCAATGGAGAGAAAACATTTTACCCGGATGCCTCCCTTACCGGTGACTTCGCTTTGAAATTAGATAATAATGATTTTAATAATGCTGTGCTCGGCAATGTAGGTCAGACCCTTGAAGACATAAAAAAAGTATTCAACCTGACCACGGACGATGTAGATTTTGCAGTGTCCGGAATCGCAATAGAGAACTGGCTGTTTGACCCATATACCACAAAAGACAAAAAATACAAAGCTTCCAATGTGGATGTGAGCAATGCAAAATTCATGATCGGAGGCAAGTCATACCCTATAACAGGAAGTGAAATTGTGTACTCTAATGACAAAAAAGAAAGACTTGGCTTATCTTTTACGACTGTGGCAGGCAATAATCGTATCAGCTTTACTATTTGGGGAGAAGACAAAGACGGGACATTTATCTTTGAAGGAATAGAGGAAAACTCCTATCAGCTCAATTGTGATTGTGACAGTGGGAAGTCTCTCGGATATCTGGATTACAACAAAATCTATGATGAGATAATCAGGAGAGATTTCCTTCCACGGCCCGGATTTCGCAGTTACTCAGGAGGAGTGGCAGCACAGACTGACGATTTGAATAGTGCGGATGCTGCGTTATATCAAACTAAACTTTACTACCTTCAGGAGAATACATACGATGGATTTATACTGAAAGACCCCACTACACTGTACTGGCCATTACTGAAGAAAGACCTCAAGGTCAGTTCAAATGCAGAAGGAATCTGGATGCAGGAAAGCATCGTCCTCACAAAGGATGATTTAAAGAATCTGGGATTCAAATCCGAAGTTTGGCTGCCAACAAACTACAATCTTGAGATTGGTGCATTGTTCATTGACTTTTCGAAGGAGAATGGTAAGAAGGTTCAAATGGTTATTGGGCTAATGCCAATTAAAAATATGCCTGCTGACATTCCGGCAACCTTTGTTTTTGCCAGTGAGCTGCTGCCCGTCAAAGGTAATGAAATCAAAATTGCAGATGTGAAGCTTAGATTGCGAAGTCTAAAGGCGGTGGAAGGATATGAAGTCTTGTGGAAGCCGGTAACCGGGAATCAGGCTATTGCTGAAGAAAGCCACGCCAATCTTGATTGCACAAAAGGCCTCAGTAATATTGTATTGTATGGAAATCTGCTGGTATCAAAAGTATTGGACGAACACGCTGAGAAATCAGTTCAGAAGGATGGAAGTTTATTAGAGATCCCTATTCGCGCTTCAATTGAAAATGTCAAGGGTCGCTCTTTTGAAAACTACATTGCCGTGTGCAGTGATTATATTCCCGGAAATAAGGATATAAAATGGAATTTTACTATACCCGACCAACCACACATTGTTTTTCAGGCGGGCAATAACTATGAGATTTATTACGACCACCATTCCGGTAAGGATGTCAGCGCATTTGATGCAGCAAAATCCGGCCTGAGCAAAGACAATAAATCCTACCAGGGTTTGGTCTTTAAGAAGTTTACAGCATCGATAAATGGTTTTGAAGGGTCAGCCGGGAAAGCTCTTGAAGTGAATCTGAAAAATGGTGCCTTTGTATCAGAGAAAAGTGACAAAAACGGATTTTTTCTGACATATTCTGCTACTTCAGTGGTTAAGGAAGATGCCGGAGCGAGTTTTAGTGGTTGGAAATACAACATCGATACACTTTCGTTTTCGATTGAAGACTCCAGGATGGAGAAAAACTTAAATGTCATCGGGTACTTGCAAATTCCGATATTTAAGAGTAAGCCGGTGGACTTTGAGAACAGGCATTTTGACCGTGGTTGGCTGCCATATCGCGGTGAGATTATTGCACAGTACGGCATAATTTCATCAACGCTTGGTTTTACTTTTATGAAGGACAAGCTATACCAATCGGTGTTAATGCCGGGCATGGGCATGCAGCTTGCTTCCAGTTCTGTCGTTATTCTGAAATACGATGACAAAACAGGAAAATTAATTCCATACGGTCAATTTGCAGGACTTTGCGACTTCTACCTCAATAAAAATGTTTCAGCTTCATTGAATGTTATTTCTGTCCCCGGATTAGAGATTGAAGCAGATCCAATTGCTTTTGAAAATTTAATGGTAAGTGCAGAATCTTTCTCTTCGGCGTTAAAGTTTAAAGTCGATGAGGGTCAGACCAGCTACCTTCATCTTGGTAATTGGGGTGATATAGACAGTAGGGCGCTGGCAGATCTGCCGGATGTTCAGTACTTCAAAGACAGAATTTCGATGTCACAGTCCATGCTGGGAGATAAAGTATCCGGAACATCACCAGCGGGGAGCACAACAAAACCGGCAGCAGGTAATACTGCCACCGCCGGTAAAGGAACAAAGAGTCCGCTGAAGAAGCAATTCTTAGGATTTGACTTTGTACAGACTTACCTAGGCCCGACGCAAAGGGATGGAGAAATAGTTATGGGCTTGCGCTTAGCTGTAGCACTTCTTGGCTCAACACGTGAAAAGGGTACGAAACAGCAGGATGCTAAGGCACAGACCATCAAAGCAGACGGTGTGCTGGGTCTTGTTTACAGACCCGGTAAAACCAGCCAGGATACCTGGGAGTTTTCTGAATTTACACTTGAGTGCCTGGAGGTGGCAGGAGGAATAGGCCCTCTTTCATTTAGTGGCGGTCTTAATATACTTCGTGGAGATGCAAACTATGGTAGCGGTTTGAAAGGATATCTTACCGGAGAACTGGAAGAATTGGGAGGTCTGACCATCGTAGGTCAGTTTGGAAAACAAAAGGAAGCAGATAAGGAATATTATTATGGATTTCTGGATTTGGAGGCATATACAGAGCAAGGCATTCCACTATTTTATGACCCTTTTACTAATGTGCCTAAAATGGACCTTTTTGGTGCCGGTGGAGGCATCCGTATCAATATGATGACTGAAAATGCCATGTCAAAACTCGAAATGCCGGCTACCTCAGAGGAAAAAGCAAAAAAAGAGCAGGAAGCCAAAGATGCAGAAGCACGTAAAGCATCTAAAAACTTCTGCATCGGTGTTGGTAACCCATTATTGCAACCCGGAAAAGGCCTTACACAGTCTTACAAACCGAACAAAGGCACTTATGGCGGAAACTTCTTCCTCATTTTCGGTCCCTACAGTCCGGTAAAACCTCCGTACCCTTTGGTTGCTGACGCAGGCCTTCAAATGGACATTGATTGGAACGATGAAACAAATGAACTATCCATAGGTGAGATTATTCTGTCCGGCCGAGCCTACCTCATGCCGGCTTCCATAGGTAAAAGGCGTGAAGAAAATATGGGTGACATGTATGCCGGAGTGACGTTGGATTGGCGGAATAAATTTTTAAGTGCAGAGATTGCATTTAGAACCAAGTTTGATGTTCCGGTAATTGGAACGACCCTTTTCTCATTTCCTGAAGACTACAGTAAAACAGACTTCACCACCAGGGCATTTTACAATCAGGGATACCTGAAATTCGGCTTCAATCCTTCTGATCCTTATGTAGAGCTTAAATTGGGAGGTCCGGGTACCGGCAGGCTCTCACCACTTTCTGCCAGGTTCATGGTTTCACCGGTGCCATTAAGTTATGCGACGGTTAACGCCTATGCGCAGTTGGGTGCCAATGTAGATGCTCCGCGAGCTTTGGAAGATATGATCCCGGAATTAAAACCTTTGCTTACTGCAGAGAATAAAAAGGAAAGAGAAGAATATCTCAAAGCAGATAGAGGTCAGAAGGTTGATGTCAGCGTACCTCAGTCGAAAGGTATTGCTTTTGGACTGACCTTGAAAAAAGATTTAAATGCTAATTTTTTATTGATGCATGCTTCACTGATGGTTAAATTAGGTTTTGATATTAACCTGCGTGAGTACAAAGATATTACATGTACCAACAGTTCAAGCGATGGAAAGATCGGTCTGAATGGCTGGTATGCCAAAGGAAGTGCCTTTGCCTATGCCAGAGGAAGAATAGATATGGGCTTCAGATTCCTCGGAACTGATCTGACCACGCCGGTTTTTGATGCCAGTGCGTATGTAGCCATGCAGGCTGAAGGGCCTAATCCGTCCTATTTCAGAGGATTCATAGGAGGCAAATACGACGTCCTTGGCGGAGTTTATTCAGGTGAGTTTAACTACAAGCTAATCATAGGAGAACAATGTGAACTTGCGAAGGAACCAGATCCGGTGGCAGATATCAAAATATTTTCGAAAGCCAGCATACGAGATAAACAAAAAGATGTTGACAGATACAATGACATTAATTTAAAAACCAATGTTCCACTTCGTAAGGACTATACACTTACCCAACGCGATAAAAACAATGAAGCTTCTCATGCCGTCAATTTTATGGCTGATTATGAAAGTATTCAGGTTTCAAATGAAAGAGACGGAATTAAAATGTCATCAAGCAAGTATAATTTAACCGTGAAGCCGGATGGCAAAAGTGTGGATATTTCTTTTAAGGATGCACTGGAGCCTGAAACAATGTATAAAATTGAGTATGTATTCATTTGGAAGATAAAGAAAGGAAGCGAAGCCGGTGCCAGGTATGAAACCTATGACAAGAAGGAAAGAGGAACTTTAACTTTTACTACCGGCAAACGACCTTCTACCATCACTGCCGGTATGATAGAGTACTCTGCTCCGGGAGACGGCCAGCGATATTGGCATAAAGGATATGCTGATACAGAAATCAAGTTTAAACTGAAAGCATTGGATGACGCAAAAGCACTCTTCCCGGAGATTTGTGAAAGTTGCGGATTAATGCCGGGCACACAGGAACCTATTCGTTACAAGTATGTGGCACAGGTGTGGGAGATTATTGACCAAAGAAAACGAAACGAAGCATTTTATTTTAATATTACAGGATACCCCGGTAAGGGAGAGAATGCTAAGATTGTAACACCTGCGAGTAAATCCATTGATGGCAAATATGATATTACCTATCTCGAGGAGCGAAGTGTTCCTGTCAGCAAGGTGTCTTTCCCTGATATCAAGAACTTTGCCTTTAAGAAATCTGAAGTGTATGAATTAGAAATTGTTCGCAAACTGGATATCAAACTACCCCCTGAAAGTGATAAGAACTATGACAAGTTGAACAAAATGCGGGAAGAAAACTATCTGAAACTTAAAAGTTACTACTTCGGAATAAGCGAGTACGAAAGCCTGCAGGATAAACTTGCCGATTTAGAAGTACAGCATATTAAATCTAAGGTTAAACTTAGGGATTTCAGTCACCCGAGTGATGTTTATGATTCTGAACGGGCGAGTGTGATTTCAGAGCTTGGCGAAAGTAAGTTTCATTCCGTGAAGGATGATTATTATACTTTCAAAATCAAGAACAGGAAGAATAACGAGAGCTTTGATTATTACGACATCATGCGTCTAAGACGTAATATTCTCCTGGGGTACAATCAGGATTACATGCCGGCAATGTGGGTATCTTATATCCATCAGTACAAGGGGATGAACGATGTAATTAGTTCATTATTAAGGCAAAAAATGTTTAAAGGAAGTAATTATCTGTATAAAGTCCTGTATGATTATACCCGGGCTGAAAAAGATAATATGCTTAGTTTCGGTTCTGCAGATAAAATAAGTGATGGTACGAGCTGGCATTACAGAATTGAAGGTACTACAGACCCCGAAATGCTGAAATTAACAGACTGGGAAACATGGTGCGGAAGTCTTAGAAACAAGCCAAAAGAATGGCTATCTTCAGGTGTACCCGAACTGATACAGGGCGGATCGGCAGATTTCGTTCTACAAGACCTCAGATCGAGAATTGTAATCAATCAACTGTACTGGCTTTCCAGAGTTAGGTCCAAGTTTGATGTTGGTGATTATTCCGGTAAAAAAGAATATGATCAAATAGGCACGAAGGGTGAATTCAAGAATGGTGCTGCAGCAGACTTTAGCTGGATAGAGACACCCCCTCCCGGCAAAACAGTGAGTAATGAGGCAAAAAATTCTGCCTATGTAGCTTCAGAACCCGGATACAGGCTTTCCTACCACGATTATACTTTATTGTTTTTCCCGTCGTCAAAAGACTGGGGATCGATGACGGAATCAAAACGCGAAAAGGACAGCGGATTAAGAATCGCTATGTTTAGACCAAACAGGGAACCAACCATAGAAATACCGATGAATAATCCTACTGAATTATCGCTCGATGAATGGTATCGTATCAGCAGAGTAGATAATGGAAAGACAATACATGCCAAACACAACTCGGGGCTTTTGTATTACTGGTGGGGTCTTGAGCAACCTTATTTTGACAAGAGTGAAGCATCAGCCTATGGCATCTATACATCTGCTCATGGGTTGATTTATGACGATGGGTGGAACTTTATGGAGGAAATCCCAGGCGACTATTCGGATTTATGGAGATTTTCTAATGAAGGGAATGAATTCAAAATAAGAAATTATGTACACAAATACAGAGATGTAAAATTCCCTGCAGTTCTCAAAACATTAGGAAATGATATCGAACCGAGATTCAGAGGTAACAAAGAGGATGAAATAAAGGTAAAGTTTACAGAGGTTAATTCACGGTTTTTCAGCCCTGAGAAAAAATACAGAATCAGGCACGTTAGCGGAGGTCGGGTGTTGACGGATTATGCAGGCTGTAAAGAATGGAAGATAGTAAGAGATGGTAGATTTTACAGGATAATCAGTACAAGGAATAATACCCTTTACGGACACAAGGAAGAAAATACATTTTCATCTGATGAATGGACGGCCAAGACAGAGAAGTCTAACTTCCCTTCCAGAGGAACTTCAAATCGTGACAGAAATCATTATCTAAGACGTGTATGGAATATTTTGCCTAATGGGGGAGATACTTATATTATTCAGAATGGCATGTACATCAATCATTACTTATATCTTGATGGAGACGGAAAAAACAACATGGATCTGACCGGAAAGCAGCCGGAAGACGGTCGGGGAAGATTTATAATCGAAGAAATTAGATAAAAATGAATAACTATAGATTACTTCTGATAATACTGACTTTTTGCATCAGCAATAATCTGAATGCACAATCAACTCCTGTGTGGGTGATTCAGGCTGAGGTCAATGCCAACAAAATACACATCAGCTGGTTCCCCACCGACCCGTCCACCTGGAAGGAAGGGCTCAGGTCGGGCTATACTCTAACAAGGGAAACCATTGGCGGCAGCTCGTCATCCCTAAGTCCAGTCAGAATTATGCCACGTGCTACGAGTTGGTTCAACAGCCTTGACAAGGATCAGTCAGGTGTACTGTATCCGGTTGGAAGGATATTGTATGATGATGATTTTATAAATAGTTCCGACAAGCAAAACGATGAACTCCAATTCAACTATGTTGTGTTTGAAAGTAGCATCAGTACAGAAGTTGCAGAGGCAACAGGATTGGGATATGTCGATAGCGTCGTCACATCAGGCAGCACCTATCGCTATACCATCAGACACAACTCTTCTGGTAAAACAATTTCATTGACAGTCAATTGCAAAGAGGGAGAGCGCTTACAGGAGCCGGGAGGCTGCCTCCACAAATTTACTTTTCCGGACGGCAATTCACTCAGCGATATGCTTGAGAGATCAAAACCGTTTGTCATAAATGCCATTCTCGGCAAAGCAAGACCAAAGATAGATTCGGTGATATTACGTTGGGTTCCTACAAATGTCAACATTTTCAAAACAGCCCTTACTGATGGTTATGAGATTTGGAGATCAAATGGTGTTGAAGCGCCAAAATTAATAGCAACAGTGATGCCATGGACAGAAGCACAGATCAGGCAGATGCCTCGCACCGATACACTTGCGATGTTGGGTGCAGCCTTTGTAATGGACAAGGGAATGCCACAAGGTATAGATCAGGCCAATATGCTCGACCGGTCTATGATGGAAAAAAACTATTTTGGGTTTGCTCTCACCGCTGCCGACCGCTCACCTTTGGCTGCCGATGTAATGGGACTCAGGTACGTAGACCGTGATGTGAAATTTGCAGAGACGTATAAATATGAGATTCGTACACGCCGACTCACATCGGACTTTCCTGTTCCGGATATATGGGTTACCAATGAGTTTGAGCCACTTGCACCACCTGAAAATTTCAGGACTGAAAAGAAGGATCGCGCAGTTGTTCTTAAGTGGATGCCGGGAAGTAATGTGCAGTACAGCTCATTCATCATAGAGCGAATGAATCCCGGAGACACCTTGTACCATCCACTGTCAACAGAACCAATGGTCTTCATCAGGGCGCGGGAGTTACAGGGTCAGGAACTTTCGTTCATCGATTCTTTACCTGCCAATAATGTCAATTATTACTACAGGATAAAAGGGTCGAACGCGTTTGGAGAATGGAGTGATTACGCCTACAATCATGGCTACGGAAGGGACATGTCGCCACCTGAGGCTGTTACCGTTGTTTCTGGTAAGTTCAGGAAAGAAACTTCCGACATAAGAGTTTCATGGACCCGGAATACAAAGGATAAAGATATTAAGTATCATCAGATAATGGTGTCAGACCATCCGGAGTTTAATTTTTCAAGTATCAGCGGTGAATTGCCACCAGGAGATACGGCCTTCATCCTGAGTCTGAAAGAAATGGATATTGACCGTTCCTTTTATTTCCAGATCAACACAGTTGACAGTTCAGGCAACATGGCTACTTCTGAGGCACGGTATGTTTTCGTCCCTGACCATGACCGTCCTGAGCCACCTGCCAAAATAAAAGCATCTGTGACCAAAGAAGGATGGCTTACCGTGACATGGAGTCCGAGTGTATCCAAAGATGTGACAGGTTATTATGTTTTTTATTCGAATACAGAACCGAATGATCTGGCACTGGTCTTCAGTAAACCAATCAAGGATACGACCTATTCATGGCAATTGGATATGAAGTCACTGACTAAAAATATTTACATCAGTGCCAAAGCAGAGGATGATAACTACAACCGAAGTTTTCTGGCAGAAATCCAGGTAGTAAGAAGACCGGATACCATTCCGCCCACGGCACCTTATCTTGAGCAGGCAGTCGTCAAAAAAGATATGGTAGAAATACAATGGCAAAAGAGCAGCTCCCGGGATGTCGTTAAATATTTAGTTTATTTTAAAAATCAAGCTGACAGCCTTGCTGCGTGGACACTGCTTGACTCAGTAGCGGTTGATACGCTTAAGTATGTTACACCTGCTGCTTTTTCTGATGCACAGTTACAGTTTGCAGTCAAAGCTGCCGATGATTTTAACAATCAGTCAACGTATTCCAATCCCGGACAAGTCTATATTCCATTCCCGGGATTTAAGTTTACACCAATGATTCAAAAATTGTCGAAAGGAAAAGATCTCTCAGTGACACTTAATTGGGAATCTGACCTTAAGAAACTGCAGCAGGAAGGAAAAAAATACAGCTACCAGCTGTTCCGTTCAGCCGGCTCTTCGGATGTAACGCTTTTCAGGGAATTGACATCTGCCGAAACATCCTTCGTTGACAACAATGTTGAGGCAGGAGTGATGTACAATTATGCCTTGCGGGTGAAGTTTGAAGATGGCAAGACCAGTGATTTAAGTACAATAAAATCCTTGCTAGTAAAATAATTCATTTATCAAATAATTTAAGATAAAGATTATGAAGAAAATATATACGATCAGAATATTGATGGCTTGTTTTAGCTCCTTATTGCTGACAACAGGAATGTTCTCACAGACATTTGTACCGGTCAATGTCACCGGTTTTAATCATGACCTGATAGCAAATGGTGCAGGTGGAAGTAACAGGGCCGAGGCAACTACAACCACTACCTTTGATGATGTAAGACTGATAGGAGATAATGTATTATATTCAAAGGATTTCCGAGGTAACAACAATCCGGATTCTCCACCGCCATTTGGGTTGCCGGATGATAGGGTTATCACCAGCTTAAATTTACCAGGAGCCGTTTATCTCTTGGCTGATTATAATCAGAATAATGCACTTATATTAAAAACCCTTAATGAAACAGGTGTCCTCACATTAGAAACACCCGGAGTCTTTTCCAGGATTGCGTTTTTAGGAGCCAGCGCTGAAGGTGTTTCTGAATTTGAACTTACACTTAACTTTAGTGATGGTACCGGTATTGCCGTAAATTTTGCAGTACCTGACTGGTTTTCCGGCCCCAATTATGCTATGAAGGGTATAGGTCGGATTCATCGAACACAGATTCAGAATCAAGGTCCGGATGAGTTTAACGGGGATGCAGAAAATCCCAGATTATATGACAATCAGATTGTTCTGGATCCTCCGTTTAATACCAAAATTCTTACACACATTTCATTTGTTAAAACCAGCACTGCAGGCAGGACAGCTATTCTTGCCATAAATGGCATCACAGCCATCAACGCTCCGGAAGCAGTAGTAGCAAATGCCGCTACCGAGATTACTAAAAATACTTTTACAGCCAACTGGTCTGCCTCTGCCGGTGCGACTGAGTATTATATTGATGTTTCAGAAAGTCCTACTTTCTCGACCTTAATACCTGCATACAATAACCTGAATGTGGGCAATACGCTCAGCCAGGGCATATCAGGCCTTAGCAATGGCATTACATACTATTACCGTGTAAGAGCAGCTAATATATCCGGTGTCAGCCCCAGCAGTAATACTGTCAATGTAAATCTCGAACAATGTCCTCCCGGTCAGGTTAATCTTACTACGCAGTCAGCAGTCAATCAGTTTATTATCGACTATCCACACTGTACGGAGTTAGCCGGCACTTTATTTATTCAAGGAAGTGACATAACTGACCTTTCACCTATGAGTAATATCGTCAAAACCGGCGGTAGCCTTGAAGTTTTTAACAATACTGCATTGACCACACTCAATGGAATTAATAACATCGATCAGATAGGGGGAAGGCTGGTGGTACTGGGCAATTCCAAACTTCCCGACCTCAATCCACTAAACGGGCTAAATAAGATCAATGGTATCATCAGTATCGATGGAAATGCCATTTTAAATGATATATCGGGGATGACCAATATAGATTTGAATGGTGTAAGCGAACTTTATATTCAAAATAATCCTGCACTTACTGTATGCGAATATGACTTCGTATGTAACTTTCTTGAATCTGCCAAACCCAGAAATATTGCTAACAATGCCGGCAAATGTATTGACGAGCAGGCTGTAAAAACCGCCTGTGATCTGAAAGATTTAAAAGATGGTGAATACTGTTCCAATGCCATCCCTATCAACATACTCTTCGGTCATCCGATAGATGAGCCACAGGCTTCAGGTACATATAGTTCTAAGGATATGAACAACCTCAATGATCCGAATTTCGGGCATGACTGTCTCAGCGACAACAACACGATATGGTTTACATTCACCGGAGACGGCAATCGCTACGCTGTCCGTTCTAATGATTGCAGCGCTAAAGTATATACCAATCCGAATGGAGCTATGTATTCCGGTACATGCGGTGATCTGACTGCGATCAATTGTCACCGGGACATCTGGACCGGAGACGTAGATCCTGATATCAATTTCAGAATCGTCGTCCAGACAGAACCGGGTAAGACTTATTACTTGATGGTGGAAGTAACATCCACCGATGACTTTGTAAATTATGACCCATACGGAGAGTTTTGCCTGGAAGTCACTCGTTTGGATAAAGAGTGTCTCGTAAATATTCCGGATGTCAATTTCAAAACCTATTTATTGGAAAATTTTGAAATCAACACCAATGGCGATGATAAAATAGAATGTGAAGAAGCGGAAGGATTCTTTGGGTTGATGGACTGCTCCGGACTGGATATTGCAGATATGACAGGTCTAGAGGCATTTACAGGTGTAAGCGCGATCAATTGTAGTGGAAATAAACTTTCCTCATTGGATGTTTCGAAAAATACCAGTTTATCACAACTCAACTGTTCGAACAACGATATTAATTCTCTGAAACTGGGCGAAAATGAATCTCTTTGGTTACTGAATTGCTCCGGTAACTTATTGGACAATGTAGACATCAGTAAGACACCATGGCTGGAAGAAGTGGATCTCAGTGATAATAGACTGGCCTCTTTCGACATCAGCGGAAATGTCAAAATCAGCCGCCTGTCATGCCACGATAACCTTTTGTCCTACCTCAATCTGGCCAATGGGAATAATGCTCTTTTCCAGGCCATAGATGCCCGGAATAATCCGGAACTGATATGTATTCAAGTGGATGACGCCACCTACAGTAATACTAACTGGTCATCCGACCCTTTTCTTTTCGACCCGCAACGTGAGTTTAATGAATATTGTGAACCGCCTTGCCAAAATGCAGAGGAGATTAAAGCCAATTACCTTTTTGCCGCCTCCGCTTGTGTAGGCGAAAATGTCCGGATTATTGAATATGGTATATTTACTCCTGTGGCAGATAGTGTTTCTTTCCAATGGGATTTTGGCAATGGCACGACATCTACAGAAAGAGACCCTGTCGTGACCTACAGTGAAGCAGGGAAGTACAACGTCAGCCTTAGACTGGAAAATATTGATTGTCCGCTCGAGATAACCAAGGAGATTTCAATAATGAATTGTTTGAAAAGAGGAGATGACAATAGTCGTTCCGAGGTCTTTCCCAACCCTTCTTCCGGCAATGTCCACGTTAAGGCAGACCTTAAGGAAGAGGGAGATGTTTTGGTCAATATTTATTCAACGGATCACAAAAATCTGTTTTCCAAATTATACACCTCCATCACAGAGCTGAGAGACCGGGTTTCCCTGTCTAATAAAGGCATGGTTGTAGTTGAATTTATTTTTGCCGGTGGTATTGAAAGGCATAAGGTACTTTTGCAGGAATAAGCCGATTATACATCAGGATCTGTCGATGTCCGGGATGCGGAGTTGAAGTGTTCATGACAATGGACAGGACAAGCTATTCTTTGTGTTTCCTTCTTTAGTGTAAAGGCAAGATTGAATAAAATCAAGGCTTTTATTCAATAATTATTTTGATAATTTAGACAGTCCACACAGTTCTTATGATAAAGGAGTCGGACAAAATACTTAGTTCGGTGTTTGGTATTCTTGGATACGTGCCGGTTTTTAAAATAACTCGTTTGTTTAAATTCCTGAAAGGTAGGATTGCTTTGCTGGATAGTCTCTATAATAAGGTAAAAGCGGTATTTCAAATTGATGTTTTAAAATATACTATTTCGAAACAATGCATGTAATTACTATTTTACGTCTTTTGTGATTAATTGTATACTGTTACTTTTAAAGACTCAAATTAATTAAATTTCAACAAGCAATGTTGTAACGTTGTAGCGGATATCAATAATCATCCACTGCAGAATTTCTATTCCCGACTGAAGCTTCGTCACCATATTTCCCTTTTATACTCAAAAACACCCGTTTCATGGCTCAAAAAGGCAGGTTTATGGCGATTCGTCTGTAACAAATCAACCTCATTCCTTATATTTGAAAGAAGAGAAACAACTATTTCTAATTATTTGATAACACCGGATGAAAACAAATTTACTATTTACACTGACCTTTATATTTTTTACAGGTTATTCATACAGCCAGACATCCATCGCTACTATAGAATCTGAAATGGTACTGGTAGAGGGTGGGAGTATGAACCTCCAGGGAAGACTGGTAACCTTGCCTTCCTATTATTGTTCGAAGTACGAGGTTACGCAAAGGTTGTTTGAGGAGGTGACGGGGTATAATCCCGTGAAAAGCACATCGAAAATAGATCCCCTAAAACCGATTGAATATTGGAGTAGTCAATACGAACCCGCATCTGATTTAATTATTTTTTGTAATGAGTTAAATGCCTATCTCAATTTACCTATGGTCTATTATAAAGACATAGATCTGAAAATTCCATATACTCTTAAAGACACCGGTCAAGTAGGCAACAGTTTTATGGATTTCAATTCTTCCGGATACAGACTTCCAATTGGCGTAGAATGGGAATACGCCGCCCGAGGTGGGCAAAAATCTCAAAACTACATATTCAGTGGAAGTAATGATATTAATGAAGTATCTATTTGGGGTTCATTATTAGTAGTTGGTTCTTTAAAACCGAATGAGTTAGGAATCTATAATATGACCGGTAATGTTTCAGAGCTTGCATTTGATTCTTATCCTTATGATTTATTTCAAAAATGCGTTTTACCTAAAGTTTGGGTAGGAGGAGCTGCTCCATTCCAATATCGTGGAGGGTCTTATGGCTACAATCAAAACCTGAATCATTCTGAAAGTCTCTATATTCCTGGTGCTATAGGGATGAGATTATTTAGAAATAAAAATTAATGTAAGATAAATAAGCATTTTTTTTTATTCCATTTAATTTAGATTCCAATTACATTCTTCTTTTAAAATTCCACATTAGCATCAATCAAAAGAATGTCTTTGTATGAAATATCATTTTATTGCCTTCAAAAATATTTTATGCCCAAAAATACCCACTTCATGGCGTTAAAAGGCAGCTTGATGGTAAAAGATAAAAATTAAACACTACAATTCTTTATATTTGAGAAATGGAATGAAGAAGATTATAATGTTTTTTATGCTCGTTTATTCAGATTTTTTTGATTGAAACAGATACAACCTGAATCTTGAAATGATTCCTTCTTAAGACCCTACTTTTTATAATTTTAATGGCAACACCGGATGAAAACAAATTTACTATTTACACTGACCTTTATATTTTTTACAGGTCTTTCATACAGCCAGACATCCATCGCTACCATAGAATCTGAAATGGTGCTGGTAGAGGGTGGGAGTATGAACCTCCAGGGAAGACTGGTAACCTTGCCTTCCTATTATTGTTCGAAGTACGAGGTTACGCAAAGGTTGTTTGAGGAGGTGATGGGGTATAATCCTATAAATATTTCCCAACTTATAAATCCTTTAATGCCAATGATAGCAAATAGAAAATGGGATTATTTTTTTAGTAACAATGACTTTTTAATTTTTTGCAATGAGCTGAATGGACTTCTCCATTTACCAATGGTATATTACAAAGATAAGGAATTAAATATCCCTTTAACACTAAAAGACACAGGTCAAGTGATCAGTAGTTTTATGGATTTTAATTCATCCGGATACAGGCTTCCTATTGGAGTAGAATGGGAGTACGCTGCCCGGGGTGGACAAAAGTCTCAAAATTTTGCATATAGCGGGAGCAACAATTATTCCGATGTAGCAGTATTTGGTTCACCTCAGGTCGTGGGTATTTTAAAACCGAATGAATTGGGAATCTATAATATGACCGGAAACGCTTCAGAGCTTGCATTTGATACATACCCGGCTGATGGTGGAGATTGCTCTTTAAAATTAGTATGGGTAGGAGGCGGTGGCGCATTTCAATCACGTGGTGCATCCTTTGTTTATTTTACCGGACCTAATAATTTGTATGATTTTCATCTATACGGTGCGGATGGTATCCGTTTGTTTAAAAATAAACTGTAATAATTATGAAAACAGTACTATTCAGTATTTTAGGAATCCTTTTATTTTGCACAGCAACTATTTATGCTCAAAACTGTAGTGTCAATGCCGGTTTGGAAGGCAAGTGGTGTGCCGGTGAGAAAATAGTCCTCGATGGCGCAGTGGCAGGGACAGTTGGCGAAGGTATGTCTCCCGTCTGGTCCCTCGTATCCGGGCCGGGGCCCGTAACGTTTGAAGACTCTACCAAAGCAAAAACAACGGCCATCGCCACGGTTGGAGGTGAATATACTTTCAGATTATCCGTGGTTTGCGGAATGGGTAAGGCTAGTCAGGATGTTAAACACATCGTATCACCCGGCGCACAGCCCGATGCCGGGGAAGATGTTACCGTAAACTGTTTTGACGGTGATTTTACCCTATCTTTAGACGGCAATCAACCACCACCCGGATTTAGCGCTTACTGGACGGTACCCAATGGTTCAGTGTCAAATAATATTTATACGCCTTCTTTTGCTGATCTGGATAAATGCCCATCCGGACTGTCAGTCTTATTGCTCCAATATAATATGAAAGATGTCAATGGCTGCATTTATTCTGACACCAAGGCGATTAGTTTTCTAGAATATGTGCCACCTCTGACTTTAGGCACTTCCGGCGGATGTGGTCAAAAATTTCAATTGTCTGCTACGTGTACAGGGGCGGGACAAGGACAGTGGGAGTTTATTTCACCTGCGGGTGGAGGAGGTGCTTCCTTTGAAAGTCCAAATTCAAGGGTAACAGGAATAGTAAACCCTGATACCGGTCAGGTTTACGTAGCGAAATTCACTATTACCGGGTCATGCCACGACCAGTGGGACACAATTTCCTTTCAAGTTCCGGAAGATAGTGAGGTCCCTACCCAGGCAGATTTCTTGAATATCTATGAACTCTCAGATCAGGTAACAAAAAAGACTTCAGGTAATACAATTACTTACTCTATCCAGCTATGTGGCATTCCCGACTCATTAAAAATCATATCAAATAACGGACACTTAAAAGAAGGTGAAACAGGTACATGGTCCTATTCTAAGACTTTTTGCAGTCAGTGGTTTGGGGAATTTCAATTAGAACCAAATGTACTCTATCCCGATGACTCTTCAGCTCTCATGACGAATTTAAAGTACGGCTCTTATTCAGTGTATTATACTGTGTCAAACAGATTTGGATGCACGACAAATACCATCCTTAATATCTCAATAAATCAACCCTATGAAGACAAGATTTTCTTCCTATCCAATGAATGTAAGAATGAGGATTTTAGTAAAAATGAATATTTCCATTATAGATATTTTATTGATAATTATAAAATATATGATACAAGTTATATACATTTTAAAATTGAACCAGAAGATTATCCTCATTTAGGCCAAATCAGTCCTTTCATGTTACCTCTCAACAGTAATGTATTTTCCGTTTGGCCAACTTCTGCTCCTGCTGGTGCAGATATTACAGCAAAGTTTTATAGCGTATTTAACCTGACAAATCATAAGTTTGAGTACTATCTAAATATACCTGTTTCTGCTCCTTCCGGACAATATATTTTTACAATACCATATATTTACTCATGTGGTAATAATGGTACGATTGTGGTAGATTATTCTAGTCCACCTGAAAAAGTCAATGGCGGAACAGACCAATATTTCTGCGGCAGCAGCGGCCAGTTGATAGGCAATGATCGTGCTGCACCGGAATGGATCCTCCTCTACAAGAAGCCGGCAGATATCCCCGATCCGATACTGGAAGGAGCAAACACCAGATTGCTAACCATAACTAATCTGACTGCGCAGTCGGAATATTATTTTGGATATGTGAGCAGAGGCGGTTCGCATTGCCCGGATGTGATCGACACTGTAAAGATCGGCGTTTCGGATGTACCTCCACCCAAGCCAGATGCAGGTGAGGATCGGACAGTTTGTGCTTATTCTGCCGTAACATTGACCTGTCAGCCATTTGAAATTCCTTTGGGATCTTATGGCTACTGGGAGGTAGTAAGTCAGGTTCCCGCCGGAATGCCACCGAGCTTCAAACCGTCAGATAAGCCTATTACCCAACTGATGAATCTTCAACCCAATACAACTTACACCTTGCGGTTTACGCTTGAAAATAAATGCGGAAAATCAAGTGATGAGGTAGTTATTTCTACCAACGATACCGAGGGGCCGCCACCTGCCTTTGCAGGCGCTGACAGGTGTCTGCCACCCGACTCAACACAAGTCTTTCTCACTGCTCTGCGCGCCACAGGCGACTTTACCGGTCAGTGGACACAAGTAAACAATAACCCACCGG
>JAGFJA010000038.1 GCA_024103005.1 Saprospiraceae bacterium
GCATTTATGGAGCAACAACATGCTAAGGCCGTTCCTAAAATGAATCACAATACCAGAATCTGGTGCAGCTTTGACAGTCCGCATCATGGAGCCAATGTACCAATTGGAAATATGGTTGGCCTGGTTCAGTTGGCAGAAAGAGCCAATAGCGAAGGCGCAGCAAATAAGTTTCGTATCAAACTGTCTAATCCTGCAGCAAAAGAACAACTTGTAACCCAAACCGCATTAAATAGTGGCGAATCTATATTTCAAAATAATACAGCACCACTTAGACAGATATTCTTAAATAATATCAACTCAAATGGATTGACCGGCTCAGGTGGTTGGCCAATGAATCTTAAAAGAATCGCACTAAGCAATGGATCTGATAAAGGTATTGAAAATGGTATTCCAGATGATGAGATTATACACATTAAAGCCAATAAATTAGCAAAGAAAGTTTTTGAATTCCAGATTAAATTTAATGGGCGGCATAACAACTCGGTAGATATTGCAGATATATTTTTTACTAACTGGTGGTTAATCTTTTTAGTTCCTCATAATCCCGATCCGGTAAGCCTGCTAAATTCAAATCCAAACGGTGCGCTTGAGATCGTTCCTGGTAGTATTTTGGATTCAAATCAAGATGTATTCGATGGAATAATAGAAGAATTGAAAAAAGAGAAGACGAACATTAAAACTCAATCCTGCAAGCCCAATCATACTTTTATGCCTGTAATAAGTACTTTGGCATTTAATAATACCAATGTTGATTGGAGCCAAGTACTAAACAATAGAAATTTAGTCTGTACTGGAGAAATACCTTTTGATGCTTACTTTATTGACGGCAGAAACAACCCTCATATTACTATTACAGAACCTAATTACAACTGGTTAGAATACCAGTTTTTAAATGGTGTGTCCGGTTGTGACCCTGTCTGTGGTACTTTCACGATAACAGGTGACCAACAAATATGTGATGGAAATACAAACACTGTAAATACTTATACATTTAATGGAGGCATAGATGCTGGAGAGACATTGACTTGGTCTGTATCCGGTGACTTAATCATAAATAGCAGCAGTGGAAATACTGTAGGGATAAAAATTACAACTGCCAATGGTTCAGGTATAGTAATCTCCACGCTCACCAATGCATGTGGAGACAGAGTAATACAAAACTTTCAAGTGCAAGTTGGCAAACCTAATATTTATCTGTCCTCAATTTTGGATGAAATTGAATGTAGATTTCTCGTTACAATTAATACTACTCCTGTCGGAAAAACACCTTTGTCCTATCAATGGAGTAATGATGGCATTAATTATACAAATGGATCTCAATCAAAGGAATTTTGGATACCACCCCATCATACATCTAAATGGGTATATGCACGGGCTGATTGGGGATGTGGCTTTACAGCAGATGATATTTTATTAGAATTTCCGGAAGATAGTAATTGTGATAATATATGGCCTTTGCCACCATTGAGTAATTCAGCTAATAATGCTAGTGGGAAATTCTTGCTTACACCTAACCCTACTTTGTCAGGTTGGAATTTGACTATTCCTCAAGAATTTAAAGAAAATACTTATATCTCACTATTCGACATGAATAACCAGCCAATGTTTAAAAATAAAGTAGAAAATAGCAGCAACAATATTTTTATTGAGGGCGAGCATTTAACACCGGGTGTTTACTTTATAAATATTTCTAATCAAAAAGATAATTTTACGATAAAAGCAATGAAACTATAAGTATTCCAATCTTCAGGTAACCTCAATTAAGATTGGAAAACGCCCAATAACAAAGTGTATATGCCATAAGGGCTGTGTTGAGTATTCGTGCATCGTAGCTCGCACTTTATAGTGTGCCAGAGGGCATAGAATTGCTCCAAAGTCCCTTACGGCATATACACTCGACCGTTATCTCGGATT
>JAGFJA010000012.1 GCA_024103005.1 Saprospiraceae bacterium
AGGCAGCTTCCGGGTCTTCTTTGGGCGGGGTATCTTTTTGATGTTCCACGGCATCATTAGCACATTTTTGAAAAACTTCTGTATGGCCGAATAATCCGAATTCACTGTCTGCCAATCCAGCCCTTGCTTGTACCTGCCAATCAGATAACTCCTTGCGATCTCATCATTCAACTCCTTTCCGGGATACTTCTCTTCATATTCCTTCAGAAAATAACGTACGATCTGTCCGTATGTTTTGATCGTCCTGGGTGACAAGTTTTTCAGTATCATGAACTCCTCGAACTCACGACACCATGCTTCATTCCTTGCTTGCATTTGTTATGTTTTTTTACTTATTTCATAACAAATATAAGTCCGGAATTAGTCACAAGCTACTGATTATCATGTAAATATGAGAAGGGCTTGTTCAACGGTCAAGTGTACACGACGTGCCGACCTTAGGAGGCATGTACGTGTACACTATGTTGTCATCCGGTTGTTTACCACTTATAAATGTCATAGGATAAGAAAAACCTCATCTTAAAAGGATTATATGGATCAACCTTTAATCCATTGTTGGCGATAGCGTCATCCCTATATTTCCAGTGCCATGCCCGTACTCCGATATTCAGATTAAACCTTTTATATCCCATAAAAATACCGGGGTAAAGTTCTGTAGAGAAATATTCTACTCGATTAGCTCTTAAATTATAAGCTTCAATATGTTTTAGGAAAGACACATTTCCTATACCTGAAAAGAGTAAACCTATCTTTACTTTTTTATTAATTACATTAAATTTGATTTCAGGTACTGCTTGTATAAGATGGTAATACGATTTATCTCGCCAGAAAAACGGTTTAATTAATTCCCCAAAATAAGTGTTACCATTTGCCGGCAAATGAAAATCCTGTACTAGCTTAGCATATCCAATATTAATTCCCAGTTCCAACTTTCTGCTTAGCTTGTAACTATATCCTATTCCTAATGAATACTCATCATCAGGTGTATTTGTTTGCAATAAATTTTCTGCAGTTTGATAAACTAAAATTGGGTATTGTTTTTTTAAAAAATCAATTCTCTGATCTGCCTTTCCTATTGCATATCCTGCATTTATCTTTAAAGAATTATTCTGTCCGTTTAGATTAACCAAAATGAACAGAAAAGTTAAACACATCAAGGGCATCATTAGTCTTTTCATTGCTTTATGATTTTTTGTGTTATCAATTGATTTTTGGTCTTAAATTGAATCAGATATACTCCCGGCAGATAATTACCCATATTGATATCAATCCTGTTTTCTTCCAACTTAAAAGACTCCTTTATCGCTCCATTGATGGCATATATGCTTAGCTCAGATTCAGTCCTTTTATCAAAGCTACTGATTCTGACTGATAAGTTGTCTTTGACCGGATTTGGAGATAGGAGCACGTCTATAGGCCTATTTGTTTTATTGTCTTCTGATTCAATAGCAGTGCTGTTGTTTCGATAGTATCTGCAATCATCCAAATAGACCCAATAACATTTAGTCGTAGCTCCGCAGTCATTGGCTGCTGTTAAACATATACTACCCCAACCGGCACTCACTCCACGATATCTGGCAGTTGCTGTTGATCCCGTACCGGTTATCGACCCACTGAATGACCAGGATATGCTTCCAAAACTTGTTCCATAAGACCCATACAAGTCAATAGAAGCAAGCTCTAAATCACCTATACAGATATTATCTATATAGTTCAAGCCAAAGTCTGGTTTGCCTACCCATATCTGACGTGTGATCACTACATCTGCACATCCGGCTTGGGATATTATAAATGTAAGTATGGAATTACCGGATGATGAACTACTTGCTGCTCTAAGAGTAGCTATTGTCCCTAAACCCGAAGTAGAAGCACCTCCGGTAGTGGCAAATAATCCCGGATTACTCACACTCCATGTAACATTACTTCCCGGAAGGGGATTTGAAAGCAGAAATTGCTTATTAGATGTACAAATCAAGAATTCATTTGATGGAGATATACCACCGGTTGCATTGATAGATGGACTTCTGATTGTATTTACTGTATTAGGTGGATTGGTTCCTCCCAGCCAATTGCTTAATCTGGTGTCGTCACTTCCACCTCCTGTCCAGGATAAATCAAAGCGACCAAATTTATCATAACCGTTAAGATTAAAACAACTTGCAGTCCCTGCATATAGTTGACCTATCACCATATGTTGGGAATTAAACAAAGGGCTTCCTGAACTTCCTCCCTCAGTCGTACCTGAATCCCATATTACCTTATGAAAATTTCCATCTAAGCTATTTTGGTCATTATCTATTGAAATTTTCTTAGCATCACCAGAAGGATGACTTATGCAAGTCGAATTAGATGTATAAGTTTGTACACTATCCCATCCCGCTAATGCAATATTAGGTTGATTTTTTATTGCTCCATTTAATTCTGCTAATGCAAAATCAGTGGGAAAATATGCAGACCGAAAATTTGCACCCGAATACACTATCCATGTACCTTGTGTCCCTGTACTATTTCCTGGACAGGTGGGTATGCTTGCTTCATACTTAAATCTGTATACAAAGTTGGATAGATTTTTTTCTGCAAGACTGAGTTCATCATCTTCATTTATGTCAAGACAATGAAAAGCTGATAAAAAATATGGTTTTAAATCTTGGCATTGATCGTTGACTAATGATCCTGAGCAGTATAATTGTCCATTTTCAATTACCAACGCCACTGCATCTCTTTCATCTTCCCATCCTGCTCCTTGTGGGCAGTTGACGTCAATATTGCAGTCTTCTGCATCGCCAAAATCACGAACCTCTAAAGCATTAGGAATGCCCTGACATACTCCGAATACCCTGATGGAAAACTGTTGGTAATCTTCTTGTTTGCACTTGACCACGATGCGCACATCCTGTGACTCTATAACATCGGAAGCATAAGTATTATTATATATAACTTCTGATGTTATCGGGCCATGAATCATGCGTCCATTTTTTGAAAGTATATACATTTCTGCCTTTTTAGGAAGTCGAAGGTCTGAAATTAAAAAGTTGAGCGAGGCGGCATCCGGTGCTGAAAAACCGATATGCCATAGCATTAACTTCCCTAATCGCTCCCACTCTCCATCCTGTACTGTATAGTTTTGATCTACTCTCACTGCAAATCGCGGTATAGTCTGTCCTGCCTTTCTATCTTCTTCCAATACTTTATCGAAGTCCACCTTAGGTTGCATGTAATATGGGATGTCTTCCTTAAGCGGAAAGTAGATGATATCTTCTGTTTTCTGTTCGTTTGATAGATACCTTGTTAGTACTTGTGCATCAGATTTCATTGAAAAGAAAGTCATCATAAAGATAACGAATAATAAGCCCTTCATGGTTAGAAATTTTAGATAAAAAAATCGAGCCTAAAACACCATTTTGGTCATCATGCTGACCAAGGCTGAGTTTTCAGTTTACCACCTCGTCATCTTTTGAGCTATCTCTTTCAGATTGTTCCTGTTTTACTATCAATCTTGTGCTTTTCTTTGTTCAATCGATGACAACACAAAGGAATATTGATACCCCTCCACCGCCTTTCCCATTCAACTCATATTTTCGGTATCAATATTTTAGCTGAAAGTCCCGAACTTGTTTCGGGATTGGACGAGGCGGTGATGCTATAGGGGA
>JAGFJA010000015.1 GCA_024103005.1 Saprospiraceae bacterium
TTCATCCGCTCCCAGGACCATTTCTTTAAATTCGTTACCCCGGAATGGGTTCAGATCCTGATTATCCACATCTCTTAACGTTATGGAGTTAGTCGGTCTGTAAACATCTGCTACCCATTCAGAGACGTTACCGGCCATATTATATAATCCAAAGTCATTAGGGAAGTAACTTCTTACATTGGCAGGAACAGATGAACGGTCATTTAAATTACCGGATACACCCATATAATCACCACCTGCAATTTTGAAGTTGGCCATCATCTTACCCATATATTTATTCCTCTTCTGGTATCGCGGAGAATCACCGTTCCATGGAAGAATTCGACGATCAGTGACGATTTCATCCTTTGCAGACAACATATTGCCTTGTAAAGCAAGTGCCGCATATTCCCATTCTGCTTCAGTAGGCAGACGGTATGCAGGCAATAAAATACCATCCTCATACGTAACCTTTCGTTCTCCTCCGGTAGCGACATCTTTCAGATTTTTCTTCACACTTCCTTCATACTGACCATACAGATATGCCTGAGTGTTAAAGTTGTCGCTATCTTTTTGTTCTGGATTAGGATTCAGAATTCCTTTTTCAATGAGCAACATTTCATTAACCCTATCAGAGCGCCATTTACAGTATTCATTTGCCTGAATCCAAGAAACGCCAACTACCGGATATTCATCGTAAGATGGGAAACGGAAGTAAGTTTCTACATACGGCTCATTATAGGCCAATTCTTCCCGCCAACACATAGTATCAGGTAAAGTATTACGCCAAACCTGAGGATAATGCTCGCCAAATACTCTTTTTGTCCAGTAAACGTATTCACGATAGTCAATATTTGCCACTTCAGTCTCATCCATATAAAAAGAATTGACTGTTACTCTACGGGGTACACTGTTCCATTCGTATGTCACATCTTCCTGAGTGGCGCCCATGGTGAATGTACCTCCTTCAATCAGCACCAGATTTGGTCCGGTTGCCTGATCTACGGCATCAGATTTGGTAAAACCACCCCATTTCTGGTCATTATAGACCCAACCGGTGGTACTGGAGCGTTCTTCCTTCTTTTTACACGATCCTAAGGTCAGAAGAGCACAACCTAAAAAAATAGAAATTTTGAATACTTGATTCATTTTAAATAATCTGTTTTAGTCAGTGACACAATCAGTTATAGATTTATTATACCTAGAATCCCTATCTGATTGAAGACACTTAATTCTACTTGTTTAATTTTAGAAGGTCAAAGATACAACTAATTAATTTTGTGCAAAATTTTACCTACATTTTTTTTAACGCATTTATCACCATTTTATGATATTATCTTTTGCGAAAATGCATATTTATCTAAATATCTTTGTGCAGTCATGATATTTTCCTCCATCATCCCCGTAAAATATATAACTAAGGCTGATTTCATGTGCACCACCTGAATTAATCCCCAGTGAACTTATCGTAGCGTCATAACTATATGCAATTTTAAATGGTCCAGTGTTATACCCGATAGTTGCTATGGCTGCATCCGGATTTTTAAACCCGTGTCTATAGTAAAGTCCAAAATTAAGAGAACGAATCTCCAACAGAGCACCAATATTAATCTGGCCCAAGGTCGATTGCTTGACAATCAGGATATTAGGAACGATTGCCATATCCGACTTCCTTCCATATTGTTGATGACCAATAGGTATTCTAACTCCACCCATTGCAGAAAAACGCATTGCAAGACCTTTCTTGGTATTACTTTCAGCTGAATAAAAATTGATGTCAGGGCGATTGGCATGTTTGATGCCTATTCCCACATAGAAGTTTTCATTACTGATAACTCCACCTGCTCCTATGTCCAGCAATGTCCGGTTTTTAAAGTCAGGAGGAATTTCTGCAGTCGGATATGGTATGCCTCCCGGGCTAACAGGTCCGTGAATCGGGTCTATCTGATCCATAAACAGGAATCGGTCATAATCCAGAGACACGCTGATAAAACCTGCCTGAAGGCCCATCCTTACTTTAGTTTCATTGCGAAAATTCACCTGATATGAATAGGACAATTCTCCATTATAGGTACGATAGATGCCTTGTCCTGCTTCATCAGCCATCAAAGAAATGCCAAATCCGCTTCTGAGGGAAGAAATATAATGATCTGCACTAATGGCATAAGTAACATAATTAGACGACAAGGAACTGTATTGATTCCGGTAATTCATGCCAATTCGACTACCACCGCTATTTCCTGCAAGCGCAGGATTCAATTCCAACGGATGCGCATAAAACTGGGAGAACACCGGATCCTGTGCCATCACCTTAACAGATAGCAATAAGATACCTATTATATATATAACTCTACTCATTTGATCCCGCTTTAAACTCCAAATGTAATATAATTTTAGATTGGCTTCAAAATAGATGGAAGAAATATGTTAATGTGCTACCTTTGAGGATAGTTCTAAAATAAATTATCGGACTAAACGTTCTTACCAATAGAATATTTTCACAAACAATTAACGAACTATTTTAAATACAAATTGAGTTCCAAAAAAAATTTATGCAGCATTCAGCAAACGGGCTTTTAACTTTACACTTTCCTTCCGGGCTTCCATATCTTTTAATTTGTCTTGCCATCTTCCTGTTTATGCCTGGCATCAACAGTCAGACAATAATCAGGCAGAGCATGGATCTTACCGCATACCATGAAGAGGCTATCAAAGGCTTTGACGAAAATAAAGTGCTGATATTCCCACAAAGTGAGGCTCAGTACAGCAACGGAGTAGCTTTGATATCAACTAAAATACCTTTGCCGAAAAACACTGAAGCAAAAATTATTGACTTCAAACCATATTTCAATTCATCCAAAACTTTGGATATTCCTTATAATTCAGGCATTCGTTCAGTCATCCCATCAATTAAGAATATGTCTGGTCGTGAGGGCAACATGGCCCAAATAACCTTCCTCCCGGGACAATGGATTTCTATGAATCAATTTCAAATACTGGATTCCATTGCATTTACCCTTTCAATTTCAGAAAACATCCAGCCAAGAAATAATCCGCCTTCGTTTGCTGCCCATTCAATCCTTCAATCTATACCCACCTATAAAATAAGTACATCTGAAGCAGGCGTATATAGGATTGACAATCAGCTACTCACAGATCTTGGCATTTCAACTTCCGGCATTGATCCTTCAAAAATCCATTTGTACACCACAGCACCCGGGCCTCTTCCTGAATTAGTCAGCTCTCCCAGAGTGGATGACCTGGCTGAAACTGCGATACAGATAGTCGGAGGTGATGATGGTATTTGGAATGCCGGAGATTATATCCTTTTTTATTCTCCCGGACCACATAGACAATATAAAGAAGAAGACAGCACCTTTACCCGTCAAACCAATATTTATGACGATTACAAGTATTTTTATATTCAGATAAATGATCAGCCGGGCAAGAGAATCACCAACTTAACCGGATCAACAGATTTTATCCTCCAATCCGATGAGTATGATTACTATCAGCGATATGAAGTAGATAAGGTCAACCTCCTGAAAGAATATGCCAGGATAGGTGCCGGTCAGGTCTGGGTTGATGAACTTATCACGGGAACCAACAGAACAGTGGATCTTTCAAACGTATTCAAAATAGATAATTTGGTTCCGGACGGCATAGGTTATCTTAAGATGGCGTTTGCCGTAAGGAGTAAGTCAAAGTCAACAATTAATATGAAGGCCGACGGACAGAGTTCGCCCATCTCGTTTGGCATTACTTATATTGAAGATTCGGATTCAAAGGTTGCCTCCTATAATTCTTCCAAATTTTCATTCGTGCAGAAAGGAGGCAGTCTGGGTATTTCCTTTGATTTTCCTCAGGTATCGACAGAGAGTCTGGGATGGATGGATTATGCCGAGGTGAATGTAAGACGGTATTTGAGCAAATCATCAGGGCTCCTGCACTTCAGGCTGAACAATCCGGGAGTTTCCGGGAATATTAAATATAATCTCAGCAAGGTGAGTATCAATGATGCCGTATGGGACATCACAGACTTATTTAATATAAAACAATATTCGTTCAACATCACCGGCGGTAATTTAAGCGTAACTGCTCCTTATCCCGAAAGCAGAGATTTTATTTGTTTTAGTTATAATGATCTGAAAACGCCCACAAAAGTTGGTTTAGTCCCATCCCAGGATATTCATGGTATGCCCACACCGGCAATGGTTATCGTTTATCATAGCAAATTTGCAGATGAAGCAAAACAATATGCTGCATACAGGAGTAAAACATCCGGTATCTCTGTAATTGCATTGGACGTCGAACAAATCAAAAATGAATTTTCCGGAGGTGCACAAGACCCTACAGGTATCCGGGACATGGCCAGAATGTTTTATTCCCGAGATCCTCAAACATTTAAATATATTCTGATGTTTGGGGACGGTAGTTATGATTACAGAAATCTATCATTTACCGCTGCTTCCAAAAAAGAAAATGCCAACTATGTACCTGTGTACGAATACCCTCGAAGTGTATTTGACCCTATCAGAAGTATTCCGTCAGATGATTATTTTGGATTTCTGGATGATAGTGACGGAGAAATCGAGAATGGTCTGATAGATGTTTATGTCGGGAGATTTCCGATTCAGGATAAGAGTCAGGCACAATCTATAATCAATAAAATCAAAACTTATGAAACAAATAAGGATACATACGGTGACTGGCGCAACAACCTCATGCTCATAGCTGACGACTGGGACAACCCCAACAGTGACAACTTTATCGTTCAATCTGAAAGGCTTTACGGAAAGATAAAAGAAGCATACCCGGGTCTTAACTTTGCTAAGATATTTCTGGATATCTTTAAGCAGGAATCAACCCTGGGAGGGCAAAGTTATCCCACAGCAGTGCAGGAGATGAATGACATATTTAATAATGGTGTTCTGATTGCCAACTACATCGGTCATGGTGGTGTGGACGGTCTTGCACAGGAACGGATTATCGATCGTCTGACGCTCAATGGCATGAAAAATAAATACCGATTACCCCTCTTTATTACGGGCACATGTTCGTTTGCAACGTATGACGATCCGGATATAACCTCCGTCGGGAAGCTATGTCTCACTAAGCCGGAAGCGGGAATGATTGGTCTTATGACCACAACCCGATCTGTATATATATCCACCAATGAGGTATTTATAAACAAGCTTTTTACCGTCATTTACAGCAAACCTGAAGGAAGGTATCTGACAAACGGAGAGATATTGGCTATGTCAAAAAACATTACCTCAGGTGCCGACAGACTTTCTTTTGTGCTTTTCGGAGACCCGTCAATGACACTTGCCTTTCCAAAAGAAAACGTTGTCCTGGAAACAGTCAACGGTCAGCCGGTGAGCCAGATTAATCCGGATACCATAAGTTCACTGGAGCTGATCACCCTCACCGGATCAGTCAGGAATGGTAATAACGAGGTTATTTCGGACTTCAACGGAACTGTCACAGCTACAGTATTTGACAAGGTATTTAATCTTTATGCAAGGGGCAACGATGGAAATGGCGCCAACTATCCTGTTGCATTTCAGAATAATATCTTGTTCAAAGGAAAAGCAACTGTAACTAATGGAAAATGGAATATTAGCTTTTACACGCCTAAGGACATCAATTATGCCATAGATACCGGGAAGCTGAGTTTTTATGCGGAAAATGGTATCTATGATGCAGCGGGGTACAATACAAAGATAAAAATCGGAGGAGAGAGCAAAGATCCTGTAGCAGATAATCAGTCACCCGTCATTAATCTTTATCTTAATGATCTGGATTTTAAGGAGGGGAATTCAGTCAACACCACGCCTGTGTTAATAGCCAAATTGAGTGATGACCATGGAATTAATATTTCCAAAAGCAGCATAGGCCATGAAATCGTCACGACATTAAATCAGGATGTTAAAACAGAAAAAATTATGAATGATTTTTATGTGGCGGACAAAGACGATTACAAAAAGGGTGAAGTCAGGTATCAAATGGATCAGCTGGATCCCGGGGAATATACATTGAAATTAAGGGCATGGGATATAGCCAACAATAAGTCGGAAGCAGAGGTGTCATTTATAGTAACCAATAGTGAGCAAAATGCCATCAGTCATTTACTCAACTATCCTAATCCATTTACCACTGCCACTTCATTCTTATTTGAGTTTGATTCCCAAAGCAATACCATCGATACCGAGGTCTCTATATATACCGTTTCAGGCAAGCTGATCAAAACTATCAGAGAGTCATTAAGCCCTAATGGCAAACGATTTCAGACAAGTTCCTGGGATGGAAGGGACCAGTATGGAGACCAATTGGCCAAGGGAGTATATATTTATAACGTAAAGGTTTTACAGTCGTTAAGCAATGGAAATAAAGTAGTTACATCTGATTTTCAGAAGCTTGTTTTGCTCAAATAGTTACATCAATCAAAATTTGAGATAATAAAATTCAGAAATTTCAGTTTATATTTGCGTTCCTTTTTATCAATATATTATATATCATACATCCTAATATGAAAAAATTTATCCGGTTAACAATGCTCCTTTTCACCCTTATTATCTCCCAGTCGATATTTGCGCAATCATCCGGAACATGTGTTGAAAGCCCTGTTGGTTCGGGTCATTGGATAGAACCTGACGGATCGCCCTGCCGAAATTCTATATCTACGGTTACAGCTTTTCTGAGGATTGTACCCGATGCGCGTACATCCGGAATGGGTAGTGTAGGCATGGCTACCTCACCTGATGCCAACGCAATGCATTTCAACGCAGCCAAGTTAGCCACCTCATCCAATGATGGCGGTATGTCACTGAGTTATGTGCCCTGGCTGAAAGGATTGGGTCTCAATGACATCTTCATGGCATATCTTTCAGGTTATTATAAATTCAGCAAGAAAGAAGCTATTTCCGCGTCTGTACGCTATTTTTCCTTAGGAGATTTCACATTTACTGATACTCAGGGAAATATTATCGGCTATGGTAAACCCAATGAATTTGAAATTGCCGTGGCATATAGCCGATCACTTGGTGATAAATTATATGGAGCTCTGACCGGAAAGTTTATTTCGTCAAACTTAGCTACAGGACAAATAGTCAATGGGGTTGATGTGCAGACAGCAAGGACAGGGGCTGCCGATATTTCGGTATTTTACCGAACACCATTGAAGACAAATACAAAAAGTAACCTCGCATTGGGCGTAGCTGTAACCAACCTGGGTGGACGTATATCCTATACAAAAGCGTCACCTGCACGAGATCTGCTTCCTGCCAATCTCGGAATCGGCCTGGCATGGGACGTGGATATGGATCAATACAACAGGATTACTTTGGGAGTTGATTTTAATAAATTATTGGTTCCAAGTCCTGACCCTGCATTGAATGATGAAAACCAAAATGGTGTTCCTGATTACAGAGAAAAAGCTCTTTTACCGGCTATACTTGGTTCATTTACGGATGCTGCAGGCGGATTCAAGGAAGAATTGCGTGAATGTCAGTTTGGCATCGGTGCAGAATATTGGTACAATGATCAGTTTGCATTGAGAGCAGGATATCAGTACGAAAGTCCGTTAAAAGGCAATCAAAAGTATTTTACGCTGGGGCTTGGATTAAAATATACCACTTTCGGGCTAAATCTATCCTACCTGGTACCTACAGGAAATACAAGGAGTGCATTAGACAATACGCTAAGATTTACGCTGATGTTTGACTTCGGTACATTCGAAGTAGATGATGACCCCAATCTGAATTAAGGTAGAAATTTATCCGGCGAATATACTGTTCAATTTATTTTCAATTCGCTTATCTATTCCGTCGTAAGGATGCCTGACGAAGCTATTGCCGGTAATGGTCTCATAGAGATGAATATACCTATCACTGACGGTCATAACCATTTGATCATCCATTACCGGCATGATGTCGCCGGTTCTGCCCTGGAAGTTATTTTCTATGAGCCACTCCCGAACAAATTCTTTGGATAGTTGATTCTGAGGTAAACCCTTTTGTTGATTTTCATGGTAGGGTTCAAGATAAAAATACCTTGAACTGTCAGGCGTATGGATCTCGTCCATCAGCGTCAGCTCACCTTCCCACAGGCCAAATTCATACTTGGTATCTACAAGGATCAAGCCTCTTTCCCTGGCCATGTTTTGGCCTCTGTCAAAGAGCTCCAAGGCCATTGCCTCCATGCGGGAATAAAGGTCAGACTCTACCAGTTTCTGCCTGATAATTTCTTCTCTTGAAATATCCACGTCATGGCCCTCCATTGCTTTTGTGCTCGGTGTAATGATAGGGCTCGGAAAGGCATCATTTTCATTCATCCCTTCAGGCATGGAGACACCGCAAAGGAGCCGCTTTCCACTTCGGTATTCCCGCCAGGCATGGCCGGAGAGATAACCCCTAACGACCATTTCAATACGAATGGGCTGGCACAATTTGCCAACTGAAATATTAGGATCCGGAATATCATCCAGCCATACAGGCATGATATCTCTAACGGCATTGAGAAAAAATGCAGCCGTCTGATTAAGAACCTGACCTTTATATGGTATCGTACGTGGTAAAATATGGTCAAAGGCTGAAATCCGGTCAGTCGCCACAGAGACAAAGACATTATCTCGTGTATAGACGTCTCTTACCTTTCCTTCATACTTCACTACACCTTGAGGCAAATTAAATTCAGTATGCCTGAGTCCTTCCATGAAATTATATTATGAATACAAAAATATTATCAATCCGAAAGGGAACGGATTTAAATATTCCTAATGGTATTTCTGTCAGTCAACACATCTTTGAGCTCTTTTAACAGTCGATATTCTGACTTAACAGCTTTTTTGACGGCATCTTTAAAAGAAATAAATGCACCTGAATCAATAGAAGGCATATATTGCTTCACTCTATTCTTCATAAAACCTAGATCATCCCTTAGCATTGCTCTGAGTGAAGGGATGTCATGCCAGTCTCCCTCAATAGCAACTGCTCTGATTTTTCCTTCTGTCTCATCTTCAATAGGGTCTAACTCTATCACATTATTATTGTTATTAGTAAACCGAAGAGGCAAATCGGTCAGAAACTGTTCAGAAATTTCAACCAATTGAGATTGCATTTCTTCACTTTCTGATTTTACTAAAAAAATTTCCAAACCTTTTTCGGCCATTCTAAATACCACCAAAAAAGCTCTGTCAATTATTGACATATTATATAGATTAAAATAAATGTAAATACAAAATTAATCATTAATATTTAAAAAGAAAGAGGACACCAAAATTAATTTTATAAGAAGTGGAAAATAAAAAATTTTTCTATCAAATTTTCCATTTGTCATCATTAAAAACCACGATAGATAAATCTCATAGTTTTGCTGTATTTCAGCACCAAATCAAAGTTTCATACGAATGACGGGTCTAAAATCGTTAATTTTACGGCTGCATTTGAGAATAGCAGGTCAGAATAACAAATATTAAAAATATATATATTAATTTTGCGCAATGTAACTTTTGACCGAGAATTGGCAAAGCAGCATTTCGGCTTAAAATATTATCTATTAAATAGACTCAATTGTGTATGTAACTCAACAACCTACTCAAAAGAGAGAACTAACCACTAAGAACAACCAAGTATGTATTCAAGATTTATACTTTTCATACTCTTACTAATTGGATTATTTGCTCAATCCAATGCCCAAAAAATCAAATCGGTAAAAAACTATGATTCCGAAGCAATCGGATTAAGAGACTGTAATTCAAGAAGTCCGGGTTCAGTTAGCTATGGTCCGATAGTGGGTCAGAGCAATGATGGACGCCCAGACACCATCTATTTGTGTTATCAGGATCAGATTTTTATAAAAAACAATGGTGACGGGGATTTCAATACCGGTGACCCTGATCCGTTGACTCCTGCTGCCGCGGGCTATTTATTATACGGTGCTCCGCCGACCGTCAATGGTAATACTTTTGCAGACATACAGGGTGACGTTGTCCTTAGTAATCCTCCACCCCCACCCGGCGAACTGTGGTATTTTATGGGTACACCCAATGGTGATATAACTCTTTACAACGATGGTTCTATCAATCAGTGGTTTAATGCAGGATTGCCATTTACCCTTTATCTGGCACCGGCGACTTTTGATGCATATTCTGTCAGTGGAGGTGAATATTATGGCAGTTATGAAGGAGGCGGATCCTGTGTCAAGGTAAATACTAATGCAGCATTTCCGGTGGTCTATCTGAATGAAATCACCATGGACAATTTTACAACCAACAGCCCGACATCTCTTTCCGGATCTTTCTTTGTAAACGGCGGCTTTCCGGAATTTAATCCCAACGGCCAATATTCTGTGTCTATTGTAAAAAAGGGAAATCCGAATCAGAAAGCAAATATCTTCGGAGGTCCGTTCAAAAACGGCAGCAAAGTTTCTTTTGCCGTACCAGGTGCAGGAACTTACTTAGTAACTGTTTTAGATGGGAAAAATTGCGGGTTCACCAAAGAAATCGTAATGCCGCAAGGCAATGTATCTGTCATAGCTGCTTCCGGCAGTGTGGACATGAATGAAGAAATATGTATTGATTTTACTGTGAAAGACTTTAAGGATTTATTGGGAGGAGAATTTGCGATCGGGTTTAACCCCAATGAATTGGAATTTACTAAAATAGACTTCCCTGTTGACAATCCGCTTTCCCTTTCAACCGGAGGAAATTTCGGTTTAACTGAAGTAGCCAATGGTTACATCAATTTTGCATGGACCGACCCAAATTTGAGTGAAAAAACCCTTACGGACAACACGGTTATCTTTTCTGTCTGCTTCAAGGCAATCGGTCAACCCGGTACTCAAACTCCGGTAATCATCAAGCCCAAGAAAAACGGATCTTTTGAATTTACCGACTACGACGGCACACTATTCACTATCAAGAATACCAATGGAGTAGTAACAATCAATAATCCTAAGACACTTCAGGTATTTTATAACGTGTGCAGTACCACCGGCAGTACCGGCTCAATCAGTTTTACTCCCTATGGTCCAGACTCACAATATAATTACGATTTCAACAACAGCGGCACACCTAATTTTACTAACAACGGACAGACTGTTACAATAAGCAATCTAACTCCGGGAATTTATGAAGTAGATGTCTTTACGGTCTCAGGAGTACATGTTGTTGTCAACATTGAGGTTTTTAATACACCGCCAATTGTCATCACTCCTGTCATCACCAATCCAAAGTGCATCAACACCGATGATGGCAAAATTGAATTAACTGTTTCTGGAGGACAAACACCATATGCGATTGAATGGTCCAATTTCACGTTTAATAATACCATCGTGGATGAACTTTCAAACGGTGTCTATGAAGTTACCATTACGGACAATTCAGGATGTGTCTATTCAGAAAGTTTTACTTTGAATACACCTCCAATGGCCATCAATCCGCCGACAATCACCGATCCTGCTTGTTCCGGACAAAATACCGGGTCAATAATCGTCTCAGCAACAGGTGGCACACCTCAGACCGGGAATACCTATGATTACAGCTGGTCATACAACAATACCGTACAAAACGACGTCGTCACAGGAAATCTTCCAAATATCCCGGAAGGTATCTATTACCTTACCGTAACTGATGCAAATGGCTGTCAGGCAGTATCCAGCTTTGAACTCAAGCCGGGAGTGGTTATTGACGCCACTGTCATCAAACAATTACCTATATGTTTTGGCGATGCAAAAGGCATGCTGAATATTACAGGTACAACCAATGGTACCACTACCGGTCCATATACCTTTACATGGGGACCCAATGTCACCAATCCTGTCAATACTTCCACCAATTCAATAGTTTCAGGTCTTAACAATGGTACGTACACGGTTACAGTAGCCGATGCAAACGGATGTTTTGTCAAAAAAGATTATGTTATAGATGGTCCGGGCGAAATTAAGTTTTTGATTGCCAACCTGAAAGATGATGTGTGTGGCAGCCAGCCAAGTGGCTCTGCCCTTATTTTTGATGGCAGTGGTAATGTAACGCCTTTCCCTGATCCTAACAATCCGGGGAATGGTCTTTATCGCTTTACCTGGTCAAATGGCGGCAATCCTACAACAGTAGATGCTGTCAGCCTCAACCTGACAAACTTAGCCGGAAGCAGTGACGGCATACGTTATTATGTAACTATAACCGGTGCCGATGGCTGTACAGCCGATACAAGTTTCCTTATTCGCAAAAAAGATGCACCGAAAATAACTTTTGACACCATTCAGACAATATCCTGTTCGGGTGGAAGTGACGGCATAATACATGCTACCATCACTGCCAATGGTTCGGAAATCTCCACGGTTTCATGGAGTAACAATGCCGGCCTACCCGTCAATTCAGGTGATACAAAGACTGTGTATAATTCTGTTATCTCAAATCTAAACGGAGGTGAATATATCATCACAGTTACAACTCTTAGTGGCTGTACCATAACAGACACCGTTTCACTGATGAGCCAGGGAACATTGACAATAGACAATAACGTGATTGTTCCGAGCAAGTGTCCTGATTCGAGTGACGGTTCCATTACCCTGACTTCCTCGGGAGGGACGCCGCCATATAATTACCAATGGAGCAATGGGCAGACGGGAGACGTTGCATTCAATCTGGCTCCCGGTACATACACGGTGACCATATCTGACCAATCAAACTGTCCACCGGTTATTCAAACTTTCACGGTAGGTCATGAGCCATCCGTAGTTTCGGCAGTTGACAATAACTCTATAAAACCATCAGATTGTTTTGATGCCGCCGCAGGCACCGGTGGTGCAACGGTTTCAGCCAGTGGAGGTCAGGCCTCGACCTATACTTTTATCTGGTCAAGTGGTGAGACAAACACTGGTACCAGTTCGACGGCTTCCGCACTTAAGGGCGGCTGGCAATATGTATCCATCACAGACGGAGTGTGTACCGTTGTTGATTCAGTATTGATTCCTTCTCCTGACCCGATAAGCGCCAATAAAGCTAATGCGGTAATAACTGATGCTTCCTGCTATGGTGACAGCGATGGCGCTATTTCCTTCACTCCAACGGGTGGAAATGGCGGATACAATTATACCTGGAGTCCTGCGGCTCCCAATTCGTCTCAATTGACCGGCCTGACGGCAGCTACATATTATGTAACAATAACAGACAGCAAGAATTGTATCGGAGTAGATTCATTTAAAGTAATCCAACCGCAACAACTAACAGCATCGTTAGATACAACCCAGTCACATGATATTTTATGTAACGGGGAGCAGTCAGGTGCAATCTATGTCAATACCACAGGCGGCAATGGAAGTAATACATTCAACTGGAATCCGGCAATAACAGGCAATGCAAATTATGCAGAAAACCTGACAGCCGGCAATTATCTTATAACAATCGTGGATAAAAAGGGATGTCAAACTAATCTGGCAGTTACTCTTAATGAACCACCTGCACTGAGTGTTGACTTCGATCCTGTGCCGGAACCACAGTGTGCAGGTTATGATACCAATTTTGAACTAAACGGAATTTCGGGAGGAGTGGGCCCTGATTACAGCTATACCATTGACAACGGTCAATCATATTCAACTTACGAAATAGCCAAAGTCAAAGGCGGCACCCACCTGCTTACCATTACGGATGAGAATGGCTGTAAGTTAGATACATCCTTTATCGTCAATGAACCTGCACCAATTCTGGTAAATTTGCCTGAAGAAATAAAAATCAATTTGGGTGATACAATAAGCCTTAGCCCTACAGTCCAAAGTGCATTCCCTGTTGCAGTCATTAACTGGTTCCCACCGGAAGCGGTCAGCTGCACTGCCTGTGACAGAACAGAAGCCAGTGTAGTTACAAGCCAATACATCAGAGTATTGGTTACAGATGTAAATGGCTGTATAGGTCTGGATTCAATTTATCTAAAGGTAGATCGGACCAGAAAGGTATTTATTCCAAATGCCTTCTCACCAAATAAAGACGGTATAAATGATATCTTTCAGATATATACCGGTCCGGGTGTTGTCGGGATAAATTATCTGAGAGTATTTGACCGATTCGGTGGATTGATGTTTGAAAGAAATAATATGCCGCCAAACGAAAACGGTTCAGACCAGGGCTGGGATGGCTCTTTCAAAGGAAATGTTTGTAATCCGGGTGTATTTACCTATGTCGCCGAGGTCAAATTTATTGATGGCAGGACACAGCTTTACTTTGGCAGTGTCACCTTGATAAGATAAATAAATTTAGAGAGAAGGTCATTTACTCTTGTTTAAACGAACAAAAAATTGGTTCAGGCAGATTAGCTTTCTTTACAATTTTATAATTTTTCATTAAACCTAATGACCAATCATACGTCAAACAAAAAATAGAATTCGTATGAAACGATGGTTTTTGACTTATGTATGTTTTTGGGTATTGAGTCTGACTGCCCAGAATGATTATTTCCCGCCTGTCAATGGAGAGTGGAAAACCACGAACCCGGAAGATCTTGGTTGGTGTACAGATAAGATTGATCCATTGTATCACTATCTTGACTCGACAAATAGCAAGGGGTTCATGGTTTTAAAAGGTGGCAGGATTGTACTGGAAAAATATTTTGCACCTTTTACAAAGGACTCAGTTTGGTACTGGGCTTCAGCAGGGAAATCACTAACAGCTTTTGCCATAGGGATCGCCCAGAAACAAGGTCTCCTTTCTATAACGGATCCGGTTTCAAAATATTTGGGACAGGGCTGGACATCATGCACTCCGGAGCAAGAGAATAAAATAACGATCCAGCACGTGCTGGAAATGTCCACAGGCATTGATGATCATCCTTCCGACCAATTCTGTAATGATCCTGAATGTTTTACATATAAGGCAGAACCCGGGACACGCTGGTCATACAATACAGGTGTGTACAGTATTTTGGTCAAATTAATAGAAAAAATCACCGGTCAGGATTACACTTTCTTTCTGGCAAAAAACATCGGAAATGCAACAGGGATGAAGGGATTATGGGTGTCAGGTCAAGGAGAACTTTATATCACCAAATTGCAGACCATGGCACGTTTTGGATTACTTATTGCTAATCATGGTGTCTGGGCGGGAAATGATATCCTGAAAGATTCTGATTATTTTCAGGCTATGGTAAATACATCCCAGCCCATGAATCTTGCTTATGGTTTCTTATGGTGGCTGAATGGCAAGAAAAACTTTATGGTACCCGGAGTTCAGTTTACCATTCCCGGATGGCTTGTCCCTAATGCACCTGAGGACTCATTCTTTGCATTGGGCAAATACGGACAGATAATTTGTATCATACCTTCTTTAGATATTGTTATTGTAAGATTGGGTGAAGAGCCGGGAAATAATGAAAACCTTGTTTCACCTGTTTATCTAAACACTATTTTCACTTATTTAAACCAGGTAATGTGTAATACAAATGCATCAAAATCCCTTGATAATTTACAACCTGTCAAAATATTCCCCAATCCTGCCAATCAAACATTGTACTGGTCCGCAATAGATAATTCATCAATAAAAGAAGTTGAAATAGTCAATACCTTAGGTCAATCTGTAAGAAAACTACGGGTATCCGGGACAGAAATTCAACTATCTTATCTTATTCCCGGAAACTATACCATTCTATTTAAAGTTTCTAATCAAAGAGTTATAGCCAGAGAAAGGTTTACGAAAATATAATTTTTTTAAAAGCCTTTAAAATAAGGACCTTTGCCAGGATTTGTTTTTACGCGAATTTCCAAGCACTATCCGAAAGGTATTGGTTGACTCCAAGAAGGTTTTTTACGAAGGGTATAATTTCATATCCAAGGAGATAGCTAATGCACTTTAATTTGAGTCTTTATGAGCAAGATTATTTTATGATCCTATCATAATCTTTATTTAACTTTTCAATCTTTGTTACACCTTACCTTCATCAAAAATGATGAGTTATATTATCTTTGCACCTTATTTTTGAATACAACTATAATCAATGGCATATAATGAGTATAAATCGTTGAATCTGACAGCGATAGATCAGGAAATACTAAATTTTTGGCAAAAAAACGACATTTTCGGCAAGAGTATCTCTGAGCGTGAAGGTGCCAAGCCCTTTGTTTTCTATGAAGGTCCGCCAAGTGCCAACGGGCAGCCCGGTATTCACCATGTCATGGCGAGAACAGTTAAGGATATATTCTGTCGCTTTCATACCATGCTTGGAGAAAAAGTCGAACGGAAAGGAGGTTGGGATACCCATGGCTTACCGATTGAGTTAAATGTCGAAAAAGAACTGGGAATAACCAAGGAAGATATCGGCAAATCCATTTCCATTGAAGAATATAATGCCAAGTGTCGTGAGACAGTCATGAAGTTTAAGGATCGGTGGGACGACATCACCCAGCGCATGGGATATTGGGTGGACCTTAACAATCCGTATATCACCTTTGACAACAACTATATTGAAACAGTGTGGTATCTCCTCCAGATGCTTTATACCAAGGATTACTTATATAAGGGTTATTCCATACAACCATACTCTCCGGCGGCCGGTACAGGTCTATCAACGCATGAATTAAATTTACCGGGAGCGTATAAGGAAGTCAAGGATACCACTGTTGTTGCCCTTTTCAAGGTTATTAAAGAAGCCAATTCTGAGTTCTTATTTGGTTTTGAAGAAGAAGATGTGAGGTTTGCTGCGTGGACGACTACACCATGGACACTCCCTTCCAACACTGCACTTGCAGTAGGTCCCCACATCAAATATGTCAAAATCAAGACTTTCAACCCATATACTGCTGTTCCGCAAAGCATCATTCTGGCAGAAGATCTCATTATCTCCTGGTTTAAAGCTGATGGCGCTCAAGCCGAAATGATATATTCACCGGAGATGAAAGTTGTTCCTTACCGTATTGTCGGGCATTATCAGGGTGAAGAATTGACTTACATCCGTTATAATCAGCTCCTTCCCTATGCTCAACCGGAAGAAGGTGATGCATTCAGAGTAATAAAGGGCGACTTTGTAACGACTTCTGATGGCACAGGAATTGTGCATATAGCTCCTTCTTTCGGCGCAGATGACCAAAGGGTGGCGATGGCCAATGGTATAGGCAGCTTAACACTTGTGGACAAACAAGGTAAATTTACTGATCAGGCCGGTCCATTTGCTGGACGTTATGTCAAGGACTATAAAAACGAGGGTGAAGCATATAAAGATGTGGATGTGGACATTGCTATCCTGTTGAAACAGGAAAACAAGGCATTGAATGTTCAGAAATTTGTCCATAATTATCCTCATTGCTGGCGGACAGACAAACCCATCCTTTATTATCCTCTGGATAGTTGGTTTGTCCGTGCTTCCGCTGCTAAAGGCAGAATGGCTGAACTCAACAAAACAATCAATTGGAAACCGGAGCATACAGGCACAGGACGCTTCGGAGTCTGGCTGGAAAACGTACTGGACTGGAATCTGAGTCGTTCAAGATATTGGGGTATTCCTCTACCTATCTGGCGCACGGAAGACGGTACCGAAGAAGTAATCATAGGCTCCAGGGATGAACTCATGCTCAAAGCTTCAGAAGCCTATAGAGCAGGTGTATTTAAAATTGTAGAAAAACCGGGCGCTATTTTCAAGGTTGGCCCGGATAATCACCTTGTCTTTACAGACGATTTTGACCTTCACCGTCCATATATTGATGAAATTGTCCTGGTAGGCAAGTCAGGTATGCCTATGTATCGTGAGCCCGACCTCATTGATGTATGGTTTGATTCCGGATCTATGCCGTACGCACAATGGCATTTCCCGTTTGAAAATATTGAAAAATTCAAGGCGAATTTCCCGGCAGACTTTATAGCAGAAGGTGTGGATCAGACAAGGGGCTGGTTCTACACACTTCATGCCATAGCTACAATGTGTTTTGACAGTGTGGCTTTTAAAAATGTGGTGTCCAATGGCCTTGTGCTTGACAAGGATGGAATGAAAATGTCCAAATCAAAGGGCAATGTGGTTAATCCATTTGACATCCTTAATCAGTACGGTGTTGATGCCACCAGATGGTATATGATTACCAATGCACAACCGTGGGATAACCTGAAGTTTGATCAGGACGGAATTGAGGAAGCAAAGCGGAAGTTCTTCGGAACACTCTACAACACCTATTCATTCTTCTCATTATACGCTAATATCGACCGATTTACCTTCAGTGAAGCATATATTCCGGTACACGAAAGACCGGAAATAGACCGCTGGATTATATCCAAACTAAATTCTTTAGTGGCAGAGGTAAAAGAGTTACTTTCTGATTATGAACCCACAAACGCAGGCAGAAAAATAGACCACTTTGTGGACAACAACCTCAGCAACTGGTACGTCCGCTTGTGCAGAAGAAGATTTTGGAAGGGCGATTACAGTACCGACAAGATCTCTGCATATCAGACGCTTTATGAGTGTATGGTAACAGTGAGTAAGTTGATAGCTCCTATGGCACCGTTTTTTGCCGATTGGCTTTATCGAAACCTTAATCAGGCGACTCAACTGGAAAAACATATTTCAGTTCACCTTGCCTATTTCCCAGAAATCAAGAACTCATTGATAGATCTGAATCTTGAGAAAAGGATGGAATATGCACAGCGCATCTCCTCATTGGGACTCTCTCTCAGAAAGAAAGAGAAAATCAGAGTGCGCCAACCATTGCAAAGACTAATTGTTCCTGCTTTGAGCCAAGACTTTAAAGATAAGGTAGATGCTGTCAGAGACTTGATTCAGGCAGAACTAAATGTCAAGGAGGTAATTGTCACTGCTGATACGGACGGTCTCATTAAAAAAGGCGCCAAACCCAATTTTCAGACCCTTGGTAAACGTCTCGGCAAAAACATGAAACTGGCGCAGGAGGTTATCAGCAATCTCTCTCAAGAGGAAATCCGAACCTTTGAGCAGACAAACCATTTTGTCCTGCATACAGCTGAAGAAGATTATACACTGACACTTGAAGATGTCATCATCAAGTCTGAAGATATACCTGGCTGGCTTGTTGCCAATGATCAGGAAATAACCGTCGCTTTGGATATTGCCATCACGGAAGAATTGCAGTCTGAAGGTGTGGCACGCGAATTGGTCAATAAGATACAGAATATCAGAAAGAATTCAAACTTACTGGTGACTGACCGTATCCACATAACCATCCAACCAATTGAACAGGTAGAAAGCGCTATAAGCCGATTTAAAGATTACATCGCCAACGAAGTCCTTGCTGATTCAATCGTACTTGCAGATAATCAAGGGGAAGAGGTGGAACTCTATGAAGGAGTTACGGTAAATATTCAGGTGACCAAATAAGAAATAGTTTTCTGTCGGGTGTTTAAGGCCATTCTCCTATTATTCTTCTGATACTGTGCAATTTATGTGTCAGCTTATTTAAGGTCTTATGGATAATGCCTGCCTGTGTAAAGTTGTCGAGACGAACCATACCGCTTGCGTGCCAGATAATGTCGGAATCTGCTAACAGCCCCACATGTATAACTCTGTTTGCGTCATTTGAAAAAAATGCCAGATCCCCCTTCCTATGATCACCATAATGGATCTCCCTTCCTTCAGTTGCCTGCTGAGAAGCGTTTCTGGGCAGTTGTATATCAAAAAATGAAAAGATTAGCTGCACAAAGGCACTGCAATCAACACCGAGAATTGACTTGCCACCCCACAAATATGGCGCATTTTCCCATCCGGAAGCACATAGAATGATATTTTCCGCGGAAGGATTTGAATTTGGACCTTTGACCTGGACTTGCCGAGCCTCTTCCTCAGTAAGCACAGAGCCGAAAGGAACCAACTGATCACCCCATTTGGTAGAAATCCGACTGATCAAATCACCGGATATCACACCACCCGACTCAGAATCGTCAAAAAAGTGCTTTATATCTGACCACCCCGAATATTGATCGGCCAAAATTTTAATTCGAATCCAATCCTTTTCTCCTATTTCAATTAATTCACATGCCTGGCCATATAAAACCTGAGTTTCAAGTTCAGAACCCTCACCAGGTTCCTTACGCAGGGGGGCAAGCGGAGTTCTGCATTTAAGGAGCCTCCCGGAAGGCCATAATGAGTTTGTCGCCATAAGGTAATTCAATAATTATGCAATTTATGACAAAAAATACAGTTACAATTAAAATAAGGGAAACAAATAAAGAAGCATAAACCGGAATCATTTATCGACAGGTCCGACATATTAAAATCAAAATTGCAAATTCAAAGTATCTTTTTGTTATTTGTTTATAAAAATTTCATGAAGGCCGGCTATTTCTTCATAGGGACGGCCGGGAAAAAAGCTTATTAAATTAATATTTTGATTAACTCTATTGCCCTGTATTTCTGATATTTGGAATAAATAATTCAAAAATTATATAATAAACAAATACATTTGCATCAAATAAGGATTTTACCCCCGGAAAAATTGTCAAAAATGAAAGTGGTGAAATTAGTAATTAATTTATAAAAATAATTAACAAAAATTTTAATAACTGTATTCATGATAAATTACGGAATTTAAAACAAATGATTAAAAGTTTCGTTTTCCACAAGATGAATGATTCAGTTTCATCCATTATATTAAAACTGATAAGACCATAACAATTAATCAAAAAACAATTAACAATGCGTAAAAACGTATTTTTTTATTCTCTGGCATTTGCCATTGCCCTGATTGTAGGTTGTGCTGCAGTCGGAAAGTCAGGCTTTGTTCTAACCGGTGACATCACTGATGCTGCCAACATGGAAGCATCTCTTGATCGTCTTGGCGGAAACAATCAATCTATACCTGTCGGCAAAACGACTTTGGACAACAAAGGGCACTTTAAAATAAAAGCTGAGGAAGTTTTAAAGGCAGGAGTCTATAAGCTTACTATCGGAAGTAAAATAGCTCCAATCATAGTAGATGGGAAAGAAAATGACATAAATATTAAAGGAACACTGCAATCTTTCGACGATCTGAGTTTTGAAATCACAGGCGCAAAAGGCACTTCAGAGTTTCAGGATGCTGTAAAAAAAGCTCTTGCTAAATCATTGGATGAAGAAAGTGCAAAAAAATTAGTTGAAAGTGCAACGAACCCTTATGCTGCCATGCAAATAGCTATGCTGGCACTGAGAAATCCAAAAGACATAGAAGTACACAAATCTATTCTTGAAAGGCTTAAAAAATTAGATCCTCAATCAGATTATATCAGTGGGTATCAGTCTATGATCAATCAAATGGCAAATCCCACTTCACAGCAAACAGGCCCGATAGCTCTGGGCCAGCAGGCTCCCGAAATAAAATTACCTAATCCTGAAGGTAAGGAGATCGCATTGTCATCCTTAAAAGGTAAGGTCGTACTGCTTGACTTCTGGGCAAGCTGGTGTGGACCATGCCGACGCGAGAATCCGCATGTTGTGGAAATATATAACAAATACAAGGACAAGGGCTTTACGGTATATAGCGTCTCTTTAGATGGTGTTGATGACAGATTTAGAGCCAATATGAGTCCCGAGCAACTAAGTGCACAAATAGAAGCTTCCAAGACTAAGTGGACACAAGCAATTCAACAAGATAAGCTCAGCTGGCCTAATCATGTAAGCGATCTTAAAAAATGGAGTAGTTCGGCTGCTCAGCTATACGGCGTTAATTCTATACCCCGGACTTTTCTGATAGGCAGAGACGGGAAAATTATTGCTGTTAATCCAAGGACAACACTTGAAGAAGAGTTAAAGAAAGTGTTATAATAAAACTTGTAATTTATTATGGAATAAAAAAGGGCAGCTAATCAGGCAGCCCTTTTTTATTAAGCTTATCAGACTGAATACGCTTTCTGATTTTACTTAAAAATTCAGCAGACATCCCCAGATAGGAAGCTATAATATATTGAGGTATCCGGTTAATCAGATTACCTTCATTCTTCATAAAATTGAGGTACTTTTCTTTGGCATTGGTGACCATCATTGAATACAGCCTATTTTGCAAGTAAATTATCTGCCTGGTTAAAATCATCCTGAAAAACATCTTAAACTTCGGATTGGAATCGCATAAAATTGACTTACGTTCTCTGTTTAATATATAATAATCACAATGCTCCATCGTTTCAATGAAATATTTTGACGGAGTAAGATTCTCATAGGAATCATATTCCGAAATCCATGTATTCTCCGCAAAAATAGCCATGGTCAGATCGTCTCCGGACTCAGTCGTACTGTACATCCTTACACAACCCTTCTGAAGAAAAATCTCAAAATCACAGACATTACCCGCTTCCAATATATTGACTCGCCTGGGAGAATGTCTAAGTTGTATCTGTTCGTTAAAAAACTTTATTTCGGTTTCTTTGAAATCAATAATTTGTAAAAGGCTTTTATCAATAAGCTCAAACATTTGTAGTTAATTAAATAGTAAAGAGTTAGGTGACAAATATAATCAAAAATATTCAATGCTACCCTTATAAGCTTAAAATAATTTTGGCTATTCACATAATCATTAGATTGAATTCAAGTAATTCGACTTGAAATCTAATAATTTACTAAACAGTTTTTTGCCGTAAAACAAAATTCCTAAATAATCCGGCATACAATTTGCCTGTTCTAATATGGAAACTGCGGAACATTTCGTTAAAAAAGACCATTATTTATAAAGAAAGTATTAACTTCATTGCTGAATAACTCTATACACTTTTGACAAAATGAAATTATTCTTCAGGATTGGTATGTTTTTTTGCCTGGCAATGCCCATATTTATTTATGGTCAGAGTTCAGCATTCGTGCTGCCTGTTGAAAAAGGTGTCATTTACAACAAAGAACAAAGTGTGGATCTGAGAATAAATACCAATGGGTTTTCAATTGGTCTAAATACAGGCAAGATTAAGACTTTTTACAAGACCAATACACTTTACATCGACCTTGCTCTCCACCGGGATATCAAGGAAAGTCGCCAGAATAACAAAGTGATATTCGCGCCTACCAATGAAACATCTACGGCCTTTGTTTATGGCAAGATAAATTCATTTTATTCGTTGAAATTTGGCAAGGGGATAAAAAAATATTGGTCTGATAAGGCAGCAAAAAAAGGTGTAATGGTAGGCTATCTGCTGGAAGGCGGCTTGACACTCGGCATCTTACAACCTTATTACATAAAAGTGGCAACACTCAATGAGGACACCGGATTACCGGAATTAAAAGAAATAAAATACGGCAACGGTGATGACGACCTTTTTCTGGACAATATCCGGATATTTGGTCGTGCACCTATATTCAAAGGTTTATTTGAATCAACTTTTGTTCCCGGGCTGCACTTTCAGGGAGCTTTACATTTTGATTACGGCAAGTATGATGAATTTATTAAAGCCCTTGAAGTAGGTCTGATGGCAAATGTCTTTACCCAACCCATACAATTAATGATCAATCAGCCCAAACGCCCTTACTCTCTTAATTTCTTTCTCTCACTGCAATTCGGCAAGAGATATTGATTTTACTTTTTGATCCGGACCCTCTGATTTTCTATATTGTCGGGTAAATTTAAATGCAATTGATGAGCTGATTTCATTATATTTTCACTTACTTTGTTCGTACTTTAGCATTAATACTCTTCTTAATTTTAAATCGAGATAAAAAATACCTTTTGTGTTATTATCTTAATATTTGTTTCAAGTATTTTTATAAATTATAATGTTATGTCACAAGTAAAAGAAGGGGAAGTCGTCCACCAAACAACAACTAAAAACGAAGTAAACACTTTACTCCTTCCATGGACAGGTAATTATGGCGGTTATCCTGCCTTAGACAAAGTTGAATTAGCTGAATTCATACCTGCCGTAGAAATAGCTATCCGGGATGCTAAGAAAGAAATTACAGAAATTGTGAATAATCCCGAAAAACCGAACTTTAACAATACACTAATTCCACTGGAACTCAGTGGGCAACTATTAAGCAGGGTCGGAGCAGTGTATGGTATATGGTCATCAACCATGAGTACCCCTGAATTTCAAAAATCAGAAGAAATCATTGACCAGATGTTTACTGAATATTATAACTGGGTCGATCAGAATACCGAGTTATTTAACCGCATTGAAAAAATTTACAAATCAGAGGAATATTCCGGATTATCCAAGGAGGATCAAAGACTTGTAAAAGAAAAATACGAAAATTTTGTCCGTAACGGAGCTCGTTTAAATGGTGAACAGAAAGCTCTGTTATCCCAATACAACCGAGAGCTTTCATCCTTGTTTACCAAATTCAGCCAGAACCTCTTAGCCGACGAATCAGAAAAAATGGTCATCCTACAGAGCAAATCTGACCTCGAAGGCCTGCCTGATGACTTGATAGATGCAGCAGCCAGAGCGGCCAATGAGGTAGGATTGAATGGCAAATATGTCATCAATAACACAAGGTCATCCGTCGATCCCTTCCTGACATTTGCCGATAACAGACAACTAAGGGAAAAAGTATGGCGAATGTTTGTCAGCAGAGGCGATAACAATGATAAAAATGACAATAATAACATTATAGCGGAAATACTTGAACTCCGCAGAAAACGAGCTGAATTATTAGGCTACCCCACCCATGCTCATTGGCGACTGAGCAACTCTATGGCCAAAACACCTGAAAATGCTATGGAACTAATGATGAATGTCTGGGCTCCGGCTATTCAGAAGGTAGCAAAAGAAGTAGCTGATATGCAGATAGTGGCTGATAAATCAGGTGAAAAAATTAAAATAGAGCCCTGGGATTATAAATATTATGCAGAGAAGGTCCGGAAAGCAAAGTATGACCTCGATCAAAACGAAATAAAAGACTATCTGCAACTGGACTTGTTGAAAGAAGGAATGTTTTGGGTTGCCGGCGAAATCTTCAATCTGTCATTTACCCGCCTGAAAGGCATTCCAGTCAACCATCCGGATGTGGAAGTATGGGAAGTAAAAAATAAAACAACGGGACAACATACCGGACTCTGGTATTTTGATCCTTATGCACGTAATGGTAAGAGAAGTGGTGCCTGGATGAATGCATATCGCGATCAGTCCAATATCTTAAAACTTATTCCGACAATAGTTTCAAATAATTCAAATTTTGTAAAAGGTAAGGCAGGAGAACCGGTACTCATTTCCTGGGACGATGCTACTACCCTGTTTCACGAATTCGGCCATGCCTTACACGGGCTTTCCTCACATGTTACTTATCCGACGCTTTCAGGGACAAATGTATATACTGATTATGTAGAGTTTCCATCCCAATTACTTGAATATTGGCTTTCAACTCCTGAAGTTCTGCAACGATTTGCCCTGCATTATAAGACAGGAAAACCGATACCGGGCGAACTTGTCGAAAAAATCAGAAGGTCTTCGACTTTTAATGAAGGATTTGCAACCACTGAATACCTTTCGTCAGCTATCATCGACATGAAGCTTCACTTAAGTCAGGAGGCTGTGAAAGATGTCAATAAGTTTGAAAAAGAAGAACTTGCAAAACTAAAAATGCCATCCCAGATAGTGATGCGACATAGGATACCTCAATTCGGGCATCTTTTCAGTAGTGACCAATACTCAGCCGGTTATTACAGTTATCTGTGGGCAGATGTTTTGACTGCCGATGCTTATCAGGCTTTTTTAGTTGGTACGGGACCTTATGATAGGGAAGTTGCGCAGAGACTTATAGATCATGTTTTTTCAGTGGGCAATACAGTTGATCCTGCTGAGGGTTATCGTGCTTTCAGAGGTCGTGATCCACAGGTAGATGCTCTTATGAAAAAAAGAGGCTTGGTCAGCGAAAATTAAAAGTGCCATTCAATCCTTGATTTTTTCCATGCTGCAAGCCGCATAACTTAATAGATAATATTTCAGACTAATCGGATAAAAATGTCTTCGCTCAGCTTGAAAATTATGGTATTCAGGTTATCTTTGTATCCGAAATGCAGGAAGGAAGAGAGTTAATTTCGTTTCAAAAATTTGATATTGCTGTCAGACGGCTCTGCCATCAACTTATTGAAAATTTCCAGGAATTCAACAACGCCTGCATCATTGGTCTCCAGCCGCGAGGAACCATTTTATCTGACCTTATTTATAATATTTTAATCAAAGAATTCGGATTAAATTCCATTGAGTACGGACACCTCGACATTACCTTTTACAGGGATGACTACCGTGATCGTACCAAGGTGCTTAGGGCCAGTGAAACAAGGATGGACTTCATTGTAGAAAGAAAAAAAGTACTGCTCATCGATGATGTACTTTATACCGGCAGGTCAATACATGCAGCTATGTCGGCGTTACAACACTATGGAAGACCATCAAGCATCGAATTACTTTCATTTATCGACCGACGGTTTAACCGGGATTTTCCGATTCAAGCCAACTATACAGGGCTCATAGTGGACGCTCTGGATGAAGCCTATGTCAAACTCGTGTGGAATGAAGCAAATACCTCATCATCCGTATTTATTTACCCCTATAAATCTGAAAAAGAATGAGTGAAAATGTGGGTCAGTTGAGTACAAAACACTTACTGGGCATCAAAGACCTTTTAGTGGAAGATCTCGAACTCATTTTTTCAACCGCCCGGAATTTCAAAGAAGTTATCAACAGGCCCGTCAAAAAGGTTCCATCTCTGAGAGATGTCACCGTCGCCAATCTGTTCTTTGAAAACAGTACCCGAACACGTATGTCGTTCGAACTGGCAGAAAAAAGACTATCAGCCGATGTAATCAATTTTTCAGCATCGTCTTCTTCTGTTTCGAAAGGTGAAACCCTTCTGGATACAGTCAATAATATTCTGTCAATGAAGGTAGATATGATCGTAATGCGCCATCCTGCGCCGGGGGCATGCGTTTATCTTTCTAAAAAAATAAATGCTTCTATTCTGAATGCGGGAGACGGTGCACATGAACATCCGACGCAGGCCTTATTAGATGCCTTTTCAATAAAAGAACAAGTAGGCGACATAAAAGGCAGCAGGATAGCCATCATAGGTGATATCATACACAGTCGGGTTGCATTAAGCAATATATTCTGCCTGAAAAAACTGGGTGCACATGTCAGAGTATGCGGACCACCAACATTAATCCCTCGGTATATCCATGAATTGGGAGTAGAAGTATCGTATGACCTGGAGGATACACTTCGGTGGTGCGATGTAGCCAATGTGCTACGAATTCAGTTGGAACGACAAAAAATAAAATATTTCCCCTCTATCAGAGAATATTCAAGATACTACGGAATTAATAGGCAGATTTTAGAAAAAGTAGGAAAAAACATCGTCATCATGCACCCGGGACCCATCAACAGAGGAGTTGAATTAACAAGCGATGTAGCAGATGGGCCGGCATCCATCATCCTTCAGCAGGTAGAAAATGGAGTAGCCATCCGGATGGCAGCGATGTTTTTACTGGCTACGAGAGTTTGAATCTACTTTCACAAAACATTAGGAAATCATTTCACCTCCTTTGCGTTACTTTACATATCTTTTCAAAAGCAAAGTATATGTCTTCTATACGATTTTTATTTTTCCTGCTTTTCACCTCAATTGTACTTACCGCTCAAGCTCAGACCGGGTACAAAATTAACATACAACTTCACAATTATAAGCATGATACCCTTCTGCTGGGTTATTATTTAGGTGACAAACAATATGTAAAAGATACAGCAGTATCCAAAACCGGGAATTTTACCTTTTCCGGCACTAAAGACCTTGACCCGGGTGTTTATATGGCTGTACTCATGCCTGAAAAAAACGTATTCCAGTTTATAGTCGACCAAAACAACCGATTTTTCAGTATAGAGTGTGATGCAGCAAGATTATCTTCAAAACTCAAGGCTAAAAACAGTGATGAAAACACTATATTTTTCAATTATATCCATTACCTGACGTCACAGAGACCAATGGCAGACTCTTACAGAGAAAAAATGAGAAATGCCCCTGACAGTTCAGAATACAAAAAATATGCATTAAAAGCAGAAGAAATCGATAAAGAAGTTTTTAAAACACAGGATGAGTTTGTAAAAAAATATCCAAATTCATTTACAGCGACCCTGATAAAATCATCTAAAGAACCCCCATTACCTGTATATGGTCCACATGATGATATGGCGACAAAGGTAAAAGGATATAATCATTTTAAGGATCATTATCTTGACAATGTTGACTTTAAAGATGAAAGGTTATTCAGATCTCCGGTTTATTTCCAGAAAATTGACAATTTTATTCAAAATATAACCTATCAGCAACCCGATTCCATTATCAAGTCCCTTGATATCGTATTGGAAAAGGTGAAGGTTATCCCTGATGCCTTTAAATTTTACTTAAGTCACTATTTCAACTTCTATCTAAAAAGTAAATATGTCGGGATGGATGCTGTATATGTTCACCTGATAGACAAATATTACAGCAAGGGCCTGGCTCCTTGGGTAGATAAAGAAAACCTGCAAAAAATGAAGGATGCCGCCAATGATGCAAGGCCCACTCTTGTAGGAAGATATGCCCCCAATCTAACTTTTATTAGCCAAAAAGACAGTACAGATATCAGACTACATGATGTCGTTTCGCCTTATACTGTCATGTTTTTTTGGGCTCCTGATTGTTCACATTGTGAGAAAGCAATTCCGCATGTTATAGACTTCTATAACAAATATAAAGACAAGGGAGTGAAGATTTTTGCAGTTTGTACCGGACTGTTGGATGAAGCGAAAGATTGCTGGAAGAGTGTACAAAGAAAACATATGGAACCCTTTGTCAATGTCTATGACCCCGTATTATTATCTAATTTCAAAGTAATTTATAATATCAAGTCAACACCACAATTCTTTATTTTGGATAAGGATAAAAAAATTCTTTCAAAGGGTATTGGGGCAGATCAGCTGGACGAGGTGATGGGTAAGATAATTGAATTTGATAAGAATAATAAGCAGCTTTAATCCGGAAAAATAAAATTGCTGAATATTATTTTCGCGTCAAAGCACCCAATTTGTCGTAATTTTCATGATTTAATAATCTATTTTACCAATACAGGTACAGGTACATAATTCTTACCCAAAAATTCACATTTAAACTAAAAGCATATCTAAAAAAGGCACTTTTTAGAAATACACAGTATAAATTTTTACAAACTATGTACAATAAAAAAAGCCCGGGCAAAAACCAGGGCTTATATTTATCTTGAATGATTACTTATTAAGCATCCTTCTTATCGTCGTCACCTTCGGAAGGTGATTCAGCAGCAGTGTCTTCAACAGAATCTGAAGCAGTATCTTCAACCTCCTGCTTTACCTCTTCGGCGACATTTTCCACGACTTCTTCAACAGCAGGTGCATCTTCAGTTACTTCTTCCTTAACTTCTTCGACTACTTCAGTCGTTGCTGAGGCTTTAGTGGCAGAACCGCCTTTTCTTCTACTTCTGCGAGTCTTCGTCTTAGCCTTACCATCCAAAGAAGTATTTGGATTGTAAAGTGTATTGTAATCAACAAACTCAATCATTGCCATATCGGCATTGTCATGACGAGTGTCATTCAACTTGATGATACGCAGATAGCCACCCGGACGATCGCCGATTTTCTCTCTGATTTCAGTAAATAAAGTATCGACTGCATATTTGTTCTGAAGATAAGAGAAGACAACACGTCTGGAGTGTGTATTATTATTTTTTGATTTGGTAACAAGCGGCTCAATAAAAATACGAAGAGCTTTTGCTTTGGCAAGGGTTGTATTGATTCTTTTGTGTTCAATTAAAGAACATGCAAGATTTTTCATCAAGGCATCTCGGTGGGCTTTTGTCCGTCCTAATGCATTCACTTTATTACCGTGTCTCATTTTTAAAAATTTTAGCTTCGCAACACCGTCAATAAATTATCGACCGTAATTTGCAGATTAATTAATATTAAGGTTTTTATTCTTCGTCAAGCTTGTATTTAGCAAGATCCATACCGAAATGCAGACCTTTTGTAGAAAGCAATTCTTCGATCTCAACCAATGATTTTTTACCGAAGTTTCTAAACTTCAACAACTCATGTGTTTCGTACTGAACCATTTCGCCAAGAGAGTTGATTTTGGCAGCTTTCAGACAGTTATATGCTCTGACAGAAAGATCAAGGTCTTCCAAGGTTGTTTTCAGGAGTTTACGCATGTGAAGGATGTGTTCATCCACAACATTCTCTTCGCTCTTAGTTGCATCATCGAAAGAAATATTTTCATCAGTGATGAGCATCAGGTGGTGAATGAGAATTCTTGAAGCTTCTTTCACAGCATCCTCCGGATGGATTGTACCATCTGTTTTTACTTCGATGGTCAGTTTTTCATAATCTGTGCGCTGACCAACACGGGTATTTGAAACCTGGTAGGCAACATTTTTAACCGGAGTATAAATAGAATCTATCGGAATAACTCCAATAATATTTTCTCTTTCGGGTTGTTCATCAGCTGGAACATATCCTCTACCCTTATTGATAGTCAATTCAATCTCAAGAGTAACACTTGGATCCATGTGGCAAATCAACAAATCAGGATTCATCACCTTAAACACATTGGTAAACTGTTCGATGTCGCCTGATTTAAACTCTTCTTTACCTCTGAGAGTAAGATAAATCTTTTCATTGGAGATATCTTCATCTTTCAGATTCAACTTCAATCTAACCTGTTTCAGGTTAAGGATTATCTCAATCACATCTTCCACAACACCCGGGATAGTAGTAAATTCGTGATCGACCCCACCTATACGGATAGCAGAAATTGCAAAGCCTTCCAGTGAATTGAGGAGTACTCTTCTCAATGAGTTTCCGATAGTTTGACCAAAGCCCGGTTCCAATGGTTTAAACTCAAAAATACCATCAAAATCAGTGGCTTTTTGAAGAATAATTTTTTCCGGTTTTTGAAAGTTTAATATACTCATTATGAAAAAAATCTACGATTGTTAAATTGGATGAAATAAATTATCAGAATCAATTATTTGGAGTACAATTCGACGATCAACTGTTCGTTGATATTTTCAGGAATCTGGTCTCTTTCAGGGTAAGCAAGGAATTTACCTTCCATTCTTTCAGGATTAAATTCAATCCAGGCAAATCTTTTGCTATCGTGCTTAGACTTAACATTGGAAGTTACAATATCCAGACCTCTTGATTTGCCTCTTACTTCTACTACATCGCCGGGTCTTACGTGGAATGACGGAATATTTGTAACGACACCATTCACCACTATGTGACGGTGAGAGACCAACTGTCTGGCACCTCTGCGTGTATTGGCAATACCCATACGGTACACTACATTATCCAATCTTGATTCAAGGAATTGAAGCAATACAGTACCGGTTACACCACCTTTGCGTGATGCTTTTGTAAATGTATTTCTAAATTGGCGTTCCAAAACGCCATAGGTATATTTAGCTTTTTGCTTTTCCATCAACTGGAGAGCATAGTCAGATTTTTGCTTTCTTCTGCGAGAGGGACCGTGTTGACCTGGAGCGTATTTCTTTTTATCAAAAGCCTTATCAGGACCGTAAATCGGTTCGCCAAATGCTCTTGCTTTCTTTGTTGCTGGGCCTGTATATCTTGCCATAATGTATATCTACTTTGGAAATATTATCGTGATTAAACTCTTCTTTTCTTTGGTGGGCGACAACCGTTATGAGGAATCGGTGTAACATCATAGATCTTAGTCACCTTGATACCGGAGCCATCAATTGCTCTAATAGCAGATTCTCGTCCTGCACCGGGGCCTTTTACATAGACTTCGACATTACGCAGACCTGCATCATAAGCTACTTTACCGGCATCAGAAGCTGCAACCTGGGCAGCATAAGGTGTATTTTTCTTAGAACCTCTGAATCCGGCCTTACCGGCAGATGCCCATGAAATCACCTCTCCTTGCCTGTTGGTTAAAGAGACAATCAGGTTATTAAAGCTTGCCTGAATGTAAGCCAGTCCTTCTGACTCGACTTTTACTTTTCTTTTTTTAACTTTCTTTTGTGCTTTAGCCATAATGATTAAGCTATATAAAAATGTCTATATTATTTATGATTATTTAGTTGCCTTCTTCTTATTGGCAACAGTCTTACGCTTACCTTTACGTGTACGTGAGTTATTCTTGGTTCGCTGGCCTCTTAAAGGCAATCCTTTACGATGTCGCAATCCACGGTAAGAAGCAATATCCATCAAACGCTTAATGTTCAACTGAACTTCAGAACGCAATTGTCCTTCAGTCTTGTGCTCATCATTGACGATTCGTGAAATTGTTTTAATATTCTCATCTGTCCAGTCAACGACCTTAGTATCCTCACTAACACCTGCCTGGGCGAGAACTTTTGAAGCCAGAGAACGACCTATACCGTATATATATGTCAAACCAATGACGCCTCTTTTGTTTCTAGGTAAATCAACTCCTGCTATACGAGCCATATAATTATAGTATTATAATTGATAAATATTATCCTTGTCTTTGTTTAAATTTAGGATTCTTCTTGTTAATAACATAGAGTTTCCCTTTTCTTCTTACGATCTTACAATCAGCGGATCGTTTTTTAATTGATGCTCTTACTTTCATCAGTCAAACATTTTTTTATTTATATCTATAAATGATTCTTCCACGTGATAAGTCGTATGGAGACATTTCCACAGATACTTTATCACCCGGCAGAATACGGATATAGTGCATGCGCATTTTACCCGAAATAGTGGCCAAAATCTGATGATCATTCTCCAGACGAACCCGAAACATTGCGTTTGACAATGCTTCTTCAATTATACCGTCCTGTTTAATAATATCTTGTTTTGACATGTGCCTTTTTTTCGGAGTGCAAATATCTAAATATTTTCGGAAATATTCATAATATTTCCGTTATTTTTTATTTCATTCTCAATTTCAGTATGATCCGACAGAATTTCACCTCCACCTTGTTTTACAGCAACTGTGTGTTCGAAATGTGCGGAAGGTTTACCGTCCCTGGTTAAAATTGTCCAATGATCTTTTGCTTGATAAACGTCTTTCTTACCTAAATTTATCATAGGTTCGATCGCAATTGTCCAATTTTCTTCTAGCCTCAGTCCATTTCCCCTCTTTCCAAAATTAGGCACATCAGGTGGTTCATGTAATCGCTTTCCTATCCCATGTCCCACCAATTCTCTTACAACCCCGTATTTATTATTCAATTCAGTATATTCCTGAATAGCATAAGAAATATCTCCTATACGATTACCCACCTTTGCCTGAGCAATTCCCTTATACAGGGATTCATTCGTAGTTTTAAGCAAGCGGATAATCTCCTCTCCCACAGGTGCCAGCGCAAAAGTATAGGCAGAATCGCCAAAATACTCATTAATTACTGCACCGCAATCGATTGAAACAACATCCCCTTCCTTCAATTCCGTGGCATTTGGAATTCCATGAACAACAGCTGCATTTACAGAAATACATAGTGAAGCAGGAAAACCGTTGTATCCTTTGAATGCAGGTACGGCACCCAAATCTCTCATCACAGTCTCGGCTTCTTTATCCAGATACAATCCCGTAACTCCGGGTTTGATTATCTTTGCTACGTGGGCAATTGCCTTAACTACAATGGTGCAGCTTTCTTTTATTTTTGCAATTTCTTCAGCGGTCTTCGGTCTAATTCGGTTATTAAACATCAGAGTCAGAAACTTATTGTATTAAAATCGGGAGTCAAAATTTCGTATTGATTTAAGCGACCATTCATCTTAGTATGCTCCAATTTGAATTCCGCCTGAACCTCTTCCCTGAATCTTTCCGGATTGAACTAAACCATCGTATTTACGCATTAATAAATGGCTTTCAATCTGAGCCAATGTATCCAGAATTACTGCAACATCAATTAACAATGAAGTACCTCCAAAAAACATTGCAAATGTCGGATTTACACCAAACATAACTGCAACCGGTGGTAATACTGCGATAATACCAAGAATAATAGCTCCCGGGAATGTAATTTTCGATGTTATGGCATCGATATAATCTTCCGTATCCTTTCCAGGCTTAACACCCGGAATATAAGCATTAGATCGCTTAAGGTATTCTGCGTACTGCTGAGGATTAACTAACAAGGCAGTATAAACATAAGTAAACAGAATAACCAAGATAAAGTAGATAAAGTTATAACTGAATGAAAAAGTATCATTCATTGATCGTATAAAGCTATGTGAAGCCATTTCCGGATTATCTGATCCTGCAAAATACTGCGCAACAATAGCAGGCAAAAACATCAGAGCCTGTGCAAAGATGATTGGCATAACTCCGGAAGCATTAACCTTAATCGGAATATAATCTCTGTTACCGGCAGCCATACTTCCACCGCCAACGGCCTTTTTAGGGAATTGTAATGGAATTTTTCTTACACCCTGAACCACAAGAATGGTAAACATGATGATCACAAACATGGCAGCCAGTTCAAGAATAAACATCACCAAACCATTGGATGCCATCTGTGCATCAAATTCAAAAATTAAGGCTTGTGGTAATCTGGATAAGATACCCACCATAATCAGGATAGAAACACCATTTCCGATTCCCTTATCTGTAATTTTCTCACCCAACCACATTGCAAAAATAGTCCCTGTGGTAAGTATCAGGATATTGGCACCCCAGAATATAGACATAGATATATTAGGGGAAATTGCACCTACACCTTTCAAATATGTTAAATAAGCTCCACCTTGAACCAATGTGATGGCGACGGTCAGAACTCTGGTAATCTGATTTAACTTTTTCCTTCCTGATTCACCTTCTTTCTGTTGCAATCTCTGGAAATATGGAACTGCAAATCCCAAGACCTGAATAATAATCGAAGCTGTAATGTATGGCATGATACCAAGTGCAAGAATAGAGGCCTGATTAAAAGCACCTCCCGTAAAAACATTGATCAAACCTAACAAGTCGTTGGCACCTCGTCTTTGTGCAACACTGGAAAGCACCTCTGGTACAACTCCCGGTAACACGATAAATGAACCTAGTCTAAAAACTAAAAGCAATAAAAGCGAATATAATATACGATTTCTTAGCTCTTTAATAGACCATATATTCTTTAAAGTGTTGATAAACCTTTTCATCCTTTAGCTAAATGTTTGTTTTAAATGTGCTTACGATTGATAGGTGATCACTGATTAAATTGCAGTAAAGGTACCACCCAGACTTGTGATCTTCTCTTGTGCTGTTTTTGATGCAGCATGTGCAGAAACAGTTAAAGATTTTGTCAATTCACCTGTACCGAGAATCTTATATTTCTCTGTTTTTTTCACAACTTTCTTTGCTGTCAGAAAGTCGAAATTAATCTCAGTGACATTATGAATTTCAGCAAGAGCCTCCAGCGTATTTAGGTTGATACCGATATATTCTACCCGATTGACATTTTTAAAACCAAATTTTGGAAGACGCATCTGAAGCGGCATCTGACCACCTTCATGAGCTCTTTTACTTTTAAAGCCAGTACGGGCCTTAGCACCTTTGTGACCTTTGGTCGATGTACCACCACGACCACTTCCTTGTCCTCGTGCAATTCTTTTGCTTGATTTATTTGAACCTTTTGCCGGTCTAAGATTATTTAATTCCATCAGAATTTCTCTTAATTAATATATAAGCTTATTTTACTTCTTCTACTGTTACAAGGTGAGCCACACTACGCAGCATTCCTCTCAGAGCAGGAGAATCTTCATGTTCTACAGATCGGTAAACCTTCCTGATACCTAAGGCAATCATTGTCGCCTTTTGTTTCTTATTTCGATCTATTGTACTTTTAATTTGTGTTATCTTCAATCGTCCCATGACTCAATTATTTTTGAAATTCGCCTGTAAACATTTCCTTCATAGAGATACCTCTCTCGTGAGCTACAGCGTGTGGGTCTCTCAGTTTAGTTAGTGCATCAATAGTTGCCTTAACGACGTTGTGCGGATTAGAACTACCCTGAGATTTTGCCAATACGTTGTGAACACCGGCTGTCTCTAGAACAGCACGCATCGCACCACCGGCAATAACACCTGTACCGTCAGCAGCAGGCTTAATAAGTACTTTCCCGGCACCGTATTTTCCTAATTGCGGGTGAGGGATTGTTCCATTCAAAATAGGGAAATGTATCAGGTTTTTCTTTGCATCATCGATTGCTTTTGCAATTGCATCTGCAACTTCTCTGGCTTTACCTAACCCATGTCCGACAGTACCCTGACCGTCACCTACGACAACGATTGCCGCAAAGCTAAAGGTACGTCCCCCTTTAGTCACCTTAGCAACTCTGTTGACAACTACTAATTTATCTTTCAATTCAGCGTCAACCGGACGCATTTTATTTTGTGGTTGTTTTGCCATTTTACTTATCACTTATATTTAAAAATTCAAACCGGCTTCTCGTGCACCGTCAGCAAGGGCTTTCACTCTACCGTGATAAAGATAGCCACTGCGGTCAAACACAACTGAATCGATATTTTTATCTTTTGCCTTATCAGCAATCAGTTTGCCCACAGCTTTTGCCTGGTCCACTTTATTACCGGTTGCATTTTCCAACAATCTGGATGAGGCAGCAGTAAGGACATTGCCTGTCGTATCGTCAACTAACTGAGCATAGATGCCTTTATTGCTACGGAATACAGTCAGGCGTGGTTTTTGTGCTGATCCCTTCACCTTTTTTCTGATTCTGAGGTGAATTCTTTGTCTGGATTCCTCTTTTGTCTTTTTCATATTAATAAAAATATAATATATTATCAGAATTTATTTCTTACCTGCTGTCTTACCTGCTTTTCTTCTGAGCACCTCTCCAGCAAATCGGATACCTTTACCCTTGTATGGTTCAGGCTTTTTGAATGATCTGATCTTTGCAGCTACTTGACCTATTAATTGTTTGTCGTGGCTAGTGAGAATGATCGTTGGTGGTGCACCTTTTTCACTTTTTGTTTCAACCTTTACTTCGTCAGGCAGATGAAACATGATCGGGTGGGAAAATCCAAGAGCCAATTCGAGTAACTGACCTGTATTGCTTGCCCTATAACCTACACCAACCAATTCCATAGTCTTGGTGAACCCTGCAGATACACCTTCTACCATGCCATTCAAAAGAGCTCTGCTCAATCCGTGCATAGAACGGTGGCGTTTGGAATCTGTAGGTCGCTGAACTGTCAATGTACCATCTTCCAGATTAAAGACCATATCAGGGTCGAACTTCTTAGTCAGGGTTCCTTTTGGTCCTTTAACTGTTACCACATTCGACTTATCTACTTTAAACTCTACACCTGAAGGAACTGAGATGGGAGCTTTACCGATTCTTGACATAATATACTGAGTTCTTAACTTACAAATAATTAACTAATAAAGCAAATAACTTCGCCGCCAACATTCTGAGCACGTGCCTGTTTGTCAGTCAATAAGCCTTTAGATGTAGAAACGATGGCTATTCCCAGACCGTTGATCACGCGAGGAATATCTTCACAGTGAAAGTATTGGCGTAATCCTGGCCGGCTAACCCTTTTCAATTCTCTGATAACCGGTTTTTTTGTTTGTTCGTTATACTTCAGAGCTATTTTGATTACACCTTGCTTTCCTGCCGCATCATCGAACATATACTTTAAGATATATCCATTTTCATAGAGAATTTCGGTTATACCTTTCTTCATATTTGAGGCAGGGATTTCCACGATTCTATGACCAGCCTGCTGTGCATTGCGTATTCTGGTGAGATAATCTGCTATTGGATCATTTAGAGCCATTTTCTAAAGTTTAATTTGCTATTAAAATATATAATCAAAAAATATTACCAGGATGATTTAGTTATACCCGGGATTTTGCCGTCTAGAGCCATTTTTCTAAACATCACTCGGCAAATACCAAAATCTCTCATATAACCTTTTGGACGTCCGGTCAGTTTACATCTGTTGTGCAATCTAATCGGGTTAGAGTTACGAGGTAACTTATCCAATTCGTCATAATTTCCGGCTTCTTTCAGCTGTTTTCTTTTTTCAGCATATTTAGCAACCATGCGTTCTCTTTTTCTTTCACGCGCGATTATAGATTTTCTTGCCATCCGTAATATTATTTAACTATTTTTTTGATTTTTGAAAGGTAATCCAAGAGCAGCCAAAAGTGCATAAGCTTCTTTGTCTGTTTTGGCAGAGGTAACGAAAGTAATATCCATACCAAGGACCTTTGCTATTTTATCGATATCTATTTCAGGGAAAATAATCTGTTCTGTGATTCCCATAGAGTAATTACCTCTACCGTCAAAGCTTTTGTCATTGATTCCTTTAAAGTCTCTAACCCGTGGAAGAGTTACAGAGATAAATCTATCCAGAAACTCATACATACGTTCATTGCGCAAGGTAACTCTGATACCGATCGGCATTCCTTCTCTCAGTTTGAAATTGGAAACTGACTTAGTAGCTTTGGTAACGACAGCTTTTTGTCCGGCAATCGTTGTCAAATCAGCAAGGGCGTTGTCTATCACTTTTTTATCTGCCACGGCATCTCCCAAGCCCTGATTGATGCATATTTTTTCAAGGCGAGGAACTTCCATAATGGATGAATATTTAAATTCTTCCATCAGCTTAGGGATGACCTCATCCTTATATTTGGTTTTATATCTGGGAATGTAACTCATTATTTAACAATTTCTCCTGATTTTTTAAAATATCTTACCAATTTGCCATTTTCCTCTTTTCGTCCGATACGACTAGGTGTACCTTTCTTATCTACCAGCATCAGATTTGAGACGTGGATTGGCATTTCCACTTCCTGAATACCACCCGGTTGATCCTGTTGTGGTTTCACATGCTTTTTAGCGAGATTTCTGCCTTCTACGATTGCTCTGCTCTGGCTTACCAATACTTTAGAGACGACGCCTTTATTTCCCTTCTCCTTACCTGCGATGATGATTACCTCGTCACCTTTTTTGATATGTAATTTAGGTGCGAAACGCTTTTGGTTAGAATTTATGTTTTTTCTCATGATTTATTCTGATTAAAGCACCTCCGGAGCTAGTGAAACAATTCTCATATAATCGCGGTCTCTGAGTTCTCTGGCAACTGGTCCAAAAATACGTGTACCGCGTGGCTCATCCTGGTTGTTTAGCAGAACGACTGCATTGTCATCAAACCGGATATAGGATCCATCCGGACGTCTGATTTCTTTTTTTGTACGTACGATAACAGCTTTAGACACTGTTCCTTTTTTAATACCGCCGGGAGATGCTTGTTTAACCGATACTACGATTTTATCTCCGATGGATGCATAGCGGCGAGTTGATCCACCCAAAACATGGATGCAGAGCACTTCTTTTGCGCCACTATTATCTGCTACTCTGAGTCTTGATTCTGTCTGTATCATGACAAATAAAGATTATTCCTGATTATTTAATTACTTCGCTTTTTCAATGATTTCTACCAAACGCCATCTTTTATTTTTAGAAAGCGGTCGTGTTTCCATTATTTTGACGATATCGCCTATCTGGCATTCATTTTTCTCGTCGTGAGCCATAAAAGAGTTGGATTTCTTCAAGAATTTTCCGTAAAGGGGGTGCTTAATTCTTCTTTCCACCATGACGGATATTGACTTATCCATTTTATTGGAAATAACTTTTCCAATTCTTTCCTTTCTGGCTTTTCTTACAACTTGTTCCATATTGACGGATACTTTAAAATGATTATTTTGGTGGTGAAAATTATTTTCTTCTGCGATATCTGATTTTAGATCTCTTGGCCAATTCTTCTTCAGACATTTTAGCCAATTCTCTACTTCTTATTTCAGTCTGAACCCTGGCAATTGTTTTTTTGGCTTCACGAATCTCACGGGGAGAAACATTTCCTGAGATGGTAGCTTCAAATCTACTCTTTGTCAGATCCAATTGTGTCTGAGTCAATTTTTCATTCAACTCAGAATCAGCCAAATTTTGTATTTCTTTATATTCTTTATTTCCCATGATAATATTCAGGTTTCAAAATTATACAATACGAAGATCAGTTCGCAGAATGGTTTTTGTCAAAACTGGCAATTTTTGAGCTGCCAATCTGAATGCTTCTGTCGCTACAGCCTCAGACACGCCATCCATTTCAAACAGGATTCTACCAGGCTTGATAACGGCTACATAGTGATCGACAGGACCTTTTCCTTTACCCATACGAACCTCTAAAGGTTTCTTGGTGATGGGCTTGTCCGGGAAAATCCGGATCCACACCTTACCTTCTCTTTTCATATAGCGGGTCATGGCTATCCTGGCAGATTCAATCTGACGGGCAGTAAGTCTACCACCGGTCACTGCCTTGAGGGCAACTGACCCGAAAGATATCGTACTACCTTTATAAGCAACCCCTTTCGGGTTCATTTTATGCTGCTTTCTATACTTTGTTCTTTTTGGTTGTAACATGGTACGTCTTCCTTTATAATTCGCTGATTAAAAGCTATTTGTATGCCTATTCCTCTAAAGAGGTGCAAAGATACATCAAATATTTTTAATTATTGTCTTTTGGATTTAAAATTTCTGTTGCCTCCTTTGCGTTCGCCTCGTCTGTCACCCCTCTCTCCTCCTCTGTTTGTTCCTTGTGCATTGGCCTTCTTTTCTTCAGATTGCAAAGGCATGATTTCCCTTTTACCGAACACTTCACCTTTACAGATCCATACTTTAATACCAATCAATCCATAAACTGTTTCTGCTACTGAAATACAGTAATCTATGTCAGCTCTGAAAGTATGCAACGGCGTTCTACCTTCTTTATACTCTTCTGAGCGAGCCATTTCAGCACCGTTCAAACGTCCGGACAAACGAACCTTAATTCCTTCTGCACCGGCTCTCATCGTGGACTGGATAGCCATTTTAGTTGCACGGCGATAGTTAATACGGGATTCAATCTGTTTAGCGATGGTTTCACCGACGATTGCAGCATCCAATTCTGGTTTACGGATTTCGTGGATATTGATTTGCACTTCCTTACCTGTCAGCTTTTTCAATTCTTCACGGATACGATCAACTTCTTGACCGCCTTTACCGATAATAATACCGGGACGTGATGTATGAATGGTGACTGTAATTCTTTTGATTTGCCGTTCAATTGCTATCTTAGCGATTCCACCTTTCGGAATTCGAGCTCTCATATAATTTCTAATCTGCTCGTCTTCGACTACTTTGGCAGCCATATCTTTGCCACCATACCAGTTGGAATCCCATCCTCTGATGATTCCTAATCTATTACCTACCGGACTTGTCTTTTGACCCATGAAAAAGGTTATTTATAATTAAATGATGGTATTAATTTTCTACTGGAATTTTGCTATCCACTATGATTGTAAGATGGCAGGATCTTTTACGGATTCTGTGAGCTCTACCATGGGGAGCCGGTTGGAACCTTTTTAACATTCCTGCGCCATCAACAAAGGCAGTTTTAACATATAAACCATGGCTATCAGCACCGGACTCTATTCCGGAATTCTGTTCCCAATTAGCTACAGCTGACATCAAAGTCTTGAATACATAATGAGCTGCTGATCTTTGAGTATGCTTAAGGATAGCGAGTGCCTGGCCTACATTTTTTCCTCTAATCGTATCAACGACTAGTCGCATTTTGCGTTCTGATCCTTTGATATTTCGATATTTAGCTTGTGCTTCCATTGAATTTTTATTTAGAAAAGCCTACTTTCTATTTAACAATTATTTCTTTTTACCTCCGTGACCTCTGAAGTTACGGGTTGGTGAAAATTCACCCAATTTGTGTCCCACCATGTTTTCAGTTACGAAGACGGGCACAAAAGTTTTTCCGTTATGTACGGCGATGGTTTCACCCACCATATCAGGTATAATCATAGAAGCGCGTGACCATGTCTTGATAACTGACTTCTTTGTTGATTCCTTTGCCTTAGCAATTTTTGCCAGCAAAGCGTAGTGTACATAAGGACCTTTCTTTAATGATCTAGCCATAATGCTAATATTTCAGATTTCGGTTATTATTTAGATTTGCGTTTTGAAATAATCAAAGCTGAGCTTTTCTTATTGACATTTCTGGTTTTCTGACCTTTTGCCATGATTCCGGTACGGGAGATCGGGTGTCCACCTGATGCTCTACCTTCACCACCACCCATCGGGTGATCTACTGGGTTCATTGCTACACCTCTTACTCGTGGACGTCGTCCCAACCATACTTTACGTCCGGCTTTTCCAAGAACGGTCAAGCTATGATCCTGATTAGATGCAATTCCGATAGTTGCTCTGCAGGTAAGTAGAATACGACGTACTTCACCAGAAGGTAATTTAATAACTGCGTATCTATCTTCTTTCCCTACCATAACAGCGTATGATCCGGCGCTTCTGGCCAAAGCGGCTCCTTTGCCCGGTTGCATTTCTATAGCATAGATTTCAGCACCAAGTGGCACACTCTTCAATGTCATAGCATTACCGGGTTCAATTGCCACACCGTCACCACTCACAACAGTATCACCAACTTTCAATTCTTTAGGTGCAATGATATAGCGTTTCTCACCATCTGCATAGTTAAGCAGAGCAATAAATGCGCTTCTGTTAGGATCATATTCAATGGTAGATACTTTTGCAGGGATACCATCTTTATTTCTTTTAAAATCGATTACACGGTATCTTCTCTTATGCCCGCCACCTCTCTGGCGCATGGTCATTTTACCATCGTGATTACGACCTCCTGATTTTTTCAGGTCAGTAGTCAATGATTTTTCCGGAGTATTAGTAGTTACTTCGGCATATGCATTGCCTACTCTGTAACGTGTACCCGGTGTAATCGGATTATATTTCTTAAGTGCCATAGTTGCTTACCGTTTTTCTTAATATTAAAGTAAGTGGTTATTCTTCGTTATTTCCCTGGAAAATATCAATAGTCTCACCCGGAGCCAGTGTTACAACAGCTTTCTTATAAGCAGCCTTAACACCACGCATCAGACCAGAACGGCCATTGCGCGTAATGACTTTCACAGGCATTACATGAGTATTGACAGAAACCACATTGACATTATACATTTTTTCAATTGCCTTGCCGATCTCAATTTTATTAGCTTTCTTAGCCACCACAAAGGTGTACTTTCCAAGATTAGACAAGTCGTTGGCCTTTTCAGTAATAACCGGTCTGACTAAAATTTTATGAATCATGGTTGTACTTTAATTTAGATTATGCAATGGATTGAACTATTTTTTCTACTGCGCCTTCGAAAAGAACAACTGAATCAGCTTTCAAGATGCTGTAAACATTCAGTTCATCCGCAAATGTTACATCAGCCTTAGGCAGGTTTCTACCTGACAGATAAACATTTTTATTCATTTCACCGGTAACAAGTAAAGGCTTTCTTTCAGCTTTAATTGCGCTGAATATGCCGACCAATTCTTTAGTTTTAGGTGCATCAAAAGTAAAATCCTCGACGATAATTACTTTATTGTTGAGTAATTTATCAACTAAAGCAGATCTGCGGGCTACTTTTTTCACTTTACGGTTCAGGTCCTGGCTATAGTTACGTGGTCTTGGTCCATGAATACGTGCTCCACCGTGTAAGACACCTGACTTAATACTACCTTTACGTGAACCTCCCGTACCCTTTTGTTTATGCAACTTACGTGTAGAACCAGAAAGTTGACTTTTGTCTTTTGAACTGTGAGTCCCCTGGCGTTGATTGGCCAGATATGCCTTAACTGCCAGATAAACAGCGTGTTCGCTTGGTTTTTCACTCAACAATTCAGCCGAGAATTCAAATGAGCGTCCTGTTGACTCTCCTGATTTAGTTAATATATCCAGTTTCATTTGTTAAGACTTTCAATGATTACGACAGAACCCTTATGCCCCGGAATAGCTCCTTTAACTAGCACTAAATTCTGTTCAGAAAATATTTTTAATACCTTCAGGTTTTTGATTTTAACGTTGGTATTGCCGGTCTGTCCACCCATACGCATCCCTTTAAAAACTTTTGAAGGATATGAAGATGCTCCGACTGAACCCGGTGCACGCAATCTGTTGTGCTGACCGTGTGTAGCCTGTCCGACCCCACCAAATCCGTGACGCTTAACGACACCCTGAAAACCTTTACCTTTTGTCAGACCGAAAACATTGACTTTATCCCCTTCATTAAGGACATCAGCGATTTCGACTGTTTCACCTAAGGTTTTAGTTAAACTTGAGTCTCTCAATTCAACCACTGTCTTAAGCGGCTCAGTACCTGCCTTGGCGAAATGGCCGGTCAATTGTTTTGAAACGCTTGATGCTTTGATGTCACCAAATGCAATCTGCAATGCTTTGTAACCATCTGTTTCGGCATTCTTTACCTGAGTAACTACACAAGGTCCGGCTTCTATAACAGTGCAGGCAACATAATTGCCATTGGCGTCATATACGCTCGTCATGCCTAATTTCTTACCAATAATTCCGTTCACGACAATATTATTTAATAAGGCACCTCAAGGACAATCGTCCTCAATGCCACCGATTTATTTATTAAAAATGAATTTTATTCTTAAGTCAGCTTGACCTGAATATCTACCCCACTTGGCAATTCTAATCTCGAAAGAGCATCGACTGTTTTCTGCGTTGGAGTATATATCTCAATCAAACGTTTGTGGGTACGCATTGAAAACTGCTCACGAGATTTTTTATTTACGTGCGGCGAGCGCAACACGGTAAACATCTTTTTCTCGGTAGGCAGCGGAATCGGACCCGTTACGACAGCACCGCTTGAACGGACCGTCTTAACTATTTTCTCCGTCGAAACATCCACTAAATTGTGGTCATACGAACGAAGCTTAATTCTAATTTTCTGATTCATATCCTAATTAAATTAATATCGGATGAAGATGGTTTTCCTTTTAAAGTGGCGCAAAGGTACACAATGTTTGAATATCTTGTATTTGTTTGTCAAAAAATTTTTACTTTTTTTCAGCGAAACTTTCAATAATTAATGAAGACTTTGACATTGTTTTTTATTTTTAAATTTTTATATGGCAAAAAGCCAAGTTTATTACCATTAATATGCCAAAATCATAATTCTGTAAAATATACTTCAGATAATGATTTAAACAAATAATCTATCTAAATAAAAATTAGGTTGTATTCACCACAGAATTCCTCATACATTCATACAATATAATTAGTTTTGAGTTCTAAGTTGGTTTTTAACTCATTACTTAAAACTCATTGTCTTATAAGGTCGCCCCTCCAGAACTTAAATCTGTGTTATTGCTTACATACTACCAAATGGTCGCCTATAACTATGACTTATTACTGCTTCCAGGAAATATCACCTGAATTCCGGACAACCGATATTCCGGACAACCCCCTGCATTTTCAATTTACAGTAACAATGGCAAAATTTAACACCTGCTTAACACTCAGGATCATTATTTATGTTTTTGTTAATAATTATTGAATTTATCTTTACGCTGATTATTTTTTGAAAACATTCTTTTTTACAACATTCAATATAAAATATAATTAAGCATGAAAAATGTATTAACCCTTTCAATCTTCTTTCTGTTTTTATCTCAAAGTGCATTCGCCCAGGAAAATCTTTACAATGATTATAGATTTCCGGATGTAAAATATAAGGTCTTGGATCTGCAGGGTGACTTATACGGGAACAGAACTCCTATGAATTCGATCAGCAAGTTCAACTTACGCGGTAATCTGAATTTATCGCAATCCATTTATTCCAACCAATCAACCAATCAGCGAATCACATTTAGAAATTTTAGAAGTAATTTCCAGAAATTGGATACGTTTTTTACTTTAAACAGTAATATTCTCCTGCAGGATCTTCAACGGAAATATAAGGATAATGGATCTTTCCTTGAACTTGGATACTCGGGTTCCCTCGGTCAGTCCTATATCAAAAAAAGTACCTTATCCAATTTTGAAGCCTCTGTTAAGGCCAATGTCGGAATCGGGAAAGGCAGGATAGACGTCACCAACAAGGTAGCCCTCTCCCAATTTTTATTAAAAGACCTGATGGAATCCGGTATTCTTACTGAAGTAGTATCAACTGATAAAATACTTGCATTGGCAGCACTGATGGATAGTTATAACTTTACCAGGATTTTGGATAACAGGGTATACCGGGTTGAGTTTATCACCGCGGTTGGTGAATGGCTCAGAGAAAACACCGGTTTGAAAACAGGGAATGAAATCAGGCTGACAGCTATCGTTACAGACAATCTCTTATATGCCGCAACAGGTTTCCGCACTTCAGGTAATCGATGGAGTATCAACTTACGTCCGAATATTGACTATATCAACCTTTATCAGTCTGATGGAAACGGATTCTTTTATGGAAGTGACCTGGCTTTTGTGTATGCCATACACCGTCCCATCAATCAATACTCCCAGAATACCTATATATTCTATGCAGGGATAGGAGCTAATCAACAAGATGAGAAATCAAACTCATTTGAAAGGCATCAAACTTATTATGATCCTACTGCCGCTTTCGAATACAGCCGATTATTCAATCCCAACTCCAGGACGCTAATCAATCTGAGAAGTCAGCTGGTTGCGTCATATCAAAAAGCTTCATTACATTTCACTGACCAGAACAATAAGATAAACGGAGATGTTTTTTACATTTCTCCCGCAATAACACTAAATTCAAGTTATTTTGTCAATTATCACCTGAAACTATATCTCAATGCAGGCCTATCCTACAGATATAACCTTTACCAGTCTGATAATACGCCCATGGCTGTTTCCAATAATTATATCACAAATAAATATTGGTCTGATACCGACTTTATTTTAACCAGAAATGCATATCCATTTCCTACTTTTAACGAGGTTTACCAATCAAATAAATTGATAGCCAATATTCATTTAGGAATCACCTATAATTTTTATTAATAATCAACTAACCAGTATTCCGTGCATTGAAAGAATAAAATATTGTTGAAAATACCGGAATACAGGAAAAACACCTAACCTTACCGCCCAACCTTTTTCTTTGTAAAAAGTCTTAAAAAAGTCCATGTATTAAATCGCAATATTCTCAAAAAACAAAGTTCGCTCAAGAATTAATGTTTGTTATAATACTACTTTTTAGTGTTAAAGTATTACTTTTCTGCCTGCAACAAAGATACTTTTGAAGAAAATATTGGCACAATGCGTATATTCCATTATACCCCGGTTCTCTTGATTCTTCTTTCAGGATTCTGCCTATATGGACAGGTAGGGCAAGTAGATATTCCTCGGATTGATTTAATGCCTGATCAACCCACGCCATACAGCATGAGGGACTGGAAGAAAGTGGCTCGTCAATATGACTCACTGATATACAATATTCATGCTTCAGGCCAATACCTTCCACTTATTTCATTAAGACCTGCAGGATTTAATTATCCCGACCAGCAGTTTTATAATATGCAGACTTATGTAGGTTCCAAAAATACATCCAACAATGAAGCAATCAATTCCCTGCCATCGTTAGTCGGCGCAACCTTAGTCGGTATTGACAAGTCAGACCAGTTTGGCAAAAACTGGGTAATGATGAGTCAGGACTTCTTCAATGTAAAAAACGGTGAAAACATCTATCTCAACGGTAACAATACTTCAAGTGGCCACGACTGGTGGTACGATATGATGCCCAACGTGTATTTTTATCAATTGGCAGATCTTTATCCGAATATCGGTGGAGAAAAAGACACGCAATTTATAACAATAGCCGACCGGATGCTTGAAGCTGTAAAAAAAATGGGGGGCAGTGATCACCCCTGGAGTTATCCAAATATGAATTATCGTGCCTGGAACTTCAAAACGATGGAACCCCTTGACGAAGGCGTCATTGAACCGGAAGCTGCAGGAGCTTTTGCATGGATACTGTATAACGCTTATACTAAGACAGGTCATCAACCTTATCTCAGTGGCGCATTGTGGAGCCTCGACTTCCTGAACCAGTTGAATCAAAACCCGTCTTATGAATTGCAATTACCTTATGGAACTTATATAGCTGCCAGAATGAATGCTGAAATCGGTACCAATTATAATATAGAAAAAATGATCAACTGGAGTTTTGACCGCGGACCGCTAAGAGGCTGGGGTACCATAGTCGGAAAATGGGGAGGTTTGGACGTGTCAGGTCTTGTCGGAGAAGCAAATGACAATGGAAATGACTATGCTTTTCAGCTCAATGGAGTCCAACAGGCTGCTGCTCTCGTACCCATGGTCAGATACGACAAGCGTTTTGCCAAAGCAATAGGTAAGTGGACTCTTAACATAGCAAATGCTACCCGTCTTTTTTACCCCGGATTTTTACCATCTCATCTCCAAGATGGCTCAGAGTGGTCTGACGAATACGATCCTGACAGAGTCATCGGTTATGAGGCATTGAGGGAAAAGTGGAATGGAAATTCCCCATTCTCTACAGGAGATGCACTCAAAAGCGGGTGGGCAGCAACCAATTTAAGTTTATATAGCACTTCCAGTATTGGCTATTTGGGTGCCATCATTTCCACAACCGATGTAGATAAAATCTTACAGCTTGATCTGACTAAGACTGATTTTTACCAGGAGAAATCATATCCTACCTACCTTTACTATAATCCTTATTCTCAGGGGAAATCTATAACTATTGACCTTGGAGCTGAAAATAAAAGCATCTATGAGGCCATCAGCGAGTCAATGCCAATTGAAAATAAATCCGGCAATATCCAGCTGTCCATCCCCGCCCAAAGTGCCATCATTGTGACTATCATTCCGCCAAATCCATCACTTGAGTATAATGAAAATAAGCTTCTCGCCAATGGTATCATCATAGATTACCGGCAAACAAAACAATCTTTTACATACACCCCAAAAATAATCGGACTGGCACCGGAATTTGACACCATCGAATTAAGCAATCAGGGAAAGATTTTTGCAAAGATTTTAGATAAAGATTCAGATCAGTTTACTTATTATTGGACATCCACTGCTGGCGTCATTTCCGGCGACAGTATGACAGTGACCTGGACTGCCCCCGATACCGAAGGAGCATACACTATCAGCCTGATTGTCGAAGATGAGTCAGGCAACCGTGACACCCTATCCACAAAGGTAGTTGTCATCAGAGAGATCAATGTAAGTCCTGTCATCGACCTATTGAGCTATACATCTATATATACTCAACCCGGAGGTCAGATTAATCTCGAAGCCATCGCATCAGATGCCAACGGAGATGAGCTGTCCTATAGTTGGACAGCAGACTCAGGCACATTTTCAGATGCTCAGAATCCCAAAACAATCTGGACGGCACCGGACTCAGAAGGAATTTATAACTTGGAGATCAGTGTCACAGATCCAGGAGGATTAGCAACAGAAAAGTCAATAGTTGTGTTGGTAAAGAAATTTGAAGACACACAGGGTGAATTGGTAGCTTGGTATCCATTTTCAAACAATGTATTAGACAGTACAACCTATCATCATGACGGAATTCTAAGCGGTCCCTTGTTTGTTAATGATCTTTGGGGGCATAGTCGCCGGGCGCTGCAGTTCGACGGAACCAATGATTACATTAAGGTCAATGCAACTGCAGCCTTAAACTTTCAAAATGAGATTACAGTATCTTGCTGGATTAAACCGGGAACATTCCCTGAACGGGAAAGCTTTATTATTTCTCATGGAAGTTGGCAAAACAGGTGGAAACTGTCACTAACGCCCGAGCATTTGGTACGCTGGACGGTCCATACAGATGTCGGGATAGTAGATGTCGATGCACCTGAACCGCTTGTTTCAGGTCAACCCGTCTATTTAACCGCAACCTATGACGGAAAGATAATGATGATATATATCAATGGTGAACCTGTCGCTTTTAAACCACATACTGGCAAAATCTTACAGACAAATATTCCACTAACTATCGGACAGATGACTCCTGACGAAGCAAATTACAATTTTAAAGGATTAATTGATGAGGCTATGATATACAACCATTCACTTATACCGGATGCGATAAAACAGCTGTTTCAAAGCCACACTTCCGAAACACACAGATACATATCAGGTCATGATCTAATTGCCTATCCCAATCCGGCATCCGTCGAATTAATGATCAAAATGCCCGTAAATCAGCAAGGCAACAAAATTTGGTTGATGGATATCAACGGCAAAATTATTAAAACAATCTATCCTGACACCTTCGAGTATAAAGCAATAGATATCACTTCTTTACAATCCGGCTTTTATCTCATAGGAATTGAAACATCAGAAGGAATTTATGTTCAGAAATGGATTAAGAAATAATGGAAAATTTAAAGAGATTAGGATTCCGACGACACTATCCCAAAAACTGTGTAAGTGGAAAAATCATAGTCCGGATTTACAGTTTTATTCTATCGCCAAATATAAGGCTAAATTGGTTTAAAATCATTCCCCAGTTTCTTATAGGTTGCGTCCAT
>JAGFJA010000031.1 GCA_024103005.1 Saprospiraceae bacterium
GATTTATGTCATTGCGATAAATTCCTTTGTCTGTACTGCAATAAATAAATGGCCGGGCAACCGTCATGGCGCTGATGTCGTATTCAGCAAATCCACCGGAATTTTCCTGCGGCAGTCCGTCATTATAGTCTGTCCAGTTGATGCCGTCTGCAGAACGTGATACACCGCTGTAGTCGGCATACTTGAACAAAAAGTCGTCTGATGAAGCAATCAGCAATGTAGAACCCGGAAAAATACTCTGAGGAATTTCATCGACGTGGTTGGGATCCAGGATCCAGATACCATGTGGATCAAAATAAGAACAGGCATATATATCACCGTCCTTTACCGTATAGGAGATAAATCGATTGGCCGGATACCGAACCCAACTTTCAGATGCCGCATCCTTGATAAAGGTACCGCAAGTGGTCGATGCCACCAGTTTGGAGTCCTTGGCAAGAAGGGTCGCCACGTGTGTAGATCCGAAAGGTCCGACGGTAGGCGTCCACTGGCCGGAGGCAGGTGTAAAGCAGAGGAAGGTCAATAACAGACAAAGTGTAACGGTGTATTTCATTGAAATGATTTTTAAAGCAAATAAAAGATAACCTGAAATGTAACTTTTGAATTTACGGTATCAGAACAAAAATATGAAAAAATATTTTGAGTAACAATAGATTGTGTATAATTACCAACACTTTTCTACTATTATGATGAACATATGCTGTAGCCTAAAAGCAAAATCAGATCGAATTGACTTTGACCAATTCGATAACTAAGAGACTATCCAATAAAGTGTGACAAAATTTAATAGTCCATGATTTGTTTTTTCTATTATACCGTTCTGGTCTTTCATTAACTCATATTCAGAATATTTTTTTAAGTTTTTCATTAAAAAAAGCCATATTGCCTAAAATTAATAATTTGGAAATGACCAATTTAAAGTATAGACGTCAATTTCTCTTTTCCCCGATTGAATGTAAGAAATTGGAAGGTTGGCAGACTGAAAAAGTAGATAATTATTTTATTTACGTACATCCTGATTGCAAGTTTGAAAAGTCAAGTGGCGTAAATGATTTGTACTTGATTGGTTATTTTTGTGACCCCCACCATGAAACCAGATCATCACAAGATATTCTTAATAATCTTTCTCAACTTAATAATATCAATGATTTTCCAAACAAATTATACAGCTTGGTTGGGAGATTTGTATTAATTATTAAAACAGAGAATGATTTTATTTTTTTCAACGACCCTTGTGGATTTAAGACTATCTACTATACCAAAGATAATGATAAATTTTTTGCTGCATCGCAACCTCTATTAATTAAGGAAGTTGTCGATTTAAAACAAACAAGATTTTATGATGATTATTTCAATTCAAACTATGTCGCTGAAAATATAGAAAATTGGGTGCCAAGTGGATTCACATTTTATAAAAATACATATCACTTAATCCCAAATCATTATATCAAAATATCAGAGCCTATTCAAGTAAGGTATTATCCTTTTAAAGAAATAGAATTGATTAATTATTCGGAATTAGTAATAAAATTTTCCAATCTATTGAAAAAAATTGTTTTAGCGGCTCATCGCAATATGGATTTAACATTCACTTTGACAGCAGGATGGGATACCAGAATTATTTTAAGTTGTTGTAAAGATTATATCGACGGTATGACATTTTACACTTTGAAATATAGGGGAATGAATGCTGCCCATCCTGATATTAAAATTCCAATGTTATTGTCTAGGACGTTGAAATTAAATTTTGACATTTATAATTGTCAAAAAGAAATTACTCCGGAATTTAGTGATGTATATAAGTCTAATACCGATATGGCACATATTGATGATTGGGGAAAAATTGCTTTTGGAATGTCTAAAAGCTATCCTGACAAAAAAGTAGCTGTAAAAGGTGTTTGCTCAGAAGTTGGCCGTTGTTTTTATTACCCTAATGGAAAAGTTAATTACACTATAACCATAAATGATTTATTAAATTTGGAGTCTGGGTGGGTAGAATTAGGCTTTTTACAAGAAGAAATAAGAAAATGGTATTTATCTTTAGAAAAAAATTGTTACAATTATAACCTATATGATCTTTTTTATTGGGAGCATCGTATGGGTAGTTGGCAAGCTCAAAGTCAATTAGAGTGGGATATAGTTCAAGAAGTTTTTACACCTTTCAATTCAAGAGAAATAATAGATTTAATGTTTAGTATTGAAGCATCTAAAAGGGAAAAGTACCATCCTCAATTATATTTGGATGCAATAAAATATTTATGGAAAGAAACTTTAAGGCAACCAATCAATCCAATTGATAATAAAACGAAGATTAAAAATACAGTAATTAAAATACTAAAAAAGATAGGCCTCCTTCAAGGATTAAAGAGTATTATGAAAAAAATATCATAGTACTTTTTATGTTATTAATTACTTTTTTCTTGATAAAAAAGTAATACCGAATGAACATTCGTAATAGTTCAATTTCATTGACCTTAATGACTGTAAAATCTGCATCCCCGAAGCCGGATTGTTGCACTCCGCTGATGCTCTACTGTATATCCCTTCGCTAATTTTTGGCAATTCACTGTCTCATTCGCTTAATTCAACAAGGCCACTCCCCCACAGAACTCACTTCCGACAACTGGCTGATAGTATTCAATTGTAACAATTGATATTAGCACTTCAATAGGATAGCAGAATGAATTGCATGAGATATCCTATTCTTCCAATATTTGAAAAAAATCGCTTAGGTTGATTTCAAAAAGCGAATGGTCTGAATGAGACGACCAAGGTGGCTGAAAAAGGCCACAACAAATTTAGGATACTTCAGAAGACTTGATTTATCGGGCACGTGAAGGGCATAAGTCCGGTGACAATAGGTGGTCAATATATCCCAAAATCGGAATGGAATACGATACTTATGCCGGATAGCCGCCACGTCCGGACTTGTGAAGTCGCCAAACTGGATGAGGTGGGCATAGAAATTGATTCTTTTCATTCTTTCCACATAAAGCAGAAATCTGTGTTGATTTTTTTCTTTCAGAAAGCCGATGAGTAATTCAAAGTAATCCAGTCGATTTGTCACAATTCTCAAGTCTTGATCGACATCGAAAGACTTGGATACACTTTCCGGATATTCATAGATGAGGACGTTTGTGCCATGGTCAGTCACAAAAAAACAATCCTTTTTCACCAGGGAGAGCATCATAAAATACTCCTGGCTTGAAGTGCGTGACTCATCCCAGCCACCGCAGCCTAAAAGAGTTTTTCGCCTCCAAAGGTTGGATATGGTAGATCCAAGCTGAGAATAACAAAGCCCGGTAAATACATTTTCTACTACACTTATTTCCTTTAAAAAGGTGCCATCAATTCCTGATATGGCTCTTGCCGGGGCTATGATGAGGTCTGCTTCCGGATGAATAGAGAGCAATTCAGCCTGATGTTTTAATTTTTCGGGCATCAATTCATCATCTGCATCGAGAAACTGTATCCATTCCCCTCCGGCATGATCTAGCCCTGCATTCCGGGCGGCATTGGCTCCCGGCACAGGCTGGTGAATAATCGAAATCAAATCGGGATACCGTCGTCGATACTCCTCCATGATAGCCGGACTGCCGTCGGTGCTGTTGTTGTCCACCAGGATGATTTCTACAGGCAGCCAGGTCTGATTGAGCAAGCTATCAACTGCCCGTCGCAATGTTTGCTGAGCGTTGAAAACGGGAATTACGGCACTGATGGTAACTTGCTGCATATTAGCCGGATTGCAGGTTGACCATTTTAAGGAAGTCGGGTGATGTTTGCATCAGTTCGTCGTAGGTGCCGGAAGCAGTGATACGACCTCCTTCGATGAAATAAATCCGATCGGCAAATCGGATGGTAGACAGCCGGTGGGCGATGAGGATGATGGTTACCTTGCCGCGGATGGACTGGATATTTTCCCGGATAATCTGCTCGGTGATGGCGT
>JAGFJA010000018.1 GCA_024103005.1 Saprospiraceae bacterium
ATTGGCAGACAGTGAATTCGGATTATTCGGCCATACAGAAGTTTTTCAAAAATGTGCTAATGATGCCGTGGAACATCAAAAAGATACCCCGCCCAAAGAAGACCCGGAAGCTGCCTGTTATTCTATCGCGACAGGAAATCATCAGGATTATCGAACATTGCGGTACACTGAAGCAGCAGGCATTATTACTGACGGTTTATATTACCGGGATGAGGTTGTCAGAGGAGATACATTCTTGCCTCCTTATTTCAATAAGAGCAGACATTTTGGGCTGCATCAGTACGCTAAAACAGAGCGTTAAACTATCGAAGTAAAGCTCACCCATCAAGGGAACACCATCCGGACGGTCTTTGAGATTTTAACGCATTTATTGGGATTAGAACCCTATCGATGCAAACATTGTCAGTCAGCGCATTATTATAAAATCGGAGTAGCGGCAGATTATGACTACGTCAAGCCCTATCTACAAAACAAGGCATACCGACATCACCAGACTTGCATACTAACAAAACGTCCACTCACCCGGTGCAATGCCTATGCCCATAACGAAGGCAATACATAAAAATCAACGTTCGCAGCAAAATTAACAGGCACAAAAAGATACCGGAAAATACAAATTAATTATCTTGTGCATCAAACTAAAGAGTAGAGGAGTTTTGATTTTCCCCTATAGCATCACCGCCTCGTCCAATCCCGAAACAAGTTCGGGACTTTCAGCTAAAATATTGATACCGAAAATATGAGTTGAATGGGAAAGGCGGTGGAGGGGTATCAATATTCCTTTGTGTTAGCGGCAATTATAACAGACACGACAGTAACAATTAACTATGAGAGAAAAGCCATTTGTATTTATTGGTTCATCTGCAGAAGGACTTGAAGCAGCGAAAGGAATTCAAGCTAATCTTGACTATACCTGTGAATGTCAAATCTGGTCACAAGGACTATTCGGACTGTCAGGAGGAACACTTGAAACATTGGTAAAATCTTTAGACAACTTTGACTTTGCAATTCTTGTTCTAACAGAAGACGACATTACAATAAGCCGAGACCAAGAACAAGCATCTCCAAGAGATAATGTAATTTTTGAATTAGGGTTGTTTATTGGAGGTCTTGGAATTGACAGAACATTCATGGTTATTGACAGACAAGCAAAACTAAAATTACCATCTGACTTAGGAGGAATTACTCCTGCGACTTTTGAGCCACCGAGAAAAGGAACAATTCAATCAGCGCTTGGTAGTTCTTGTTTAGCGATTGAACAAGCAATTAAAAAACTTGGAGCTAGAAATGAATTAGGTGTAACTGCACATTGGTGGACAAAGTGTGCGGAGGATGGAGTTACTGAAACACCTAATTACTACATGACTGTGTTTAATCGGACAAATCGGGACTTACCTTGGTTAAATGTTCATGTTTTCCCATCAAACACTTTTCAACTTACTCCGATAACTCCGCAACGGGACAGACTTATGGCTGGACAATATGCAATGTATGAGTTCAAAATGTATGATGACACGGACACTGACCAATTGACAAAATGGGCTGAAAGGTTTTCAAACGAGAAAGAGGAAGAACTATCAATTCGGATTTTTAAAGAAAACACAGCAGATGAACCTGTTTTGATAAGTTACGAACTTGGGACAAAACTTCATAAACGAATACTGAAATACAAATGAGAATAACTACCGCTAACAAATAAGGTTTAAACGCTCGAAGCGCATCGGAGTTGCGATTTAAACCTCGGTTGAAGGGTGGCTTTGGGAGCGACCTGTATAATACTATGGGCTTTTAATAGGTGAAGTTGGTCTTTTAGGAAGGTTTTTGTAAGAGATAATTAAGTTTAAGGTATGGCTGCTTGCTTTTTTTAAATTGGACAGAGTCTGAATAGAAGGCTTCCGGAAATTACAAATTAACTATCTTGTGTATCAAACTAAAGCTCAAAGGAGTTTTGATTTTCCCCTATAGCATCACCGCCTCGTCCAATCCCGAAACAAGTTTGCGACTTGCAGCTAAAATATTGATACCGGAGATATGGGTTGAATCGAACAGATGGTGGAGAGGTATCAATATTCCTTTGTGTTAACTGTCACTATACAACCGAACGAAAACACGACTAAAGACATAAAACAAAATGGCATTATTTAAAATAGGCAACAAAAACGACCTTGAACAAATTAGAGAGTTACCCTTTAAGCTCGAAAAGGAAATTCAGTCTTTAACAGAACAAAACTTAGCTGTTATTTTCGGTTTTGACTTCGTGCGTTCAGAATTTTCAATCGGGAATTTTCGACTTGACACGTTGGCTTTTGACAAAGAAACTTCCAGTTTTATAATAATTGAATACAAGCGAGACAAAAACTTTAGCGTCATTGACCAAGGCTACGCTTACTTATCTCTTATGTTAAACAATAAAGCTGATTTCATTCTTGAATACAACGAAAATAAAAAGAATCTTCTAAAAAGGAATGACGTTGATTGGTCACAATCCAGAGTTGTTTTTATTTCCCCAAGTTTTACTTCTTACCAAAAGGAAGCAATAAATTTTAAGGATTTGCCTATTGAATTATGGGAAGTGAGGCGATATAGTAATCAAACAATTAGTTACAACCAGATACAAACTTCAGGTGCACAAGAAAGCATTAAAACTATAAGCAAACAAGACGAAATAATCGAAAAGGTAACAAGAGAAATTAAAGTATTTACAGAACAAGAACATTTAGAAGGTATTCCTGATGAAATCAAAGAGCTTTACGAAAAATTTAAAAACGCTATTCTAAACCTTGATGGAATAGAAGTAAAACCAAAGAAATTATATATTGCCTTTGTCGCTAATAAAAATGTTGTAGATATACGCTTACAGAAGAGCAGCCTTAAAATTTGGATAAACCTTCAAAAAGGTCAACTTGATGACCCCAAAGGAATTTGTAGAGATGTATCACAAACAGGACACTGGGGAAACGGAGATTATGAGTTACAAGTAAATTCTGATGACAATTTCGAATACATTTTAAGTTTAATAAAACAATCGTTGAAAAAAAATGAAAAATAGCGAACAGCTAACAATTAAGGTTTAAACGCTCGCAACGCAGCGGAGCTCCGATATAAACCCCGGTTGAACGGAGGCTTTGGGAGCGACCTGTATAATACTATGGGCTTTTAATAGGTGAAGTTGGTCTTTTAGTAAGGTTTTTGCAAGAGGTAATTAAATTTAGGGTATGACTGCTTGTTTTTTTTAATTTGGCAGAGCTGAATGAAAGGCTTCCGGAATTTACAATTTAATTATCTTGTGCATCAAAATAAAGAGTAGAGGAGTTTTGATTTTCCCCTATAGCATCACCGCCTCGTCCAATCCCGAAACAAGTTCGGGACTTTCAGCTAACATATTGATACCGAAAATATGAGTTGAATGGGAAAGGCGGTGGAGGGGTATCAATATTCCTTTGTGTTAGCGGCAGCTTAAAAGACAACACGACAACAAATAAAGGATATGAAAAACTTAATAATTACGATTTCTATTTTAGCAACATTGACAAGTTGTGACTTGACAACAAATAAATCAAAAAACATGGCAGATCAAAAAAATCATTCTGATAAACTACCTGCACAACAAGACACGACACCAAAGGTTACAGGCATTGGTGGAATTTTCTTTTTTTCCGAAAACCCTGATAAAACAAAAGAATGGTATTCCAAAAATTTGGGACTTGAAGTTAATCAATGGGGGTCAAGTTTTGAATTTAGAAATGCAAACAGACCAGACGAAATAAATTACCTGCAATGGAGTCCTTTTAAGCAGGGAAGTGAATATTTCTCACCTTCAAAAAAAGAATTCATGATAAACTATCGTGTTCAAAATATTGAAGGTCTTGTGAACAAGCTCAAAAACAACGGTGTACCCATTCTTGACAGCATTGAAACATATGATTATGGAAAGTTTGTTCACATTATGGATGCAGAAGGAAATAAAATAGAACTTTGGGAGCCCGTTGACAGTGTGTTTACGGCTATGGGCGGTAAGACAACAAAATAGAACGGTTGAGTGATGAAAAAAACCTAAAAAGAAAACAGACCGCATACCGAATAAGGTTTAAACGCATGCCTGCTTTTTTTAAATTGGCAGAGCCTGACTAAATGGCTTCCGGAATTTACAGCTAAAATATAATTCTGAAAATTAGGACGTCTGCTAAATTTGAATGGATGATATAAGCGTGTAATATCGGCTACTTCAGGACAAAATATCATCATCCGCTCAACGAAGCTTTAAACCCTTGGGAAAAAATTTTTTCAATCTTCAACCCGATGGGAAATTTGCTGACTTTCGGACATGCAGTGTGAAACGAAATAAAACATTATTAAAAATCAGTTCAAAAGAATATCTTAGCTAATCATTATGAAGCAAGTTTTGCTTAGATAAGCTTTGATTATTTTTTTCGGACAAAACGCAACCAATGAATACTGGCAGATTAGAGGCATTTAGTGATGGAGTGATAGCCATTATTATTACTATTATGGTGTTGGAATTAAAGGTGCCTGAAGGGTCATCCTTCTCTGATTTAACACCACTATTCCCCAAGCTTTTATCTTATCTTCTCAGCTTTATATATGTGGGACTATATTGGAATAATCACCATCACTTTTTTCATGCAATCAAAAAGGTGAACGGCAAGGTATTGTGGGCAAACCTGGGATTTCTCTTCACACTTTCACTTCTTCCGGCGACTACAGCCTGGATGGGAGAAAATCATTTTGCATCCAATCCGGTAGCTTTATACGGAATCAACCTTCTGCTATGCGCCATTACATTTTTTATTATAGAGTATGTAGCTCTAAAAAATGAAGGGAAAGACTCACAGTTAGGCAAGGCTTTAAAGAATACCACTAAAGAAAATCTCTCCTGGATATTTTATGTTGTCGGGATAATTCTGGTATTTTTTGCCCCTAAGTTAAGTGTTGTATGCTATGCTTTGGTTGCATTGATCTGGATTATTCCGGATAAAAGGATAGAGAAGTTGGAAAAATAAAATTCCCGGTAGTAAAAGTTATGATTTTTACATGCCTTGGATGATATATACCTGTAATCATACCGGACAGGTTAACATCGGATTATAACCGTTTGCCTTTGGGTAAATATTTATTGGCTTAAATGACTTGAAACCCGAATGCAAAGGGGTCGTCGTCTTCATCTATAGAGATCGTATTGTAGCCGTATATTCTGGCCCAGCCCTCGATGCCGGGTCTGATGGCAGGCCGGCCGGCTACCGTGGTCTCTTCTTCGATGGTTCCGATAAACTTTGACCCTATGATACTTTCGTGGATAAAATGATCTCCGGGACTGAGTTTGCCTTTGGTGTACCATTGTGCCATACGTGCTGAGGTGCCAGTACCACACGGACTTCTGTCGATTGCCTTGTCGCCGTAGAAAACGGCATTACGCGCCGTGGAAGCGGCATCCATGACAGAGCCTGTCCAAAGAATATGCGAACAGCCCCGAATAGTGTCATCATCCGGATGAACAAAGGTGTAATGTTCATTAATCTTTTTACGCAATTCCCGTGCCATGGAAATCAACTGATCTGCACTGAAATATTCAAGGCCCTTAAAGTTAGGCTGCACATCCACAATGGCGTAAAAGTTGCCTCCGTATGCAACGTCCACCGTAAGTCGCCCGAGTGCGGAACTTTCTACCTTCAGATTTTCAGAATGAAGGTAAGCAGGTACATTGGTTAATTTGACACTTTTTACTTTTTTACCTTCTTGCCGATATTCAATCTTAACCAGACCGGCAGGTGTCTCCATTCGGATTTGACCTGCTTTTTTCGGAATAATGAGCCCTTCTTCCACAGCTATGGTGATGGTTCCAATCGTTCCGTGACCGCACATGGGCAGGCAACCACTGGTTTCAATAAACAGGACGGCGACATCATTTGCCGGGTCGTGAGGCGGATAAAGGATGCTCCCACTCATCATATCATGACCTCTTGGTTCAAACATAAGCCCCCTCCTTATCCAGTCAAATTCCCTCAGGAAATGCTGCCTTTTTTCACTCATATTCTTGCCTTGCAATACTGGACCGCCACCGGCCACTAATCTGACAGGATTGCCACAGGTGTGGGCATCAATACAGAAAAACCTCTTTGATCTCGACATGTTTTTGATATAAAATTAAGACATTGGGATTAGAAAAGGTAAGTATTTCATGAAATTAATAAAAATTCAAGCAGAAATCTCCATTAACAAAAGGTTTTTATTTACAATAAATTGTTGAAAAATACTTGAATAAAGGAAGGCTGGACTGCCAAAAGTATCGGAACAAAATTCACGCATAAAAAAAATTCAAATATTTGGTGAAAAAATGGGAATTTTGCAACCGATCTGAGTTTTTAAGACCCGTACGAGGCAATAATGACTTCTTTCATCATAATTTATTTTTTTTAAAAAAAGCAGAGGCTGATGTCCACCACTAAAGGTTTCAATAAAGGAAAGGGAATTCCGATTTCGGTATCCCTAAAACCCCATATTTCAGACAAAGATTTCGGCGATCAGAATCGATTATACAACCGAAAGCGGATGATTACCATTTCTGCTTTTGCCATATTTATAGCTATCTGCATCAGCTTTATCGCCAAGTTTTTGATACATCTGATTGACCTGATAACTAATATTTCATTTTTCGGGCTGTTTTCACCGGATGATGTAAGCCCTGCTGATAATCATCTGGGGTTGTATGTCATTGCGATTCCCACTATTGGAGGTCTCATCGTCGGAATTATGGCATTATACGGATCCAAAGCCATCAGGGGTCATGGAATACCTGAAGCTATGGAGCAGATTCTTACCAATCAAAGTAAGATTAAGCCGGCTATAACCTTTTTGAAACCTATTTCATCGGCTATATCTATTGGAACGGGAGGGCCATTCGGTGCTGAAGGTCCCATTATCGCTACAGGTGGTGCACTAGGTTCCACCTTGGGGCAGATTATGAAGATATCGGATAATGAAAGGAAAATACTCCTTGCTGCGGGAGCCACGGCAGGTATGTCAGCTATCTTCGGTACTCCGATAGCGGCGATATTTCTGGCTATTGAGTTGCTGTTGTTTGAATTTTCGCCCTTATCCATCATACCTGTATCTCTTGCATGTATCACCGGGGCAGCAGGGCATCACTTGTTGTTTAGCCCGGGAGTTGTTTTTCCGGTAGATACGCCCATACCATTATCAAGCAATCAGGCTCTGAGTTTTTATACTTTGCTGGGTGGAGTAATCGGTTTGGCCTCGGTCCTGGTGACCAAGATTGTATATCTCATAGAGGACGGATTTGAACGGCTGCCGATACACTGGGCTTGGTGGCCGGCGATTGGCGGTGTTGTGGTGGGAATTGTCGGATATTTTAATCCGCATACCTTGGGTGTGGGTTATGATAACATCATCCACATCCTGTCAGGTAATATGCCGATGCAGGTATTGCTGTCGCTTTGTGTCCTCAAGTTTGTATCCTGGGCTATATCCCTGGGTAGTGGCACTTCAGGCGGGACCCTGGCTCCGCTTCTGACCATTGGAGGTGCCTTGGGTGTGCTGCTGGGCGGATTGATTTTACAATGGTTTCCGAAATCCGGTATCACGATGTCACTCGCCGCAATGGTAGGCATGTCTTCCATGTTTGCCGGATCGTCCAGAGCATTTATTACATCTATTGTCTTTGTGCTCGAGTCCACCGGTGAGTTTAATGCACTTCTGCCTCTTCTGGCCGGCTGTACCTGCGCCTACATCATATCTTATTTCTTTATGGAAAATACCATCATGACGGAAAAGATAGCCCGACGTGGTGTCAAGACACCGGATATCTACGAACCCGATATCCTGAGTAAACTATCGGTCGAACAGATGATTACTGGTGAAGGTACAATCATCAGTGAAAATAACAGTATAGGTGAGGTTAGAGAATGGCTCAGAAACAATCAGGATGATGAATTGTCCAATTATTTTATTATCTCAGACGATCAGGGTGAATACAGAGGAATACTCAGTTATTCCAACCTGCACAATGCCCACCACAATGAAGATGAGCCGGTGGGAACCCTGATAAAGCGAAACAATGTATTTATCAGCATGAAAGACACCCTGCTGACAGCAGTAGAAACCATGGCACGCGAAAATGTCGATGTCTTGCCGGTCATTTCAAGTGAGAATTCCAGCATCATCGGCATCATCTCCTATAAAGACATCATTGCTTCTTACAGAATCAGATACAATGAACACGAGAAAAAACAAACTCAAATTTCATTGAAAAGAAACGGATTGAAAATTTTGTTGAGGGGACAGAAAATTGTAACAACACTGACCAGAAAGGCGAAATAATCACAAATACAAGCTTTTAAAGAAACAAAATCTCATGCATCTATACGAGTAATATTTATAGATATTTGCGATTCTTTGTGCTGTGTATTATTCAGCAAGATCTGATTATATTTTTAACAATTTATAATAACTTGTTTTTCCGCTCTGCTGCCCAATCGCAAGCATATACATACCCGAAGGCAGGTGTCTCAGACTAATGGTATTGCTAATGGGATTAAGCGAAATACCCATATCTGTTCCTTGCATATTTAGCAGATGTACAAAGGAAGGAATCTCATTATTTCTGCCTCTTATAAAAACAGTCCCCGATGACGGATTGGGATAAACTATAAATACATCCTGATTAGATTGATTACCTTTCACAGAGGAGGTTATATTAGATTCAAAAGCGCCGATATCGGGTGCAAGCCCCTGATAATCGTCAAAGCCGGGAATGATGGCACCTTTGTCAATCAGGGGACTTGAAGACACTAAAGAAAAGTCCCCGGTGCCGATATTTTTAAATCCGGGATTTTGGTGGAAGGGTTGGTTAAAGTTTATTTTATTACTTCCCGTGAGTGTACTCATTTTTGACTGAAAAGAATCAACTTCATACCAGCTCTGACAATTATATTGACCGTGAATCTCTTTTGCCAGTAACAGGGGCATGGTTTCATCATAGCTAAAATAACTATCATGATTGGAAGAAAATTGAAAATCGGTCTTGTCTTTTAATCCGTGGAAATAGAAAGGATGCTTAATGTTGTCAGCAAAGATATTATTTACGAAATAGATATTTTTCCACTCTCCCAACCAGGGCTCCATCGTGAATCCCAGTGTGTCATCCGAGTAAAAAGTATTATTGAAAAAATATAAGTTGCCCCTTGTGGATGAAATTCCGGAAGAATTGGTCTTAATCCCTGTTGCCGGAGAAAAATATGCTGATGGTGGATTACAACCTATAAAATAGGGATCGTCCTCTGCATTTTCTCTTCCCCGCATTCCGAAAAACACATTTCTGTAAAAATAACGCGGCCCGATATTGGGCGGGGCTGCAGAAATGCCGGACATTGGATGCTCAAACCGATTGTTCCAGACCCTGAGGTTGACCCAGTTGCCATCACATTCTACGGCATCAAAATTGTCAATAAATTCATTGTTATAGACATCCATTTCTGCTACACCATCATTATTGTTGAGGTAAATGCCGCTATTGGTTCCGACAAACTTGCTATTTCTCAGAGTGACATTTTTATTATTGTTAAAAGTGATAGCAACGGTCTCTCTGTTTCTAGCATAAGAAGTGCTTTCAGTGAGAAAATACAAGGGGAATCGTTTAATCATGACATGACTGTATAAGCCATTGTCATTTTTGAATGTGCAGTTTTCTATTAAAATGTTTTTGCATTCGTTATAAAAAATAATATCGTAGTTATTATACTCAAATACGCAGGAATCAAACCAGATGTGATTTATGCTCCTGAGATCAAATGCTATGGAAGCGCTTATATTTGAATTGGATACGTTATTTTTGGCAACATTTTTAATGATCAAGCCCTTAAAATGAAGGTAGCCGTCATGATTGTTTCCATAAACCGTAATAAATCGGAAAGCCTTTGATATCGTAACTTCTGAATTGTTGGGATCTGTTCCGGCTTTTGTCTTTATCCAGATATTATTATTGTCCCTCAGGAATCCATCTGCGTGAAAACTGAGATCCCTGAGATTATTATTATGAAAATACCAGAAAGCATTCAACGTTGGATAAGGATAAAGATTATTGCCATTGATAATACAAATATTGGTATAACCGGTGCCAGCAGGCAAGGACGCCTGGTATAGGAGTGAATCGGTTGCTGATTGGGTCCATGTCAATTTGCCCTGGTATGCACCGTCAATTACAGGGTGAGCACCTGGAGCAGCCATTATATTGATCGGTGTTTCTTCCGTGCAGGAGTTGTAAAAATGGAAACTTATGGGCAGGTCTGTATATACTCCGTCCATTAAATAAACTGTTGTGCCACAGTGTACCGTGCCCGATTCCATCAGCTCTTTGAATCTTCCGGGTTTTTCTTTTGAATAAATATTTCCGGAACCGTCGGGCGAAACCCACTTTATATTCTGTCCCGTCGAAATTTCTGGATTCTCAAGTGTTGATGCGGTTGTGGTGCTTTCGAAAATAATTTTATCTTCCGGAATGCTGTCACGAATAATGACCATTATATCATAAGAGCTCCCGGACTCCAGGAAAAACAAGCTGCCTCTAAACTGACTTTGACCTGAATAAACAATGCGGTCAGGCGTAAAAGCTTCTTTCCAGTTTTCCGTATTGGATGACTTATATTTTATTTTGCAATAGGAAGAATTGTCGTCATCAAAACCATCCGGCAGGTCAACTTCCACACCTATACTTCGATACGCAGGATGCAGTACAACAGTCTGACAATAGAATTGGGTGGATGAAAAAAGAAGTATCAGAGTAATCAAGAAGATTCGGCCAGGCATTTGATAATTATTATTAAAGTGGAAAATGAATATAAAACTAATAAAAGTCCGGAAAACATAATAATATTTAATAGATGCCTATCTGTCCGTGAAGTAAAGAAACTAAATTTTGATACAATTAATTCGCGTAATCAAATAGTTGAATTAATCAAGGAAGAGATGAATTATAGACAATTGTTATTTCGGTCAGAAGAGCTATCCTGCTATTATCGACTTCACAACCAATGACGGCAGGAACCATAACCGCCTGATTTGAGACAACAAGACTTCGTGTTTTGCAATATTTGCAAGTGTTGACAGCGTGTAAATTACTTGCCTTCGTGCAAAAAGGCACAGAAATATTTTACCATCAAAAACCGACAAAAATGACGTAAATAGCCAATTATTCTCGCCTTGTCCGGACCGTTTTATCCCCTATGACAGTTGGAGAATCTGCCAATGAGTGGAAAATTTCTTTATATTTGTTGAAGCTAACCGGTATTCTCCTGTATTTTCGGTCTTCTGTCCGAAAATTAAGCGGTAAAAAATTGTTTTGCGATGAATGAAGTAATTATAGAAGAAGGTATCATGCATTCCGTTCCGGAAGATATGAAAGTTGTCTTGCTTGCCGATACCGAATTATTGGCAAGGTGGAACAAACTTACGCCTGTCATGCGGAATGAATGGATTTGCTGGACGACCATCGTTAAGCTGGAAGAAACCCGCAAGGATCATATCCGTCGGCTGCAGGAAGATATTTTGAATGGCAAGAAGAGACCATGTTGCTGGCAGGGATGCCCTCATCGAAATGAAAACGCAAGGAAATATTTTAAGAATCTGGAGTTGTGAGTTCCCGAAAATTAAAGAAGACTTAGAGTCAATCCGACCACTATATCTGTAATGGCTGAAGAGAATATTGACATTTCAAAATACACCTCAAATTTGATAGTTAAATACGTCAATATTACTTTCGATTTTGTTATAACAGTATGTGATAGCGCGGTAGAGAAGTGCCCGAAATTCCCGTCTAATGTAAGATTAATTCATAACAGTTTCCCCGGGAATATAAATGGCAACGATTTTCCGAGTGCATACCTATTCAATAATAGGCAGTTGTTGCATTTGTAATAAGAGGAATAAAAAAAGGTTCAGACTCTCTGTCCAAACCCTTTTGTTTCTTGGTAGTCCCTATAGGATTCGAACCTATGACCTACTGCTTAGAAGGCAGTTGCTCTATCCAGCTGAGCTAAGGAACCATGGCTTTAAAAAGCGAGTGCAAAGATAATAATTTTTTATAAATTAAAGCTAAAAATTTGTAAAATCCGATTTTTGTAAGAGGAGTATTCCAGATACAGTGCAAGGTGAAAAGTTATTCCGGAATATTCCGGAAATATCTTTTTGATTAGCTTTAAGTTTTTATACAATAATGATGGACAAAGAAGCGTGACTAAAATACGACGATAAAAACGCATCTTCAAACACCTTTCTTTTTATTTTATGAGCCAATTTAAACAGTGGATGTCTATGATTTAGCATATCTTCAAAGGATGTGAATAAACGCGTCAACCTTTCGTTTTTCTTATCCGGTATCTTAGATTGATACAAGGCGTATGTCCTGGAGTTAATAATTCTTACATTAAATTAACAACCACAGTCATTACAATATACTGTATAACAACATGTTAGAATGTTGTTTTAAGGTTGACTATGTAAAACACAAAATTTTATCTTTAGCCTAATAAAACAAAAGTCCATATACATAGTGCACATGGACTCTTGTCTCTTCGAAAAGGTTGTTTTATTGAAGGATAATTATTTTATGTCTTTCTATCCAAAGTCAGCAAAGCCTTTGAAAAAACCCTTTATTCCGTTTTTGAAAAAACCGGATTCGCCATATTGCACTATATTTTCAAACGAGTTGAGCTGGGCATGGATATTGTTATTTGCTAAGAAAAGCATCAAAAAATAAACTAAGAAAGGATTGCGGATACTCATAACTACCTAATTATTCGTAATTTGGAATGGATTACAGTTCACATTTGGTAAAAATAATGTATAGTCAAAAATTAAATGAGTATGTGGGATGGAATGGTAGATTTAGGGATAGACAGTGAAAAACTTAAACATCTACATAGGGATAAAATCACTCTTTTAGGGATAGATTAAAGACTACAGATCGGGATAGTAGTAATATCTATGAAGTTAAATTTTCTACCATCTTGCGCTGTTTATTTTTAATCGTTCTTCTACTTCACGCTGTACATATTGTTGCGAACAACGGTGATATTTCTGTCCGATTAGAAAAGATAAAAGTTGAAATATTCAAACAAAGCGACCTTGCAAATGCCGAATCCGAGTTGCTGCAAATTTTATCCGAAGTCAAACATTTGCCCAAAACAAAAGATAACCTAACGTTGACTCTTAAGGCAAAGTTGATTTTCTGTCAAGTCAAGAACATTCAATTAAAATATGATGAAGCCATTTCCGGGCTCCTGGAAATTGTAAAAACTTCTAGAAGCGCTGACCTGCCTGAATATACATATCAGGCCTACCTTGAAATCGCCATAATAAAGGAGTTTTATCGAGATTTTAAAGATGCCAGAAAATACCTTGCATCGGCTCAGCAACTAACCGAAAATAACAATCTGGACACCATAATTAGCACCTATTTTGTACGGATGGCTTCTTTTTACCGATTCCTTAAAAAGAATGATTCAGCGGTCATCATGGCTAATCAAGGTTTGCAATATGCCCTAAAGAATGGCAATGAAAAGGACGAGAATGATTGTTACCTCCTATTGGGCATGACACTCCCTACTGATCAATATCATGAGGCCATCTCCTATTACAAAAAAGCAGCCAATTATTTTAAGAAAATCAGCGACTATCCAGGTATTATAGGTCAATATGGCAACATCGCCAAAATTTTTTTAAACCACAATTTGATAGATAGTTCAGCATACTATTATCAATTAGCAGAAAGATAAGATGGTAAAAAAAATAATAAAGAAATAGATCCCTGGCTATTAAATATTAAAATCAACATCTTCCGCAAGAATAATCAACCAGATTCTGCACTTTTTTATTTCCAGAAATATCATCAAGCGGTACTGAAAAATTTCGATAATGATAAATCTGTAGAAATAAAGAAAATTACCAGCCTCTACGAGAGCCAACAAAAAGAATCTGTGATTAAAAACCAATTTTATTGGATAATATTTATTTCATCTATTACTGCAATGATTATTTGTTTTTCTTTCATCTTATTTCGAAAAAACCAAAGGATAAATGAACAAAACATCATTATCAGCCAGCAGGTAGATAAACTCAGCAAACTCCTCTCTCAGAAAGAGACCATCCTTCATGAATTGCATCACCGCGTAAAGAATAACCTTCAAAACGTAATAAGCATCCTGGAGATGCAAAAAGAATCCATCAATTTCAACAATATAGAAGAACTTATTCGAGGCAATCAAAACAGGATTCATTCTATGGCCTTGCTACACAAAAAGCTGGACATGTCGGAAATACTGCGTGAGATCAATATACATGGATATCTACGCGAATTGACAGAATTGGTCATGGATTCCTATTGTGATAAAGCCAAAAATATTTCCTTACATTTTACGTGTTCGGTAGAGAAAATCACACTAGAAAAGGCACTTCCCTTAGGTTAGATCATCGTCGAATTGGTCAGCAACAGTATGAAGTATGCATTTAAGGATAAAACTACCGGAATGATTTCTATTGAAATACAGCCGGACATGAAAAACGGCACTATCAAGTTGATCTATATGGACAATGGTATAGGATTTGATTTCAATGCAGAAAATGGGAAAGGCCTGGGTCTAGAAATCATCAAAGGTCTGATAGGTCAGCTTGACGGGACATCAGAATTTTTAAACCATAACGGCTTCTGCTTATCCATCAGTTTTAAAGAAAAAAAACATGGTAAATAAAACAATACTCCTGGTAGAGGACGATTTCCTGAATCGGAGGCTGACAAAAAATGTACTGACTCAAAATAGCTTTTTAGTAGTTGAAGCTAAAAACCCTCAAGATGCTTTCCTCGCCTTAAAGACTACTCACATTGATCTAATTATCCTGGATATCAATCTCGGGCGTGATGAAATCCATGGTATCCAACTCGGCCATAAGATCAATGAATTATATAAACTACCTTTTATTTTTCTAACTGCTTATGAAAATCCGGAAATAGTCAACAATGCATTAACTTCTTTACCCTATTCCTACCTGACCAAGCCCTTTAAAAACATCGACCTCATCTCATCCATAGAACTGGCTCTTAGAAAGAAAGCCCTTGTTGCTAAAGAATCAAGAACGATTATTGTAAAAGACGGCGAATTTAAGAAAGAATTGAACTTAGATGATATTTACTATTTGGTCTCGGAAGGCAACTATCTGCTAATCCACACCGATAGTGAAGTTTATAAAATTCGATCTACCATAAAACAAATGCAAGAAACCCTGCCTTCTGACATCTTTGTACAAGTACACCGAGCCTATATCGTCAATAAGACAAAAATTGAAAAATTCAATAATAAGTCCATTTATGTCAAAAGCACAACCATTCCCTTATCCCTTGTCTTTTTGAATGACCTTGGCCTGGAATGAAATTATTATAGTAAAAAGGACGCTGATGGCCTCTTCATTCCAACATTTAAACTGATCATACCTGAGTCTTGAAAAGGATTCTGTTAGTTTCCACCACCTTTATGTGTGGATTACAAATTTTTATATGTTACATATTCATTTTATTTAACTACCTTTGCGACACTAAAAATTTTTAGAAGACTTCTGTTCATTATCTTCAGGCTTAGTTTAGAATTTTATTCTCCCACTTCCTGTTTTTGTTTTACAGTTAGCACAGCTATTTATTTAAGTAATCTTAACATCAAACTGAATGACAGTTTTATTCAAAAACTCCTTGATAAGACATGTCACTATAAAAAACCTATGGACTTTACACAATTAAATTTAATAAAACAGATTCGGCAAGCTTTATCTGATGCCGGATATTCCCTACCTACCGAGATACAAAGTAAGGCGATTACTCCTATTCTAGATGGAAAGGATATCCTCGGCAGCGCACAGACAGGCACCGGTAAAACAGCTGCTTTTGCTATCCCTATTCTGCAAAAATTGCAAACCAATCCTACACAACGAAGAATTCGTGCCTTGGTCGTGACTCCAACACGAGAACTGGCTCTTCAAATTGAAGAAAACTTCAAAGCTTATGCCAAATATCTGAATACCAGATGTGTAGCTATTTTTGGAGGTGTATCACAGGTTAAGCAGGTAGAAACATTAAAAAAAGGTGTGGATGTATTGATAGCCACTCCTGGCAGGCTTTTGGACTTATGCCAACAAGGCCTTGCGGATATTTCGAAGATAGAGATCTTAGTCTTGGATGAGGCAGATCACATGCTTGACATGGGTTTTGTTCATGATGTTAAAAAGATCCTGACTAAAATCCCCAAGCAAAGGCAGACCTTGCTCTTCTCTGCGACGATGCCTAAGACCATACAACATCTCGCTGACAATATCCTTAATCATCCGGTCAAAATATCGGTTGCCCCGGTATCATCAGCCGCTGAATCAGTGGATCAGTCAGTGTTCTTCGTGGATAAAAAAGAAAAAACCAGGCTGTTAGTAGATTTATTAATCAACAAATCCATGACCCGGACCTTGGTATTTACCCGAACTAAACATGGAGCCGATAAGCTGGCCAAACAATTGAGCAAGGCCGGCATCTTTGCCGCCGCCATCCATGGAAACAAATCACAAAATGCACGCCAAAGAGCTCTGGAAGAATTTAAACTTTCAAAAATCCGCGTTTTGGTTGCCACTGATATCGCTGCAAGAGGTATTGATATTGATGAATTACCCTATGTGGTGAATTATGAATTGCCCAATGTTCCGGAAACGTATGTCCACAGAATCGGACGGACAGGTAGAGCCGGAAAAGAAGGGGTGGCCATCTCCTTTTGTGATGATGATCAGAAAGATGAATTAAAAGACATTCAAAAACTTTTGGGTTTTAAAATTCCGATAAAAACAATGGTTAATTTAGAAAAACTAATAGTTCAAAACTAAGTCCTGTATCCATGGAAGAGACCGACACATGAATCATAATATTAACCGATGATTAATTGAACTGTCTTGTCCTAAATTAGGTTTACACTAATACGTGTAATAAATAGACAAAAAAATAAAATCACATTCCTAAATTCAAAAATAATACAATCAATCCTAATGTAATGCACATAACATACTATACCTACTCATTCAAACATTCAAGCTAACCCCCATTTTGGATAGCATGATTGATAGAAGACGGATTGGGCTAAAAGAGAAGATGTGCTTCATTGGTTCACAACTGTACGACTGGATTTAAAAAACCTTGAAAAAAAAGGAAGAATGAATCTAAGCCATTAAAAAATGTATATTCAATAAATATTAAATAAATTATTATGCAAGAAGGTAAAGTAAAATTTTACAACGAGTCAAAGGGTTTTGGTTTTATCAAACCAAACGACGGTTCAGCTGACATTTTCTTTCATGTCTCCGGGATTAAGGATGAGATTAAAGAAAATGATGTAGTCGTATATGATGTAGAGCAGGGCAAAAAGGGATTAATCGCCGTCAATATAAAGTTGGCTTAAGATAAATAGACCCGGCATTTTTATCGAGTAGTATTTCATATACTGTTTAATTTGATAAGTTATTCCGGAAATACTTTTTTGTTCAGCTTTAAGTTTTTATACTATAATGATGGACAAAGAAGCGTGACTAAAATACACGGGTGAAAACGCATCTTCAAACACCTTTCCTTTTATTTTATGAGCCAATTTAAACAGTGGATGTCTATGATTTAGCATATCTTCAAAGGATGTGAATAAACTCGTCAACCTTTCGTTTTTCTTATCCGGTTTCTTAGATAGATGCAAGGCGGATGTCCTAGAGTTAATAATAATTGCATTATTTTAACCACCGAAGTCATTATATTAAACTGTATATCAACAAGTTACGATATTTTTTAGAGTTAACTGAATAAACTAAAAAATGCCCTGTAAGGCAGTCACCTTACAGGGCATTATATGATTCTAATATCTGTAATTTAGTATTGAATCTTATAATATTTGCTGTAGATATATCTTACCTTTTTTCTGCCGGCGGTCGCTGCGGAACGTGGAATTCATTGGTTTTTAGCAATTTTTGTGCTTCTTCCACGGCACGGATCAGTTGCACATCTCTACCGGCATACATCGCTCCCAGGTCTTCCTGAACTACGATGTCGGGATCGACACCATGACCTTCCTTAAACCAGGTTCCGTCGAGGTTATACATCCTGAAAGTCGGAACGGTTACATTGCCTCCGTCGATGAGCTGCGGTACACCACTTATTCCGATAAGTCCGCCCCAGGTACGTGTTCCGATTATTGGTCCGAGGTTTCTCTTTCTGAAATAATCCGGAAAGGCATCACCCCCTGAGCCTGACCAACCATTGATTAGCATAACTTTTGGTCCGAACTGTCCTGCAGGAGGCCATTTCCAGGGATGACCATCTCTGGTAGCCCAATATACCAAAGGCTTTCTATCCAGCATTTCGATAAATCTGTCCGGTATCTGACCCCCATTATTAAACCGTTCGTCTATTATCAGTGCTTTCTTATCTGTCTGTGCATTGAACATGCGCATCAGCTCACGCTGACCATCCAGTCCGGTACTTGGAACATAGATGTAACCCACCTCACCGTTGGTACTTTCATCTACATATTTGCGCATATTTTCTATCCATTCCAGATTACGTAAGCGGTATTCATCATCCATGGCTGTAACCACTTCTTTTTTGGCACCTGCCATATCCGGTTTACTGTTATATGTCAGCTCTATAGTCTTTCCGGCGAGTCCGGCGAAGGCAGCGAATGGCTCTTGTTGGGTCGTAATAGGTATTCCATTAACTGCGAGGATGTAATCTCCTTCCTTGATTTTCACGCCTGGCAAGTCAAGCGGAGATCGCACTTCACTATCCCAATCTGCACCTCGGACGATGTGACCTACCTTATAATACCTGCCATCAGGCTGCCAGTTGATGCCTAAATAACCGGTATTTTGGGATTTTGAACGTTCCATATCACCTCCACTGACATAGGTATGAGAAGCATTTAATTCGCCGATGATGTCACCGATGATGTCATTTACATCCTGGCGGGTATTGGCGTTTTCGAGGATTTTCAGGTATTTGGTTTTGACGGCATCCCAATCAATACCGTGCATATTTTTATCATAAAAATAGTCTCGCTGAAGTCGCCACACTTCGACTACCATTTGGTGCCATTCTTTTTTCGGATCTATGGTTGCCATCATCTCACCGGTGCGAAGAGGATTTTCGGGCTTGGCATTTTCTTTGGGATCAATGATGTAATATTTCCCATCTTTTTGAAGCAGCATCTTATTCCGATCGGCAGAAAGGATAAATCCTGATGCGTTTTCGATTACGGTTTTTTCTTTCCGGTCTTCAATGTCAAAAAACTTAATGGCCGCATCCCCGACTGCTCCGGTATTGGGCATTCTCATGTAGAAAATTTTACCCTTAGCCATTTGAACACCATTGATGTTGCCGGGCTCTATCGGTAAGATTTCCATACGTTTTTCCATCCCGTCAAAATCTATCCTGATATCTTTTGATTTCTTATCAGTTTCAGAAAGGTCTTTTTCACTGCTTTTTTTGACCTTCTTTCCGGAGGACTTTTTATCCTTACTGGTATTTACAGGGGCAGCATCCTTTTTGAACGTAACGGTATCATTTTTTACTTCAAGTAAAGCACTGCTATCTTTTTGCAGGGTGATGACTCCTACCTGTGTAGAGTTGTTATACACAAAGGTGTTGTCAAGGTCGCTATAGGAAGGAGAAAATGCCTGATTGGTCGTAAAGGTAAGGAATCTGCCATCGGGGTCAAACGAGGGATTGTTGCAGGAATAAAACCCATCGGTAACCTGGTGAGCAGTCTTGTTTGTGTAATCAAAGATAAAGATAGCCTGATGTGAGTTGGGAAGATCCTTTGAGTAGGTATAGTATCTGCTGTCTGCCGACCACTCGCCGACAAAGCTTCTGAATGTACCTTCCGTCGTAGATGCCCAGATGTGATCAACATCCGTGGTCTGACGACTGTCTTTGTCAAATATCCTGATTTGTCCGGTCTGGTCAATAAACCCGAGCTTTTTACTGTCGGGAGACCATGTGAGGGCATATCTGAATCCCGGTCCGTAGTTGGTAAGGGTTGTTTCCTTCCCATTTTGAGTAAGATCTTTAATACAGAGCTGGTACTCACCACTTCTGTCTGACCAATATGCTATCAGCTTACCGTCCGGAGACCAGGAAGGTGACCTTTCTGCTATTCCCGAAGTGTTGGTAAGGTTTTCGACAAAGCCGTCTTTGGCCGGCAAAGAAAACAAGTCTCCACGGGCGTTGACTACTGCACGCTGACCATCCGGACTGATATTAATGTCCATAATATAGTCGGCTACACTTTCGGTTTTGGGCTTCAGATTGCTTTGGTCAGAAATTATGTCAAACGGTATAATCTGATCTTTGCCACTACTGATGGTGAACAAATGGAGTTCCGAACCCAATAAATATACTATCTGGCCATTGCCCAAAGCAGGTGTTTTGATATCTAAATTTTTGTGATGGGTCAATTGTATAAATTGTTTGGTTGTCGGGTCATATCGCCAGATATTCATTCTTTCTTCTGGACCATTGTCTGTAATAAAGTATAAATAATTACCATTCCACATCGGAAACTCCTCACTGCCACCTTCCAGGGGTGTTATTCGATGGGATGTATTTTCTTGAAGATCATATATGTGAATATTACCCTTCATACCGCCTTTATATCGTTTCCATGTCCGACTTGCTTGTGACAGAATATTGACCGCCAAATATCGCCCATCAGGACTGAATGAGCCGTTTTCCGCATAGGCAAAAGGCATTTTTTCTGCAACACCGCCGGTATCACTTACCTGATAAAACTGATTAAAACGCATCTTTCCGCTTTCTCTGGCAGAGGCAAAAACTATTTTTTCCCCGTCATTGGTCCAGTCGATTACCTTGTCGGAATATCCATGAGAAGTCAATCTCCGGGGTATCCCCCCGTTGACGGGCATCACATATACGTCATAATTGCCGTCATAATTGGCGGTAAATGCAATCTTACTGCCATCCGGAGAGAATCTGGCATAGGACTCCACACCGGGAAGTGATGTGAGGCGGGTGGCCAATCCCCCTGCTTTTGGTATAGTCCACAAATCATTGGCATAGGTAAATAGTATCTGCTTATCGGATACATCAGGGTAGCGCATCAGGGCAGCACTAACTTGAGCATCCGACTGATTCAGAAAAAACATGCAAAAGATAAAAAGTAAAATAAAAATTCGCATATTAGTATGTATTTAATAATTAAATTAAATGCTTGATTTGACTTCAAAAAATATAATGGGAAAATAATGTTCAGTATAATGTAAATTAAACCTAAATCAGGCAGATTAGGGATTAATTGACATAATCATTCCTGTAATCCGAAAATTATTTCAAATCTTCGTTTAACTTTTGAGCATAAATGGTCTATATCCATGGTGAATATAGTGAATTGTGCGTTCAGGCAAGTCATTTTTAGACAAAAATCTGTTTTCTGCAGACTAAACTAATCTTTCCGAACCTTAATTTTTATACAGAGAGCTATGACCCGGATACCGATTATACTTTATCCAAAGGCTTTCGCTTTGCTGACCCAATTTTTTTGAAATGGCTGGGTGTAAGTCCGGTTACTTTTTTAAATTGATTGCTTAAATAAGCTACACTTGAATAGTTGAGCTTGTATGCGATTTCATTGAGTGTTAATTCGTCATATACGAGCAATTCTTTTACTTTTTCAATTTTCTGGGCAATGAAATACTTTTCAATGGTTGTTCCTTCTACTTCAGAAAACAAATTTGACAATGAGTTGTAGTCGTGATTCAACCTTTCCTTTAACAGGTCGGAAAGGTTATACCGTTGGTCGCTGTCGGTTTGCTGGACCTGTTGAAGAATAATATTTTTGATTTGTTCAATAATCCTGCCTTTTTTGTCACCGATGATTTCAAAGCCCAGGGAGTTTAGTTTGGCAGTCAGTTGTTCCATTTGATTTTCTGTAGGTTTTTTACCAAGAGTAACCTCTCCAAGTCTTACCTCTTCGACCAAAAATCCAAGTTGTTTCAATTCCTGCCGGACCACTAAGATACAGCGGTCACACACCATATTTTTAATCAAAATTCGCTCCATAAGTTTGTACGCAGTCTTCTTTCACTGCAATATTTATTGAACTCCCGGGATAAGAGAAAGGTTTAGCATTCAAAAAAGTTGGGTTATAATGATTGAGATTATTATTGAAATTCAATGCAGAAAAAGGATAAATATTTGGCGCTTATTTTTCTGTCAGACTTCTGAATGCCTCATGGATTTCCTTTGAATTAAACCTAAACCCGGCCTTTTTTAGCTTCTCGTTTGATACATTTTGACTTTCAAGCGCCAGAGCAGACATTTCTCCGAGCATAAATTTCACTGCAAAATCAGGTACACTGCGTATCAAACCCTTCTTGCCGCTCGTCTTTAGAAATGCCTTAGCGAAGTCTCTGCTATTGACCGGATTATCGGATACGGCATTATATATGCCTTCCATTGTTTTATTTTCAATGGCAAACCGGAAAATTCTACAAAGATCTGTCACTGTAATCCACGACATCATAGGATGACCACTGCCAAAATAAGGCACCATGCGCATGGACAACAATGGACGATACTGTTCGAGAAGCCCGCCTTGCGACGCCAACACAAGCCCTATCCGAAAAATAACCTTCCGTGTCGATGCCGAAAGACACGAATGAGCCTCTTCCCATTGCTTACAACATTGCATCAGAAAGGTCTTTGGATCCGGCTTGTCCGTTTCCTTGCAAAGTGCCGAATCCCGGCGATTTCCGTAAATGCCAATAGCTGAGGTGCCAATATAGGTATTACATTCCAGTTGTTTTGAGTCAAACAACTCCCCTAAAAATTCAGTCGGCTGAATTCTACTGGTAATGAGAAGATTTTTGCGCGATTTAGTCCACTTTTTATGAGCTATATTCTCTCCGCACAGATTGATGACAGCCTCAAAGTACCGATGCTGTCCGGGGTGGTATTCCTTTTGGGCAGGATTCCAGTATATAAAGTCCGGACGCTGACACAGTTGTTTATTTCTTGAAAGAATATAAACTTCATATCCGGATTTTTTTAAAAAAATATACAGGTTTTTACCGATAAATCCACTACCTCCGGCGATTAATACTTTTTTGTTCTCCATATATTAAAATCCGAAAATACTAATATTTATGAAAATTATGTACCTTGGTCATACCATTTAAATTCAACAGATAAAATGATAGACCTCAATATTGATAATTTACGTAATAAGGTACATAATTACAATTCGGTTTTTGAAAATACCATCAAATACAGGGAAGTATGGAAGGATAGCCTGAAAGAGCAGATAATCCGGGATGTACGCGAACTATCAGAGGAAGTCAAGCTCAAACTTGAAATTGAAACAACCGATACTTTTCACAACCTGGAGACCATCATTTGTTCTCTTGGCAATGTCAAATCAGGAATATATGAAATGGTTGAGCCGGATATAGAAAAACATCTGATACGATTTAATGGTAGTCTGGTGTACCAACAGCTCTATAATGGCAAAGTCCTGGTAATGATCAACTATCCCATCATCGAAAGTTATATGGAGCCGAGACCGCCCAAAACCATTGCCATTTACAGACCCGAAGAAATCAAGACTCCATTTATACTGCGACATCTGGAGACTTTGGTTTCTGAAATTACGGCATGGGAAGATTATGACGACGATGAAACCGTCCTGCCGTCCAGAATAGGATTTAATCACACACCTAACATGGACTTGTCACAAACTGCAACCCATGAAAATCAGGAGGATAAATAAATTTATTATATTAGAGATTACAGCTGATCTATAAAGAAACTTAAATTTTTATTACAGAGACTTGCTTCCTTCCAAAGTTGTAGTTAAAACCGAAACTAAAACAGAAATTAGGCTCTGTATTAAAATCATCTATCCCGGGATAATCAAATATTATTGATTGATCCAACGACCACATTAGACTATATTTAAATTTTCCATTACCAAACCTGATACCAAAGAATGGTTGCAGATAAGAAAACCTGTTATCAGAAATGAATTCATTAAAAAATGAGTTATTGTTGGGCAATGGAGTCTGGATATCTGTAAAATTGATGTGGTAGTTTATGCCACCTAAAAAGCTGACATTCGTGGACATCTTGCCTACGCCAATAAATCCGCTCAGGGCATGAGATGAAAAATCATATATGTCTGTGTTATTTGATGTGCTTATGTATTCAAAATGTTGCCACCCCTTTGTAAAGGAAATAGCTGACTCAAAATAGCCTCTGCCATTTGGGCCGAAATGATTGTAAAAACCCAGAGTAACATTACCATTGACTCCTTTTACACCTTCATCAGCACGTTCAGAGGAGTAAAATATAATGTCCCTTGCTTTATAGGAAAAGGCGTCTAATCCTCCACCGATATACATATTGTCCTGAATTGAATAATTGGCTTGAAGGCCTGCTCCGGCTGCTTTCATATCTGCGTTGGCGTGAATAACAACATTTCCTTCACCGGAGTTATTAAAGTAACCGGGAATAATCGGACCCAATCGGGTAGTTGTCGTACAGCTTTGAAATAAAAGAAATAGAAATAGAAAGATTATGGATAGGAGAGGGTAATCAATCTGTTTCATGACTTTGATTTTTGTGATATTTAATTACAAATATATCATTTTAATTGTATATAATCCGTATTTATAACAACTGACACAGGTTATAAAATGCAAGCAATAGTGGTTAAAGAGGAAAATAGAAAAAATTGAGAAGTTTTGATTACATCTTGACTAACCTATATACTTCTGATTCGATTCTTACGAAATACACACCACTTGGGAAATCTGAAAGGTCTAAATTAAATCTACGATTAACGATTTCAGTTCCATATTTTATTCTGAAACCACTTATGTTAAAAACTTCATATTGCATAAGAATATCAGATCTGTGGGCAATGTCCGCCATAAAGACATCTGAGCTTGGGTTAGGATAAAAAACCAATTTAACGCCTACGTTATTTTTTATATCACACTGTGTATTTCCATTGATTAAGGATTGTCTGAAAAGCATGATGGTTGTCAGCATTCTCTGCACCTGACCTTTTGTAAAAAAGTACATACAAGGATCATCTACATAGTCCATAAAATTCATAAACATCTCACTTTCGCTGCATCCGGACTGTGGATAGGATGGGCAATTAATGTAAGGTCCCCTTTGAAGAGGTGTATCCTCAATGTCATCATCCGTATCGCAATTATTGTCGTCTCCCCACAAATGCTTTAGTCCAAGGAAATGACCCAATTCATGTGTAAGAACTCGGCCCAAGCCGTATTTTTTACTCTTATTGATGCCTGCAAATTTTGGATTTATTATTATTCCGGATTCTTCTTTTATAGGCTCTCCAGGATAAGAGGAAATACCTGAAAGGAAACTCCCTGTATTTGCGATCCAGATATTCAAGTATTTATCCGGATCCCATGCATCATATCCTCCTGAACTACTGTAGTATATATCTTTAGTAAGACCAATTTCATTTTTATCCGTATGTGTTCTTGTTGTTCCTGAAGTTGGATTACCGAATGGATCGGTGGACGCAAGACAAAATTTAATTTCTGCCCTACCCACAGTTGTTGAAAATTCGGCCGGCACCTTTTCAATATCATTATTTGCACCGGAAAAATCGGCATTTATCGTGTTTAGTTGAGAAACAATTATTTCATCCTCAATATTTTCATCTGTTTCGTGCCATACTACGTGGAAGACAACCGGTATGACTATTATATCTCGGTTTAACAATATTCTGTTAGTACCTTCAAAAATCAGACTATCAACATAATGTCGTTCCCGAATATTCTTCCCGGCATCAAATCCGCATTTAACCTGTTGCCCAAACACTTGCCCAACAAATAATAAGAAAATAACAAAGCTGATTATTTTAATCATACTAGGGAACTAAGGTGACGTTGCCTGATATTTTTTTTATGACTGTGGTCTCTTTATTTTTGTATTCATACTCTAATATCCATACATATACACCCGACCCAACAGGGCTGCCCTTGAAAGTTCCATCCCATCGGATGTCCTTAAAATCTTTTGATTTCGAAGCATACACTTCTGCTCCCCACCTATTGAATACCCGAAAATATCTGTTGGAGTACGGAAAGTCGCAACCGACGGAAGGCTCTAAATAATCATTCACACCGTCAAAGTTTGGTGAGAATACATTGGGGACAAACACCTCACATTCACACCGTTGTTCGTCAATATGGAAGGTCGCTGTATAATCTCCACATTCATTGTTTATCTCTACTTCATAGGAGCCTTCTTTATTGATGGTTATAGAAGGTCCGGATTCTCCGGTGTTCCAAAGATAACTTCCCGGAAGTGGTGCTTTCAGTTTTAGTTCTTCTCCCTTACATAATACGGCATTACTTGTCTGTAAGCTACCCGGCTTATCTGCCCTTATGACGACAACAGTATCGCTCAGGGTACATGTATTCAATATAACATCTACGATATAGATGCCCGCATCCACCACCATAATGGTGCTGTCCTGTGAACCGGTATTCCACTTATATTGTGCATCGAGAAATTTACCACCAATTTTTTGGGCTTCATTATCGCATAGAAGGATCGTATCCGGCAATATATCAAACTCATACACCCCTACATCATCCAGATAATAATATGATCCGGTCACGCCCACGCAGCCTTCGCTATGGGTCTCGGCGGATGTCTTAAAGTTGCCTATTATCAGGTATTGCTCATCTCCCTTAGCCAAATAGCAGCCGCTTATCTCCATCCAGCCTAAGGTGTCCTTCAATATATTGCCCGTAGGATTGGAGATAACGGGCGTAAATGGAGGTATCACCTCGTCTGCGGGTTGTACCACTGTGGTATAAGCTGTATCACTAAATGCAAGTGCCATGCCATCACTGTAGCAGATGTCCGGATTGGAACAGTTGGCCGCATTTACATAAAAAGAGATAAAATACCTCTTTCCCTTTTTTAACTTTTCGTTCAGTTTTACTTCTGGAAATTCTGTAACGGCACTAATTGTATAATAGTTTGCAAATCCGGCATATCCATCCCCGGATCGGGGATATTGATAACAATTCGTACTGTTGATTGGAACCCCAAAGCTACCCGCCATACTTCCAGCGCAAATATTGAAAATATCAGGAGTATTAATGGCAGCGAACCAAGGATATGCCAGATGAAAATAATTGTTACTTATTATTTGGGGACAGTCAGTCAACTCTTCAAAACTGGGATTGGGGACCAGATTAATTTGGCAATAGCAATGATAACAGAATGACAAGAACACAAAAGTAATTATAGCTCTGTGAATCATAAGTAAATAGTCTTTAAATAAGGCATCCCATAAGACGTATCATCATCTTATGGGATGCCGGTCTGGTTTTTTATAGAATAGTAAGCTTGTCCACGAAGATACGTTGACCGCCATTCCAAATATTGACTATATAAAGTCCTTTGTTCAGGTCGGTAATATCAAACTCTTGCTGGTCGATATTATTAAATAGCTTCATAACTCTGCCTGACAAGTCTGTGATAGTCATCGTATAAACGTTATCGGCTATGCCTAAATTGTCCAAACGGAAGGATTGTTTAGCAGGATTGGGAGAAATTCTGATGTTTTCTCCCACCGAAGCTCTGCATCCCATACCTGAAGGACAGACGGCAAACGTCCTATCCAGATTGGTCCATCCTGTATTGCAACTATTGGTTATAGCAAACTGTACCTTATAACTGACCGGGATTTGTTGAAATCCTCCAAAATACGAACTTGCGTTAACAGTTAAATTTATCTGGTCTCCGGGTATCTGTCCATTCGTCCAACCCTGAGACCAATATCTGTTAAGACCTCCTTGCTCAAAGATGGCAAGCCAGTATGCAGTATAATTTTTAGTGCCAGCTGTATTCATAACTACCTGTTGAGAAGGATCGAACAAGTCATTGCCGTTAGGGTCGATAAAGCTCCAATTGATGTCTTCCGGCTGAGTAGGACCGACACCAACCTCATTAGAATAGAAAATATTTTCGGGTATGTCTTGCCACCATCCTTGCCAGCCGATTCGGTGGAGTAGTTCGTCAACTATTTGTATTCCTCCTCCGTCACACAAAGGTGATGGTTTTAGCGTCGGGATATAATACTTGACACGGTATGTTCCGGGGGTGGTTACCCTGAAACTTTGTCCATAAAAATAGTTAGGTGCTCCCCCTTGTACTGTGATCCAAGAACCATCAGATTGCTTTTTCTCAAGAATATGTTTAGGAGTGGCGAAGATGTACCACTTGCCCACTAAAATACAAGGGTTTTTAGTCGCTTTAAAAGCGCCTTGAATTATTAGGTCGTGTTGGTATGGAGGCTCTGTAAGAATAAAAACGGAATCGCAAGTCCCTCTTATTGTTTGAGACTTTACTTGGAAGCTAAAAAGTAAAAATAAAAGAATTAAAATTGAATTGAATTGAATTGAATTGAGTTGAATTGAATTGAGTTGAATTGAATTGATTTGAATTGAATAACTTTTTCATATTAAAAAATTTTTTAGTTATGATTTAATCATGCATATAATAATGGTAAAAATAGTGGTAAAACTCTGCAAGGTCATCGCAAATATAATAAAAAATTTGATTATTCACCAACCATTATTCATTGGTGATTGCGACAAATATCATGCTTCTTTAATAATAAGGGAAAGCAATTAACATAAAACATGATTAATGCCACGAGGTAATTATACTTGCCTTAAAACCAATGTAAAACATATATAATTTCCGCTTTTGTGTCATAAATATCAATTCGTAATCGGCTGACAATCAAAATTGTGTTTTACAAGGTCGCTTTCCCAGAGCTTGGGTTAAAGGAAGATTAATTTTCTACCAGATAGTCGTGCCTACCGCACTTTGGTGATGTTTCATTGGAATAGATTTTATTCAAAAAACGCTTGCATTGATGCTTAAATATTGTTCATAAACAAATAAAAGACTCAAAGCTCCTTAGGAGCGACCATTTGGTAGCAATGTTAGGTAAAAATCATTCAAGTCCTATAGGGACGACCTTTTGGTTGATTCTATAAAAACTCCGACTTAATTTTTTTATCTGTAGATTTGTAGCATGGCTTATCAGGTTATTCCAATCAGTCGTTTTTTACAACTATCCGCACAATATCCGGTATTTGACGTCAGAAGTCCTGCCGAATATCAGCATGCACATTTGCCGGAAGCCGTCTCTTTGCCACTGTTTGATGACGATGAACGGAGAATTGTCGGTACCATATATAAACAGGTTAGCCGGGAAGCTGCTATTAAGGCAGGACTGGATTTTTTCGGTCCGAAGATGAAAATAATGGTTGAAAGGGTTGAAGCAATTGCCAAAGAAAAACAAACCGGAACTGTTCTGGTACATTGCTGGCGAGGAGGCATGAGGAGCTCTGCTGTAGCATGGTTGCTGGATCTGTATGGCTTTGAGGTCTATCTTTTGGAAGGCGGATATAAAAAATTCAGAAACTGGGTTCTTGATACATTGTCCCAAACCTATCCGATACGGATATTAGGTGGATATACGGGCAGCGGCAAGACTGAAATCTTACATGCTTTGGCAAAAATGGATCAACCCGTCATTGATCTCGAAGGAATTGCCTGTCACCGTGGTTCCTCTTTTGGTGCACTGGGTCAGCCACCGCAACCTAGTAATGAAATGTTTGAAAATGTATTAGCCTTCCGGCTCCATCATCTTACACAAAAATATCCCGGAATACCGATTTGGATAGAGAGTGAGAGTATCCGTATCGGCTGTATCAATATTCATCCTGTCTTTTTTGAACAGATGCTATCCGGACAGTACATTCGTATCGTTATTCCTTTTGAGGAGAGATTAAAAAAAATTATCAGTGAATACGGCATTTTTGACTTCCAACTACTGATTAATGGTGTTGAGCGCATAAAGAAAAGGTTGGGCGGCCTGAATACCAAAATGGCAACAGAATACTTAATGCAGAAAAATATTCCGGCTGCCTTTGAAATTTTAATGTTATACTATGACAGATTTTACGGCAAAAGTGAGTTGTTTAATCCTCCCTCCTTTATCATTCCATTGGAAAATACTCAGGCTGAACAAAATGCTGAAATTATATTGAAAACGATTATGGATGAAAATAATATTTTGACTGATAATGATTCGGTCGGTGATAACGGAAAAGGTTGAATTTAGTTTGATTAAAGTAAAAACATAATGACTGAAGAAAGTATAAGATTGACAAAATATTCCCATGGAGGTGGATGCGGCTGCAAAATAGCGCCTCAGGTGTTGGATGAAATATTGAAATGCAATAGCCTGCCTCCTGCCTATGAAAAACTCCTGGTAGGAAATGAAGGGCGGGATGATGCTGCGGTATATGCTTTGGATGATGATTCCTGCCTGATTGCCACTACTGATTTCTTCACACCTATCGTGGACGACCCTTTTATCTTCGGTCAGGTGGCTGCGGCCAATGCATTGAGTGATGTATATGCAATGGGAGGACACCCGATTCTTGCCTTGGCTATCCTGGGCTGGCCTATCGAAAAGCTGCCGGTAGAAGTGGCCCGACAGGTAATGGAAGGCGGCAGAAGTATATGTTTGGAAGCAGGCATTCCTTTAGCAGGTGGTCATAGCATAGATACTCCGGAACCGATCTTCGGACTCGCAGTCAATGGTCTGGTGCCCGTGAATCATTTAAAACAAAATAACGGAGCACAGCCGGGAGACCTCATGCTGCTTACCAAACCAATAGGTATAGGCATATACGCCACAGCCGCCAAAAAAGGTGTAATCTCAAATGAAGACAGAGACACTTTTTATCACCAACTAACGAGAACTAACAGCATTGGCCGACAACTGGGGGCTATGGCGGGTGTTCATGCAATGACGGATGTGACCGGTTTTGGATTGGGTGGTCACCTTGTCGAGATGGCCACCGAATCCGGATTAACGGCTGAATTGAACTACAAGAATATACCTCGACTTAATGTAAGCCATTATCTTTCACAAAATGTTTTTCCGGATGCTACTTATCGCAACTGGAATGGTTATGGCGATAAAATTCATTTAGGCGGTAATGTCAACGCTCTGGAGGCATTTCAGTTGTTGCCTGATCCACAGACCAACGGAGGATTACTCATTGCCGTATCGCCAGAAAGCTTATCGTCGGTGCAGAAGCTGTTGACTGATCACGGTTACCATGAATTTACACAGCCAATTGGTCAGTTTACGGACAAAGGAGAGAAAGCAGTTGTGGTAATGTAATTGCCTATAAAATGATATAAAACCCTATAACTAAATGGTAGTGTACCATAATAAGCTACTTGCTATGAATGGATCATCCTGGTAATATGTGACCAGATTTCTTTGTGCAGATTGTCCGGGGACAGCGTTCCGTCCAGCAGAACAATATTTTCTCCTTCACCGGCTTCCTCAAAGGCTCTGAGATATTCTTCATGAGTGCGCTGGAGTTTTTTCGGATTCTCATAAATATCAAGTGATTCCCTTGTTGAAATGAGTCTTTGATAGCAGATAGAAGGTTCTATATTGATGTAAAAAGTAATATCTGCCGTGAGATATTCCTTGCATAAATTATTAGCATCGATAAGCCATTTTAAAGGAACATATTCTCCCTGAAAGGCATAGGAGGAGAAGTAATATCTGCTGGCTATGATGTGGCTGCCCTGCTTTAATACGTCAAGCATACCGGTATCGGGATGTGTAATGTGGTCCAGCCTGTCGGCAAGGTAAAGTGCAGCGACCACAGAAGGATCTGTAACCAGTTTGCCTCCCATTATTTGGCGGATAGTAGAGCCGATCAGCCCGTCTGTCGGTTCGCCGGTGATAACAGCCTTATGTCCATGGTAATGAAATGCTTTTTCAAGGAGGTCAATTTGTGTTGACTTGCCACTGCCATCAATTCCTTCGATGACGATAAAAAGCGGTTTAGACATAGCATTTGTTTTTTCGGTTAATATCAATGCGGATGGCGACGAATCGGAATAATTTAATAATTTTGAAACAAAGAATACCCTTGTTGAATTTTTATAAGAAACAGATAATTGGACACAAACATAAGAAATATTGAACTTTCCATAGAAATAAATGGTCGTAGATATCGTGCAGATACCGAACATGCCATAGATCTTTCTATGCCTCTCCATAGCGGATATCCGCAGGTTAATTGCTTTGAAGCACCCTATTTTTATGCAAGCCCGCTCCGGTCAGGAGATTTTGTCGGAAGTACTGCCCAAGGCAGCCCGGTTAATTTTTTTAATGTCAATATCAATCCTCATGGGAATGGTACCCACACCGAATGTGTAGGCCATATCTCTCTCGAACCATATTATATAAATCAATGCTATCAACCACAATTTCATCTTGGCCAGCTGATCAGTATCTTCCCTCAAATGATGGAAGATGGAGATAAAGTTATTCAAAGAGAACATCTGGAAGCATTGTGGGAGCCGGAAGGTGAAGATGCACTGATTATCCGGACGCTGCCTAATGGAGATGACAAGAAAAATAAGGATTACAGCAACACCAACCCGCCATACCTGAGCGTATCAGCCATGGGGTATATCGTATCCAAAGGTATCCGCCACTTACTTATTGACCTTCCTAGTGTCGATAGGGAAAAAGATGAGGGTAAGCTGAGTGCCCATAAAGCTTTTTGGAATTATCCGGGAGAGGAGGTGAGAAGCAGCGCTACGATTACTGAATTAATTTTTGTAGAAAATTCAGTCAAAGATGGATTGTATTTACTAAATTTACAGTTGCTTAATATACAATTAGATGTTTCGCCAAGTCGTCCTGTTTTGTTTAAATTAATTTAAATGACCTATATCCATATTTCGGATCAATCTGTTTTTGATCGCTTCCTTGCGATTGAATCCGGCTCATATAGAGAGATGGTTCATTTTTATGAAGACTACAGGGACACTATTACCCGCTTAGATATAAGACAGCGATTTGAACTTTATGTATGCTACATCGAAGCCCTTTTTGAAATGGGGAAGTATGCGGAAGTTTTACTCCATATAGACGATGCTATAGAAGCCACCATTACAAGCAACTACTCCGAATTACTTGGGGTGGATATATATTTTAATCTTTTGATGAAAAAAGCAGTTTCGCTTTATCAGACAGGTAAAGTAGAAGAATCTGAAAAAATCACGACTCAGTTGCTTTCTATGAACCCTGACGAGCCTAATGTGCGCTTTTTCTTCAAAGACAATCTGATGCACCGGTATCGAAAACTTGTGCTTCCGACACGCGTCTTTTTCATTGCAGGTGTCATATCTACCATGATAATTATGGCAATCGAGGTACTTGTCATAATACCATTCTACAGTGAATATATTGATGTGATTTCCAGGGTGAGGAATATTTTATTCTTATTTTCAATCCTGATATTTATTTCAGGCGAAGCGTCACGCTTTTTGTTGATGGAATGGCAGGCATTTCTTCAAATTCGATTGCTCAGAAAACAGAAAAATATTCTGAGTGTCAAGAAAACAGTTTCCAACCTTCACAAGACCGGTAAATAAGGTTGACATTAAGGAAAATTGACTTTTTTGCCGAAGTTTTCTGAATCCGTCTTTGTCATCACTTGTATAATCCGGTACAATAATCCCGATGACAATAATTATCGAAAAGAACAAGCCGAAAAAAAATGAGTGGCAACTGCTCACCCGTTACCACTCATGCACTCTCACAAATTCACCGAATATTACACCCGGCATAATTTTTTATCTGGATGGATTATTTCTTTTTTTCAAACTTTGATCGGTTTCTAAGCCCCTTTAATTCAGTATTTGTAAGGCTGCCGTCTTTATTGGTATCCAGATTGTCAAAATTTTTAATTACCACCTGTAAATTGCTGTTTTTTGCCTCTTCTCTGGTAATCTTACCGTCCTTGTTTACATCTAGTTTGGCAAATAAGGATTGACCATGAGATTTTTTCTTTGGAGTGACGGATGTTGTCTGCTTGTTAAGAGCTGCTCCTTTACTTACCTGGCTGGTTGATTGGGCATGGACGGAAGAAAATACAAAGAACAGGATGATAAACGAAGCTGCTTTAATTAGATTACTCATTCTATTTGATTTTGATTGTTTATTTGATTTATTTCAAGATTTTTGACTTCAATTAACGACACAAAGTTTAAACAAATTTTTTAAACTTGTCTTAATAAATCGTTATTTAGTTGCAATGCTCATAAAATTCCCGGAGCGATCCCTCATCCCATACTTCCCTGGCAGACCATTTTATTGAAAGAATTGAGTTAATTTTGCTTTTATGCGAAAGCTGATATTTAACAGGTACTCTGCGGTTTTGTGCGGGATAATGATGATTCTGTTTTATTTTTCATTACCACGTCAGTTGTTTCATCCGACATACAGTACCATTTTAGAGGATAGGGATGGTAATCTTTTAGGCGCACGAATTGCCGGAGATGGTCAGTGGAGATTTCCGCCGGAAGGGGGTCTGGACACACTTTCGGCCAAATATGTTGCAGCCTTGGTCGCCTATGAGGATCGGTATTTTTTCAGACATTTTGGAGTCAACCTCAGGTCACTTGCTCGCGCTACGCGTAATAATCTGCGTCATCGCCGTGTTGTATCCGGTGCATCCACCATAACGATGCAGGCAATTAGCCTTTATCGGGGGCATAAAGCACGAAACATTTTTGATAAAGTATGGGAAATAATTTTGGCAATTCGCCTGGAATGCTCCTATTCGAAAGAAGAAATCTTGAGGATGTATGCTGCTCATGCTCCCTTTGGAGGTAATACGGTAGGATACGGAGCAGCAACCTGGCGATATTTTGGCAAACATAACAAGGATCTTACCTGGGCAGAAGCTGCCCTGCTTGCTGTTCTGCCAAATAATCCGGCACTAATACATCTGGGAAAGAATAGAACAAAACTTTTAGAGAAGAGAAACAATCTTCTAAGTCGATTGGCAGACAATGGGCTGTTTTCAAAAAACGATCTGACGCTTTATCTGGAAGAGCCATTGCCGGATAAACCATTTGCCATGCCCAATCTGGCTCCCCATTTATTATTGTCAATGCAACAGGCTACGCATCGCTTTTTCCTTAAATCGTCTATCGACTCAAGGTTGCAAAAAAGATTGTCTGATTTATTGATAAATTATGGAACTGTACTAAAAGTAAATCAGGTACACAATGCAGCTATCTGTGTTGCTGACATCCAAAGCGGAGATGTTTTGGCTTATATCGGAAATATCCCGCATACCGGAGCAATCCACGGTGAGCAGGTTGATATTATCCAGTCAAGTAGAAGCACAGGAAGTTTATTAAAACCCTTCCTTGCCATGATGGCTGTTCAGGATGGTATGGTCACCACTAAATCTCTGCTGACAGATATTCCGGTGAACATAGATGGTTTTAAGCCCGATAACTTTACTTACGATTTTGAAGGAGTAGCCCCACTGGATGTATCTCTTCGTAAATCACTGAATATTCCTTTTGTCCTGCTGCTAAAGCAATACAATATCGCCAGATGCCTGAACAACCTGAGATTACTAGGGCTAAATCATCTGGATAAAACCGCTGACCACTATGGACTGTCCCTCATTATTGGCGGCGGAGAATCGACATTGTGGGAACTGTGCGGTGCTTATGCAAGCTGTGCCAGAATACTTAATTTCTATACAAGTCATTCCGGAAAATATAATCCCGACTCAATCCACCCTTTGCATTTTGGCCATAAGGATGAAAATGAACCGCAGGAATCATCTCATCCGTCAGTCATGGATGCCGGCTCATTGTATTTGATATTTCAGGCCCTTAGCGAAAACACCAGACCCGATAAGTTTGAAAACTGGAAGAATATAGCCGGTTCACAGAGAGTTGCCTGGAAAACCGGCACTTCTATTGGCTTCCGGGATGCCTGGAGCATAGGTGTAACTTCGCGGTATGTTGTTGGAGTGTGGATAGGTAATGCGGATGGTGAAGGTCGTCCGGGTGTGATAGGCCTTGAAACGGCTGCCCCGCTTTTGTTTTCTGCCTTTGATTTACTTCCGCCTTCACCGTGGTTTGTCAAGCCCTTTGATGCGATTAAAAAAATCCCGGTTTGCAAAAACAGCAGTTTGTCACCCGGTGCAGCTTGCCCGGTAGATTCCCTGGAAGTGCCCCGATGCGCACACCTATTGCCACTGTGCTCTTATGATAAGAGGATAGCCCTGAATAAATCCGGTAACTTTCGAGTCAATTCTGACTGCTATAGCCCGTTTGAAATGCAGTTCAAAGATTATTTTATCCTGTCTCCGGCCCAGCAATATTATTTTTCGCAAAAACATCCAGCATATACCCAACCACCTCCATTTTTGCCGGGATGCGGCAGCTCATCCGAATCACGCCATCCTGTCATGGAATTTATTTATCCAAATAACATCAGAAAAATTTATCTTCCCAAAGACGCTGACAGTCATATTAATCCGGTTACTTTTGTTGTAGCACATAAATCTCCGGACGCAATTCTTTACTGGCATCTGGACGATCGGTTTATAGGCTCTACGAAGGGTAAAAACGAAATGTCCACACTGATTCCGGCGGGATTTCACACGCTCACGGTGGTAGATGATGCGGGTAATTCCATAAGTACTCGATTTGAATCCTCCATTGCAAAAAAATAACCTGTTTATTATATTAAAATTATTTATAATATTTGTACTTTTGCGTAATGAAATAAATAAATTAAGCGTTATAACACCCGACCATTTCACCTGATAGCAGTTTTACCATCCTTTTATTGTTATATTTATTAACTGAAAATTAAACGTTTATGTCTAAGAACAAGGTTTTATTATTATTTTTATTATTATCTTTTTCAATAATATCATGTACACCGGATGCTGAAGAAATTTTGGAGGCTAATAATCTGCCGATGAAGGGAACACAAGTTGTACCGAGTAACAACTCTTCTGCCACCGGTACCATAACTGCCAAATACAACAAAGCAACAAGGGTTTTGGATTATACTGTAACCTGGACAGGCCTGAGCAGCGATTTGAATGGTATGAGGTTTTATAAGGGAAGTCGCAATACTAACGGCCCCGCCGTGAAAAACATTCAGTCTTCCGGCAGCACAACAGGAAGTATTACAGAGTCATGGACAGTACCAGATTCATTAGGTACTACTCTGGAACAAAATGGTCTTTATATCAATATTCAGACCGAAAATTATCCAAATGGCGAGATCCGTGGACAACTTGACTTTTAGATATTGTGAAAAATAGATACCTGGCGGGATTGTTGCCCGCCTTTTTTATTTTATTTAATCTTTAAAACAACTTTGATGAATGCTTTCTGCTTTATGCAGGGCAGATAAAATCGACCTTTATACAAGCGACAAATAAAGATTAGTTTATTTTCAAACCGGGTCTTCAATGAAATTTAATCACAGCTGAAATAAACTTAAAAAATGACATATTTTTGAAAAATTGAAGTATATTTACGAGACAAAGAAAAATAGTTCAAAAAGTAGGATTATTAAACCCAAAAGATAAATATCCGGTAATGCTATCTGATAAACAGGATAGCACATGATATCAAAATATAATTTGTGATTTGCCGGGGTGAAATTTTGACAATTTGAAGCATTATGATGACGCAAAGAATGATTGATTTGATGAAGCTTCTTGAAGATGATCCGAATGACAGTTTTATTCTCTTTGCAATTGCCAAGGAATACGAAAGCTTAAATATGTTAGATCAGGCTTTGAATTATTATCTCACTCTCCAAAGGACAAATCCTTCCTATGTGGGCTTGTATTATCACTTAGCCAAGCTGTATGAAGAATTAGGTAAGGTAGAAGACGCCCTCAATATTTATGACGAAGGAATTTTTATGGCAGGCAAAATGCATGATCAGCATGCTTTGGCTGAGTTAAAGAATGCACGGACCAATCTTGAGCTGATGATGTAATTAGCAGCTACGCTATTCGCCTTTTTTATCTTTATGGTAAACTTATCCGTTTCTTCTTGCAATTTGTTTTTCTACGTACATAAAATTATGAAAAATCAGAATGTTTCTGCATTTTTGCTTGAATACTGAATTTTCAGTCTTTACCATTATTTCTGTATTTTAAAAAAATAAATAAGAATGGCTGTTTCAACAATTTTGAAAAGTGTAAGGTGTAAAGCGGTGTGCTTTTTAATACTTTTTTCTTTATACTGTATTCAGGTGAATGCCCAGCATGTGCCAGCCATCCACAGATGCGGTGCTGAAATGTATAATAAAGCAATGGAGGCAAAATTCCCGGGCTACATCGAATCCCTGCAAGCAGCCTTCAATAATGCCGTGAACAGCCCGTCTCCCAGGAGTGGGGAAGTATATAGAATCCCTGTCGTTTTCCATGTGATTTATAATACAGACAAGCAGAATATTCCGGACTCATGTATATATAACCAAATTAAAGTCCTCAACGATGCATACCGTAACCGACACGCCGATACGGCTAATACTCGAGCAATATTTAAACCACTTGCCGGTGATGCAGAGATTGAGTTTTTTCTGGCGGATACCGATCCGGACGGGAACCCGACTTCCGGAATCACCAGAACACATACGGATATAGAAACCTTTGGTGACATAACCATCATTATCGGAGGTTTTAATTTAGATTATTTCGAGCAGATGAAATTTACTGATAAGGGTGGTCATGATGCCTGGCCTACCAATAAGTATCTGAATATCTGGGTGGCTGATGCCGGATTTAATTTTCTCGGAATATATCTTCCTGCCTTGTTAGGATTGGCGACACCACCACGTTATCCGAGTTTACCTGATAATTGGCCGGAAGGGTCTGTTGACGGCATAGTCGATGGAGTATTTCTCCAATATCAGACAATAGGAAACAACAATCCATATAAAGATGACCTGCAGGGACTTGTTTCAGCCGGGCGGACTGCCGTTCACGAAATAGGTCATTACTTTGGCCTGAGACACATCAATGGAGATGAGGATTGCGGCGATGACGGTATAGATGACACGCCTGAAATGGTCTTGTCAACTCAGGAAGCAGGTTCTTGTCCGGGGGCTGATATCAATACATGTAACAGTGACCAACCCGATGATCTTCCCGATATGTGGGAAAACTATATGGATTATTCCAATGATATTTGCCAGACACTCTTTACTGCCGGACAGGTTAACCACATGCGCAAGGTGCTTACAACTCAAAGAGATACCCTTTATAACTGGCCGTTGAAAACAGAAAAAGTCCTTCAGCGTCATTTGAGCCTTTATCCCAATCCTGCTCAGAATGAATTCAGGTTGATAGATATGGGGCCGGGTGGTGCATTGTCCGTGAGAGACGCCTTTGGTCTGGAAGTAATTAAGATAGATAAACTGAAAGATAATACAGTATCTATTCGCGACCTTCCCTCCGGATTTTATGTTATTACCTACCGGCATAAAAAGCAATATTTTTCCGGAAAACTTATAGTAAGTCGATAGGCAGACAATCATTTAGCTAAATCATAAGATTTCATTTATCGGAATATGTTTCAGGTGTACACATACCCGGGAAGGTATCTTATTCCATCTCTTGACTTATGCCGGTTTTATTTTTTGTAATGTTTCAGCCGGAATTCATGACCCGAATTAATAATATTTTCTTTCTTCACATTTCATTAAAAGTATTTATGGATCAAGGTTCTATATATTTGAAAAGGGGCAAATCCTGCTTGGATTAGTAATAAAAAAGTCGTATCTTTGTGCACTTTTTAAAGAAGAAATATAATATGTCAGAAAATACTGAAGCAACTCAGAATAACGGAAATTACGATGCGAGTAACATTCAGGCGTTAGAAGGTCTGGAAGCAGTTAGAAAAAGACCCGGTATGTACATTGGGAGTACCGATACAAAGGGTCTTCATCATCTGGTTTATGAGGTAATTGATAACTCCATTGACGAGCACTTAGCCGGGTATTGTAATAAAATCATCACGACCATACATCCTGACAATTCCATTACTGTCAAGGACAACGGACGCGGTATCCCTGTCGGGATGCATGATAAACTGAAAAAATCAGCTCTGGAAGTCGTAATGACCATTCTCCATGCGGGAGGTAAATTTGACAAAAACACCTACAAGGTTTCAGGCGGATTACATGGTGTAGGGGTTTCCTGTGTCAATGCACTTTCTATATACTTTAAAGCTGAAGTACATCGCAACGGACACATTTATCAGCAGGAATATTCTATCGGCAAGCCGACCTCTGAAGTTATTATTACCGGAGATGCCGAAGATACAGGAACCATCATCACTTTCAAGCCCGATGCAAGCATTTTTGAGAACCTCGAGTATAAGTTTGAGACTTTATCCAATCGTATGCGAGAGCTGGCCTATCTCAATAAGGGACTGACTCTAGTCCTGATCGACGAAAGGCCTGATGAAAACGGTAAGACCAGAAACGAATCCTATCACAGTGAAGGCGGTTTGTCCGAATTTGTCACCTATCTTGATAAATCCCGTACTTCTATCATCAACAATCCGATCCACGTCGTCGGAAAAGAAGAAAACATTGAGGTGGAAGTAGCCATGCAATACAATACTTCTTATTCTGAAAACATTTTTTCTTATGTAAACAATATTAACACCCGTGAAGGCGGAACACACGTTAGAGGTTTCAGGATGGCTATTGCACGTTTGTTTAAACAATACGGTGAAGACAACGGATATTTTAAAAAATTAAAATTTGCCGTATCCGGTGAAGATTTCAGAGAAGGTTTGACCGCTATTATCTCAGTTAAAGTTCCCGAACCACAATTTAAGGGTCAGACGAAGGGAGAGCTTGGCAACTCTGAAGTAACAAGCATCGTCAGCCAGATAGTCGGAGAAGCCCTAAAGCACTTTTTGGAAGAAAATCCGGCTGAAGCCAAAAGAATCCTTGAAAAGGTTATCCTGGCAGCAACTGCAAGAGAGGCCGCCCGTAAAGCACGTGAAATGGTCCAGCGAAAAAATGTCCTGACCGGCGGTGGTTTACCCGGAAAATTGGCTGATTGCAGTAATAAGAACCCTTCTGAAAGTGAAATCTTCCTGGTGGAGGGAGATTCGGCAGGCGGTACGGCAAAACAAGGAAGAGATCGGCACTTTCAGGCAATTTTGCCGCTTAGAGGTAAGATCCTCAATGTAGAAAAAGCAATGGAGCATAAAATCTACGAAAACGAGGAAATAAAAAATATGTTTATCGCTCTTGGCGTGAGTATTGAAGAGCGTGACGGAGAGAAAATTCTCAATATTGAAAAACTCCGATACCACAAGGTAGTCATTATGACGGATGCCGACGTGGACGGTTCTCACATTACCACCCTCATCCTTACCTTCTTCTTCAGGTTTATGCGACCGCTGGTGGATAACGGATACATATACATCGCATATCCGCCGCTATATCAGGTTAAAAGAGGTAGTCAGTCTATCTACGCCTGGACGGAAAATGACCGAAAGGAAGCTGTGGCAGCCCTGTCAAAAAAAGAAAATGACGATAATGTCAAGATTCAGCGATACAAGGGTCTTGGAGAGATGAACGCCGAACAGCTGTGGGAGACAACTATGGATCCTAGCCGTAGAACCTTGCGTCAGGTGACAATTGAAGATGCCATTGAGTGTGATCGGGTTTTCTCTATGTTGATGGGGGAGGAAGTCGCTCCACGCCGCGAATTTATTGAAGCCAATGCCCGATATGCCAAGATTGACACATAGTCAGGTAAAGGTAGAGCTTAAAAGCTAAAGTATTTCGACAGGCTGGTGCATTTTATGCGGAAACCCGCGATTCTTATCCTTGTTGTTTAAATGTTTGCACTACATTTAAATTTTTCTTGGATTCCTGTCATCTGCAGGCAGTTATGTTGATTTTTTTTATTTTATCTACAAAGATGGCCATGGAGAAACATCAGTTTTCCTCTAATTTATTTTTATAAATAAGTCTCAGGAATGTAGTATTTCTCACGATTAGAAAGAAACCATAGCTTATACGGGTCAGTATGTTAAACAACAATTTGTTATTAGAGTAGTGTAGCTGCGACACTGAAGGAATAATTCTTGGAAAAGAAAGTAAAAAATAAAAAAGGCGCAGCATCCCCGATACTGCGCCTTTTCTTTCTAAAGTTGAAATGTAATTCTTAGGTAAATCTGATTTCATCCTCTGCGACATCGTAAAATCGATATTCGGTCAAGGCAAAATTTGAGTTTTGACGGATGTTAATCCATTTTTTGTACTTAAAGTACCACTTTGTCCTGATATTAAACAGACCTTTCATCAGATATGCATACACATAAGGATGCACACTTAGATTGACCTTGGATATGGACTTATTGGTCAATAAATAGACCAGATCCCTTTCGATCTCGTCAGTCAGTAAGATGGTCGGCTGGACTTTTCCGCTACCCTGGCAGGTCGGACAGGTCTCATCGGTATTGATGGTTAATGCCTGTCGCACTCTTTCTCTGGTAATCTGCATCAGCCCAAACTTACTCAGTGGAAGGATGGTATGCTGTGCGCGATCCTTCTCCATGAGCTCGATCATTCGGTTGTTGAGAGCCTTTTTTTGATCGGGATTTTTCATGTCGATAAAATCAATCACGATCAGGCCCCCGATATCCCGTAGCCTCAATTGCCGGGAGATTTCTTCAGCTGCCTCCAAGTTGACCGTCAAAGCCGTATTGTTCATTTCGGATTTTGACATTTTAGGTCCGCTGTTGACATCAATGACGTGCATGGCTTCGGTGTGCTCTATTACTAGATAAGCGCCACTATTCATGGTAGCGGTTTTGCCAAAGGATGCTTTTATCTGCTTATTGATGCCGAAGTGCTCAAATATTGGCAACTTTCCGGTGTATTGTTCCACAATTTTGAGCTTATCCGGAGCGATATTTGACATAAAATTCCTGATATTGCCGTAGAGTTCCTTGTCATTGACAGCTATGTGGTGATAATCATCTGTCAGGAAATCACGTAAAATACTGGTCGTTTTATCAGCTTCGCTCAAAACTTTTTTTGGGCCCTTGGCTTCAGCAATATTGGCTTGAATAATCTGCCATTTTTGCACTAAAGCATTTATTTCGTCATGAAGGTCAGCAACTTTATGACCTTCTGCAGCTGTTCTGGCTATTATTCCAAAGTTTAGCGGCTTAATGCTTTCAATAAGCAGCTGTAATCTTTTTCTTTCTTCAGGGTTGACGATCTTCTTAGAGATGGTAACCGCATTAGAAAAAGGCGTGAGTACCAGATATCGACCGGGAATGGTTATTTCACAACTAAGTCGTGGTCCCTTCGTCGAAATTGGTTCCTTCAGGATCTGAACCAATAGCATGGTTTTTTTGTCCATGACTTCCTGGATTTTACCATTTTTTTGAATCTCTTTTGTAAGATTCATCCCGTGTATATCAAAACCCGGAGTCTTATTTAAGACCTCACGGGTGTACTCGATGACGGATGGAAGCTTTGGTCCAAGATCTGTGTAGTGTAAAAATGCATCTTTTCTTTTTCCGATGTCAAGAAAGGCTGCATTCAGACCGGGCATTAGTTTACTGACCTTTGCCAGATAAATATCCCCGACGTTATAAGAATTACTGGTTTTTTGTTTGTGGATTTCAACCAATTTGTTGTTTTCCACTAAGGCTATTTCAACTTCAGAGGGTAAAGAATTAATAATCAGTTCTTTATTCACATCTGATTGTTTTAATTAAAAAAAATACCGTCATCCTGCACATGTGGGGAAGAGACCATTGTCGCCTTTCACCTGTGCAGGGATGCGGATGATATTATTGGCCTTTTAACGGTTCTTCTTCTTATGACGATTCTTTCTCAGTCTCTTTTTTCTTTTGTGAGTGGCTATCTTGTGCCTCTTACGTTTTTTACCACATGGCATAGTCGTATGATTTTTTTTGTTAAATAATATATTTTATCGGACACGTCAATGGCGACATTTTTCAGCCATTGCGTGTGCTTTTTCGTGTTGTCCTGTTCCCTCATAAGCCATGCTTAGCAAGCAGGGAGTCTGAGGATTATCAGGGTTGATTTCGAGTGACTTTTCAAGTCTTTTAACTGCCTTATCGTATTGTCCTGTTTTGATAGCCAGTTGACCGAGCAGATTTAGTACGGAGGTATTGTCAGGCTCATTTTTATTGAGTTCAAGCAGCATCTGGATTCCTTTCATAGGCTGATCCTTAGGGGGAGCATCTACATAGATGGAAGCCAGATTAATCCGATGTGCCGTAACTGAGGGTTCCAGTGAAATCGCATGTTCAAATGCTTTGATAGCTCTGCTTATACAAAAATCTCTCTCCGGTCCTTCTGCAAGTGTCTTTACACCTGTGGCAAAACTGGTGCCTGTAATGGACCACGCCTGAGGCGTATCTTCTATTTCTGCTACCTTCTGAGCATAATAACCTGCCAGACCATATCGTTTTTGGCTGTACCAGATACCTGAAAGTCTTTTCAAATTGTCTGTCATGGCAATGGTATCACCCTCTTTGGAGAAGTGTTCCAGACGATCGGTCAGTTCAAGCGTGTCGTGTGATATATTAGCCTTAGCCTCTTTAAGCAATGCTTCCGGACTGGTAGCTTCAGTCGTCAGAGACCGGACCTTGTCCATTTCTTTTTTCTTCTTTTTGTCAACCAGACTGAATCCGAAATAAAGAATACAGAAAAGCAACACGGCAGCACCAATGGCAATCCATTTCTGTAAAGTAATATGGGGTGGCCCTGCCTTTGACATATTAATCTTCCTCTATTTCCGGCGCGACAGTTACATTGTTTTTAACCTGATCCGTAAAGGTTTTAGCGGGTTTAAAAGCAGGAATAAAGTGCTCAGGTATTTCAATTGCTTCGTTTTTCTTAATGTGACGACCTATTTTCTTAGCTCGTTTCTTAATGACGAATGATCCGAATCCTCTAATATATACGTTTTCTCCATTGGCCAAAGTATTCTTAACTTCTGTAAAGAAGTGCTCAATTGACACCAGAACATCAACTTTAGCGATGCCGGATTTCTCTGCAATTGTGGCAACTAAGTCTGCTTTTCTCATTAATTATTGGTTTATAATAAGTTATAGAATTATGTTTAGCTTTGTTTTAAAGCGTGGCAAATTTCGTACTTTTTTTATTTTAAAAAAATTTCTGACCACTTTTTTTCATAAATTATTGAATTTCACCATTTACCATAAATTTATAGTCTCCGTATAGCTTGCGCTGTAGCTGGTATTTGAGTTATTTTGCGTCCTTTGATTTTTTCTGTAATTCATCGACTATGAGACCAACCTTGGTATGAATATCGTTTAGTTTTTCCTCCCACATATCATCATAAGTCTTTTTCAGATCCGAAAAACCGAGATGTGCCTGGTATTGCCACATCTCCTTTATATCATTATAGTCAATCAGGTAAGGTTTGTATTTAGTGTTATCTGAAATGGCCAAAAGTCTGGCTTCCCGATCTATTTTCTTTACTCTTTTGTAGATAACGCCATCTTTATGCGTAATAATAATATAGGTCTTGTCATCTTTAATATCGCGTAATGACTCTACATACTGACTTATGATGACGCTGCCCGGTTCTACAGGAAGCATGCTGTCGCCAGATATCTCAAAGGCCCTATAATGACCATTTTTAAGATAAGGAATTGATATTTTAGGCAGGTCGGCGATGTATTCCGGGTCGGACATACCTGTGATATAACCTGCTTCGGCTTTAGTTTCGACTAATTCGATGTTGTTTTTCCCACTGGCGTCACGAGTCATGGCCATGATTCTGAGTTCTGCATTGTGGAATATTTCTGTGTGATCCAGGGTAAGGTCTGAACTTATTAACCGATCTAGGGATACTTCCAGCAACTCACAAATCCTGGTCAATAGCCGGATATTGGGTTCTGTATTTCCTTTTTCATATTCTGAATAGGTTGTCCTTGGTATCCCCAATAATGTCGCAAAAGCTTGCTGGGACATTCCTTTTTTTTGGCGAAGGTGCCGCAAGTTGTCGTGAAACATTTGTCATAGTTTATTTGGCCAAAGATACTAATTTTTTTGCAATTGACTGATAATACGGCAATACGTGACGAAAAATACGACAGGCTTCACTTTTTCTAATGAGACAGGACAGGCCAGGGTATGTAAATTATTCTTTTAATCTTTTATTTAATCCTAATTCTGTATGGAGTGTAAATTAACAAAATGCCGGTAATAAAATTTATCGGATTCACTACGATTGTTGATTCATTGTATTCTTGACATCTTCCAGCATTTCCAGCATGTAGTCGTTTTCATCTGGTTTTCCGATAGAGATACGCAGGCAGTCCGGTAAGCCGAAGGAGGCTAACCTTCTGGTGAGAACGCCGCGGGACAATAAGGAATGGTAATAAGTTTCTACCTCAGCTTCATCCTTAAGGCAAAGAGTAATAAAGTTGGCTACCGATGGGATGTAGTCAAAACCCAGTCGGCTATAAGCATCCGTTAGTTTTTTCATCTCTCTCACATTGTTGTCAATAGTCATTTGTAAAAAGGATGTGTCCTGAAGGCTTGCAAGTCCTGCTATCTGTGCAGCCAGGTTGGGGTCAAATGTAAGTTTGACTTTGGTCAAAGCCCGTATTATGTATTCAGGACCCAGGGCGTAACCCAGCCGAAGACCTGCCAATCCGTAAGCTTTTGAAAATGTCCTGAGTACCAGCACATTGTCATATCCCAGGTGTGCACAATCCGGATAATTTGAAGATAAGGCATCTGCAAATTCTGAATAGGCTTCGTCCACAACAACTAAAATATGTCCTGGAACCTTATCAAGAAATGATGTTATCTCATGGTAAGATATCATTTGACCGGTCGGATTATTGGGATTGACAATATAAATAAGCCCGGTAGTGGCATCTATTGCGGAAATAATTCCGTCCAGATCAAAACAGTGATTTCCCACCATGGGTACCTCTACACAGGGAACGTTGTTCATTCGTGCCATGACTTTTGCCGACACGAAGGCGCCGTGAGACGTTAACATAGACTTGCCCGGTTCTAAGAAGGCTTTAAACATGGAGTAAAGTATTGCATCAGAACCATTGCCCAGTAAAATACATTCTTTCGGGAAATTGACTTTAAGGGAAAGTTGTTCTTTCAGAGCGTCTGAGGTAGGATCTGGATATAAATTCATTCGACCCAGTTGCTCAGAAAGAGCCTTCATGCCAAGTGGGCTTGGGCCGAAGTTGTTTTCATTGCTGCTGAGGACAACTTGTCTCTGTGGTTTGGCATCACCAAACATATTGGCACCCGGCTTTCCCGGCTTATATGGGGCTAAATTTTCTATATGAGAAGGAATTTTGATCATAAAATATTAAAATTAAGGACGCCTGGAGGTAAATTTGTTTATAAACATATTAAAGCAACAAATATATAAAAAAATCAGAGTATATAGATTTTATCACAGTTACAAGCATGGATACTGTATTTATTTTGCAACTTAAGGGAAGATACCATATCACTGTTCTCAAAAATTATATTAAATATCAGGAGATAAACAACAGATTTTTAAACATTTGTTTGGTCAATAAATAAAATAAAATTACCTTTGCACTCCAATTTAATAAATGGGTTTTAAACTAATAGCAGATGAATACTATAGTTATCAACGGAAATAAAAGAGAATCAGTAGGCAAAAAGGCCACTAAGGAAGTTAGAGCTTCCAATGCTATTCCTTGTGTATTGTACAGCAGTTCAAAGGAAAATATTCACTTCCAGACAACTGAAGCTGAAGTGCGCCACCTTGTTTTTACACCTGATTTCAAAGTAGCAGAGCTTAATATAGATGGTACACAGGTAAGAGCTATCTTGAAAGATATCCAGTTTCATCCTGTTAAGGACACTATCCGGCACATTGATTTCCTTCAATTGGTAGAAAATCATCCGGTTACAGTGGAGATTCCATTAAAGACAAAAGGATCTAGCCCCGGAGTTAAGATAGGTGGTAAGTTGATGCAGACCATCCGTAAGGTAAAAGTAAAGACAGTTCCGGCTAATCTAGTTGATGAATTATTTGTTGATATCTCTTCACTTGAATTGGGTCAGTCTTTGAGGATTAAAGATATTATTGTTCCGGAAGGAGTTGAAATCATGCAAAATGGTAGTATCCCGGTGGTTACCATTGAAATTCCACGCGCATTGAAGAGTGCCGCTGCTGCTGAGAAGTAAAAGAAATTTATTAAGCATTATAATGGAGACTGTTCATATTCGGACAGTCTCTTTTTTTTACAATTATGTGATTAAAAAATTATCAGATTCTATGACCTGATGCCTTTCCTTTTAACTTCATAGCGAAAAATACCTGAAGGTTTGATTTATTCAATATTTTCTTAATTTTGTCAAATCAAATCATTCAATTATGTCTAAATCACCACTTACCCATATAAGCCACGACGTATTTATAAAGACTATTCTTGCAGATTTAGATGCTGCAAAGAGTTTCCTGAATAGTTTTCTGCCTGAACATTTGCGAAATGTTCTAGATATTGAAAGGTTAACTCAAGTAAAGACTTCATTTCTAACAGAATCATTGAAGAATCGCTTTGCAGATGTTCTGTTTGATATACCACTGTCGGGAACACAGAATAACGTCCGGGTGGCTGTTTTGGTTGAGTTAAAGTCACAACGGGATCGCTTTGTAGTGTTCCAGCTGATGGAGTATCTTGCTTTGTCTTACCGTAGCCAGATAAAGGAGCGCCGGCGGCATCAGCGAAACTTAAAGTTGATTATTCCTTTTGTTTATTACCACGGAAAAGAGAAGTGGAAATTATCCGAGACCATTGATTTTTTTGCAAATGTTCCAGATGTATTGTTGAAGTACCTTCCACAATTTGAAAGTATCTTCATTGATCTCAAAGGAAAGAGTGAGGAAGAAATTGTCGCAATTGAGAATTCACTGTTGAGGACAGCTCTGCATCTTCAGTTTTTACGATTTTTAGATCAGATAGACGAAAAGATATTATACAGTGCCTTCATAGGGCTGGATGAGGATTATTACGGGAACTATATTCAGGCGATGATTGTTTATACACTTAAGAATTTTAATTTAGAGGAAGAGGAGTTTGAGGACTTTATTACTGAATTTCCTGATAAAGTAAAATCAACAGCCATGACAATTGCAGATCGTTTAATACAGAAGGGTAAGCTTGAAGGCATTGAACAAGGACTTGAACAAGGACTTGAACAAGGAATGGAACAAGGTATGGAAAAGAAGCAAGTAGAAATAGTCCTAAAAAGCTATCAAAATAACATTGAAATTTCACTTATTGCCAGTATTACAGATTTGTCTGAAGAAAGGGTAAGGGAAATAATTGAAGAGAATAATTAGTTTTTTTGCTTCTATCGCCCAGCATTTTCTTTCAGGCTTGTCGACACTGTGTCAACAACTCGGCTACTCAATAAATTATCATAGCCTGTACCCCATTAAATTTATTCAAAAGGTTTTGCTAAAAGCTTCCGGTCGATTTATTATTTTTGATTGACGTAATATGAATTTGCTACTCAAAAATGTTTAGATGAGCAGGATAAGTGCATGGATTTTGAAGATGCTAGGATGGAAGATTATAGGGTGGAACATGAATGCCCTGAAGAAATACGTGCTGATAGTTATCCCGCATACGTCCAACTGGGACTTTCCGCTGGGTCTATTAATTCGCAGTTCAATCAAATTAAAGATAAACTTTGTCGGAAAAGATAGTTTGTTCAGATGGCCTTTTGGAGGCCTTTTCAGACAGATGGGAGGCTATCCTGTAGATAGGAGTAAGAGCAATAACTACGTCGAAACGGTGGCAGATATTTTTAGTAAAAAAGAGGTTTTCAGGTTGACTATTGCCCCTGAAGGTACCCGAAAAAAGGTAGATAAACTGAAGTCCGGGTTCTATTATATTGCCAGAAAAGCAGAGGTGCCTATTATTTTGGTAGCATTTGATCATAGAACGAAAGAAATCAGAGTTCATCCACCCATTGATTCCACCATTAGCTGGGATGCTCTTCAGGAAGAAATGAAGAACTTTTATAAAGATGTAGAAGGAAGAATTCCGGCATATGGCTTTAAATTTCCGGAATAATATCCTTATTCAAAGTACGGTGTAATAATTGTCTGTAAATTATAAAATGACTCCGGGATGACTTACAGCTACTTGTCTTGAAGTACCCAATCCCTCTATTTTCATATCTATGACGTCACCTGCCCTTAGAAAGGTAGGGACAGGCTTGGTTCCGGCTCCTACCCCTGCCGGAGTACCGGTGCTGATGATGTCGCCCGGTAGTAAGGTCATAAACCGACTGATATATGATATTAAAAATGGAATATCAAATATCATATCTGAAGTATTGCCATTTTGATAGGTTACACCATTAACCTTTAATTGCATGGCAAGATTTCCCGGATTGGGGATTTCATCCGGTGTTGCCATCCATGGACCCAATGGTGCAAATGAATCACAACTTTTCCCCTTGCAGAACTGTCCTCCCATTTCTTTTTGAAACGATCTTTCACTGTAATCATTCATCATACAATATCCGGCGATATGATCAGCAGCTTGATCCATAGGCACATTGGAGGCCTTTTTACCTATGACAACCGCCAGCTCTATCTCCCAGTCCGTTTTTTGACTGTTAAGCGGTATAACCAATGAATCATTGGGGCCACATAAAGCCGTTGTGGATTTAAAAAACAAAATTGGCTCAACAGGTATTTTTGCACCGGTCTCAATAGCATGATCTCTATAATTGAGCCCTATACAGACTATCTTCGATGGACGACTAACCGGGGCACCAAGTCTCACTCCTTCCGGTAACTCAGATAAAGTTTCGGCATGTTCTAAAAGATATTGTTGTAGTTTTTCAGGACCTGCCGTACTAAAAAATCGCTCATCATAATCAGAAAACAAGGTGGATGTATCCAAATAACTGCCTTTATATAATACACCGGGACGTTCTTCACCTGCATTTCCATATCTGATTAACTTCATAGTTTTCTTGTTTTAATAATTAATTATAAAGATTTCAACAAATTACTAAGTGATGGAAATTGTTATGACTGATTTGGATTTTGTTCATTCCAGTAGTAACTGTCAGGATAGACTCTTTTTCCAAATATTGCTGTTCCTACCCGAATTATGGTAGCGCCCTCTTCAATAGCGGTTTCCAGGTCTCCACTCATCCCCATTGAAAGTTCTTTCATTTCTACACCGGCTATATTGAGGTTAATGATTTGTTGGCGAAGCTGGCTTAATAGCGTAAAACAGGGGCGGGTTTCTTCAGGATCGTCGCTGAAAAGTCCAATAGTCATCAACCCTTTGATATGAAGATGGTCTAAAGCAGCTATTTGTTTCACCAGTTCGACGGCCTTATCAGGGCTAACGCCAAATTTTGATGCTTCACCTGAGGTGTTGACCTGAACAAGGATGTCAAGATTTCTTCTCTCTCTTTTCAGTCTGTCATTTAGCTTAATTGCCAGCTCCTGCCTGTCAACGGATTGCACACAATCTACGTTGTATCTGATGATTTCCTTTATTTTATTTGTTTGCAGGTGCCCAATGAAATGCTGTTCATGTGAATAGTCTTTCAGTGCGTCATATTTTTCTTTTATTTCTTGTAATTTGTTTTCACCAATCAATGTTTCACCCGATTCAAATGCAGTAATGATTCTATCCGGAGCAACGGTTTTGGTCGCCATTAAAAGTCTCACCTCTGATGGGTTTCTGCCGCATTTAATACAAGCATCGGTTATTCGCTGACGAATGTGACGTATATTAAAAAGAATATCGTTCATTTTATTAACTGTTCTAAATTGAATTCTAAACTGATTTTGTCAATTATTAAATGTAAGACAAGTTCAGGTCCATAAATGTTTATTCTGATGGTTGTGATATATCCACCTGTGGTATGCCGGTACTTGGTTTACCCTTTTCATATTCCGTTCTTTTCGTGAATTAACTGGAAAAATGACAATTTCTTATTTATTTGCAAGTTGCCCACAGGCTGCATCTATATCTTTTCCTCTACTTCTTCTTACAGTGACGTTTACCTTATTTTTTACAAGCGTATGGACGAATTTATTCAGTTGATCCGCATTTGACTTTTGAAAGTCGATACCTTCCACCGTGTTGTATTCTATGATGTTTACTCTAACCGGAAAGTCATGGGTGAGTCCGGCTAATTCTATTGCATCTTCATTTTGGTCATTGAATCCCCTCAGTGCCAGGTATTCAAAGGTGATGCGGTTTTTTGTTTTTTGATAAAAATATTTAAGGGCCTCCATCAGCACCCGAATTCCGTTCTGATCATTGATGGGCATGATTTCATTTCTTTTGGCATCATTTGCGGCGTGAAGGCTGAGGGCAAGATTGGCCTTGACACCGTCGTCAGCAAGCCTTTTAATCATTTTGGCGATCCCGGCAGTGCTGATGGTGATACGGGATGGTGACATTCCAAGTCCTTTTGGAGAAGTGATGATTTCTACACTTTTAAGGGTGTTGCTATAGTTGAGCATAGGTTCACCCATCCCCATGTACACAATATTGGTCAGTGGATGGTCGAAATATTCGAGAGCCTGACGGTTGACGTGGATTACCTGATCTATGATTTCGGGAAAATCTAAGTTGCGTATCCTACCCATCATACCAGTGGCACAGAATTTACAGGCAAGGCTGCATCCGACCTGAGATGAAACGCAGGCGGTAAACCGGTTTTCTTCTGGAACAGGTATAAGAACTGTTTCTATCAGGTGTCCGTCATGCAGCCTTAGGCGGGATTTGATGGTGCCGTCACTACTTTTCTGGATGAGGTCAATCTCCATGGGCTGAAAGATAAAATTCTCGGCTAATTTTTCCCGCAAAGAAGTCGGTAAACTTGTCATTTCCTGAAAGGTCTTGGCATGTTTCTGCCAAATCCACTCAAATACCTGATTGGCCCTAAATTTTGGTTCATTGACTGATTCTAACCAATCAATTAATTTTTCTTTTGACAAAAGTCTGATATCTGACGACATAGAATACCCTTTAAAAGTGCAAAGATAGCACAATAGACACAGAAAGGGAAAGGAATGCATAATCTGACAATCTCATTCGATCCGGATCATATTGAATGAATATGAGATTGGAATCCCGGAAAAAGAAGGTTATATACGATATTATGATTCAGTCTTCGGCAATTCGGATTATTTTCAATGTTTTGAAGAAATTATAGATTTTCCGGAATTTTTTAAGGATTTGATTGATTACCCCTTATCTTCGCTCCTTATTCTGAAATGCATGCGGACATTTCCTTCAAAAGTTATTCTCTTCGGTGAACATTCCTTACTGTGGGGTAGTGACGGTTTGGCTATACCCTGGACGCAGTATTCAGGTGGCTGGGCACAGGGAAGTCAACAGTTTGAGGGAACAGACTTATTTAAGTTTGCAGATTACTTACGTACTCAGAAGTTTCACAATTTATTTGATCATAACTTATTTTTGACGGATGTCCGGGATGGGTGGTCATTTGCTTCAAATATTCCGGTAGGTTATGGTGTCGGCTCTTCGGGTGCATATTCTGCAGCTGTCTATACCCGATATGCTGAGATAGTGCATCAGGATAAAGAGGTGATTCGTGAAGACCTGGCAAAGATCGAAACTTTTTTTCATGGAGCAAGTTCGGGTATCGACCCATTAATATCCTATTTCAACCAACCATTTCATATAGATGACGGACAACCGAAAGCGGTCAACCTGGAGAAAAAAGTTATCCAATCCTTCAATTTAGTAGATTCCGGGATACCCAGGAAGGGTTCATATTATATCAGATTTTTTGCCGATAAGATGCAAGATAAGATGTTTGACGAAAAGGTCAGAGAAATCCTGATACCTGCTGTGACACAGGCTATTCGTGCCTGCCTTGAGGGTGATTTGAAAGCTTTGTATCAGCACTATTTTGAAATCAGTTATTTTCAACTCGTGTGGATGACTGAATTTATCCCACTTAACAAAATAAAAGCCTGGGAGAAAAAACTTTCTGATTATGATGGTTTTTATAAAATTTGCGGTGCCGGCGGTGGTGGCTTTTTCCTGGAATTAAAGAAGCAGATCTGAATTTTTAGCGGAAATAGCTCTAATTTTTTGGCATGGTGATTGCAGCTATAATTCTTTGCTAAGTAAAATTATTTTGTTCAATGGTCATTCCGTTGCTTCTTCACCTTGTTCAAAAATAGCCCGGATATCTTCCTTAAAGTGTGATTCAAGCAACTTCCGCTTCAGCTTTAAAGTTGGTGTGAGCAAACCCGATTCAATAGTCCATTCGGAATAAATTAATTTGAACCTTTTGATTTGTTCCCATTTTCCAAGAGATTGGTTTAATCTGTCCACTTCTTTTTGAATAAGATTTATTATTTCCGGTCGATGAATTAAGGCAGAAAGCCCGCCTTCTGTACTGATTCCGCTTTTTTCAGCCCATGCTTCCAGTTGTATGAAAGAAGGTACGATAAGGGCACCGATAAATTTGCGGTCATCTCCGCCGACAACCATGATTTGTTCTATAAACCGGCTTTCTTTCATTTTGTTTTCAATGGCCTGAGGTGCAATGTATTTCCCACCGGCCGTCTTAAACAATTCCTTCTTACGATCCGTAATTTTTAAAAAATTTTGGCCAAAGTGATTTACCCACACACCGATGTCTCCGGTATAAAACCAACCATCCTTGTCAATTACTTCTGCAGTTAAATCAGGTCGATTGTGGTAGCCTTTCATAATATTTTTTCCTCGTGCGAGGATTTCACCATCTTCAGCCAGTCGAATTTCCACGCCCGGTAATGGAAGGCCGATGGTCCCCAGACAGCGTTCTCTTTCCGGAACCCTGTTGACGGAAAGTACGGGCGAAGTCTCCGTCAAACCATAACCTTCAATGACATTGATGCCGGCTGCGCTGAAAAGGGTGATCAGCCGTGGTTGCATAGCTGCAGCACCGGTTACGATAAACTCTACCCTCCCGCCCAGAGCTTCCTGCCACTTGGAAAAAACCAATTTTCGGGCTAAGGAAAGTTTCAATCGATAGATCAGACCTTGGTTTTCGCCTAATTTATATCCCTCTCCTACACGCAAACTCCAGAAGAATAGACTTTTTTTGATTCCTTTGAGTGAACTTCCTTTTGCCATAATCTTTTCATATACTTTTTCAAGGAGTCTGGGTACAGTAGTAAAGCAATATGGTTGTACTTCACGGAGATTGTCACCTATCGTGTCCAGGCTTTCTGCATAAAAAATGTGAATGTTCATCATGAGATAAGCATAAAAGACAGTCCGCTCAAAACTGTGACATAGGGGCAGAAAACTCAAAGCTTTTTCTCCGTCTTTGAAAGGTAAGACCTGAGCTACTCCTGTTAAATTATTTACAATATTGGAATGCGTCAACATAACACCCTTGGGGATGCCGGTGGTGCCTGAAGTATAGATAATTGTCGCGACATCGTCTTCCGTGACAGAGGCTTTTCTTCGATCAATTTCTTTCTCATTGATATGATCTATCCGGTTCATAGTATCATAAAACCATTCTGCCCGCGGGACCTTATCGAAGGTGAGAATACCTTTCAGAGTATCTATTTTACTTAATAAGGGGTAAATTTTATCATAGATGATCTGATTTCCGGCGAAAGCATAACTAATCCCGGCGTCTTTAAAAATAAAGGCATAATCATCCTCTGAAATTGTCGGATAAATGGGTACACATACGATTCTTATCTGTTGAGCACCTATGTCCGCAAAATTCCATTCCGGTCTGTTGTCGCTTATGAGAGCGATTTTATCACCCGATTTTAAACCAAGGTCAATAAGAAATAGACTGACCTTGTCAGCAAAATTTTGAAAATCCTGATAGGTAAAATGCTTCCAGTCGTGATACTCATTGGGGTTTTTATATTTTGCAGAAAGAAACTGAGCTGTCGGGTTTTTATCCAGCTGGTAGGTTAAGTAATCAAATAATCTGGTAACTTTCATAACTTTATTTTATCAATTTACTGATAGATTTGAATTGGTCTGTTCCGGCGCATTCCATAAGCATAAAGAGGATCATTTCTACAGATGTGATGAATATCCCTGACTGTCGCATTCTTTCAAGCGCAAGGCTTTTGTTTTCCACCGTTCTGGATGACACTGCATCTGCTACGACGTGGACCGTATAACCCTGTTCCTTTGCTTCAAGTGCAGTTTTAAGTACACAAATATGACTTTCAATACCACAAATGATCAGGTGCTGATCCGGGTTATTTCCCAAAATTTCTTTGAAACTCGGTTGAGCTAAACAGCTAAAGCTGTCTTTTTGAAGGATAGGCGTTGATTGTATGATGTTTAATTTTGTTGTAGTCGGACCAAGACCTTTGGGGTATTGTTCTGTAAGAATGGTGTTTACCCCAAGGATTGTAGCACCGTCCAATAACTTCTGAATGTTGGTAATCAGGAGGTCAGCCTCCTGCATGACAGGCAATAACCTTTCCTGAACATCAATAACTATTAAAGTTGATTGAGCCGGAACAGGAATAGAAGAGGTTGATGACATTTTTTATAAGTTTATAAATGAATCATATACTGATAGAACCTTTTCTAAAGTCAGATTTGCCGATGATAGCATTGATTATAAAGGGAATCCCCATTTTATGACTTTTCATGGCCAGGGAAAATGCCTCTTGCCAATTTGCCATATCGTGTACACGGATACCATCACCGCCGAAAGCCTGACCTACCATCTGATAGTCACTGTGTGCAAGATTCATCGCGCAATCACTTTTTAAAAACTCCACCTGATCCCTTGCTATCTGACTCCAGCATGCATCATTACCTATGATAGAAATGACAGGCAGGTTAAATCTGCGGAAGGTATCGTATTCCATCAGACTGTATCCCGAACTGCCGTCACCATATATAATATAAACCTGCTTTTCAGGATAAACCAGTTGTGCTCCAAGTGCAAATCCGGCTCCCACACCAAGGGTGCCATATACCCCGGGGTCTAACCAGCTGAGGGGAGATCTTGGTCTCAGGATGTAGGATGCAGTAGCGACGAAATCACCACCATCGGCAATTAAAATAACATCTTCATCCAGGTCTTCATCCAGCTGTTTAAAAAGTGCTAATGGGTTGATGCCCTGTGGGTATGCTTCAAGTGCCTGCTTTTCTATTTCTGCTTCCCTTTGGTTGTTTAATTCGAGTAAGGTAGAGATCCAATCGGCACAGTCAGTATGGTACTGGTTGCCGAGGTCAATCAGGAAGTCCATCGGGTCGGCATGGATGGGCAGCGTTGGACGTTTGTTTTTCAGCAGATCTTTTTTACATCTGTTGATGGAGATAAATTTCCTGCCGCCTATATGGTTGCCATAGTCCATACGAAAGTCATTGGGCACACCGGCCAGAATGATCAAATCGGACTTTTTGATAGCCTCTTTTCTGCGGTGACGCATCTGAATATTATTTTCCTTGCCGAGCAAGCCTCTGGCCATCCCGCTCAGATATGCCGGGATTCCAAGGGATTTGACAGCCTGAGCCAGTTGCAGGGCTTTGGAGGATTGCATCATGGCTCCACTGCCTATGATGAGGACAGGCTTTTTTGATTTATTTATAAGAGATATGGTTTTTTTTATATCGGATTGTTGGTGAAGCGGAAAACTGAAGGGCTTACATTGATAATTATTAGGGATGTTGGCCGGTTTTCCGCTGAATAGTTTGTTTGCATGGCGATTGACATACCATTGGAGGAATCTATCTTTCAAATTACGTGACGGGTTATCTTTGCTTTTAACGCCATACCATTCGCGTACCATCTTCTCATCATATAAGATATCAATAGGGCATTCTACAAATACCGGACCGGGGACTCCTTCCTGTGCTCTGTAAAACGCTTCTTCAATGGTGGGGATGATGTCTTTAACGTGTTTAATAGTGGCACTCCATTTGCATACAGACTTCATAATAGAGAGCTGATCAATGTCCTGGAGGCTGCCACGACCTTTCAGAATGGTAGCAGCAGCTCCGCCCAGAAGAATAAGAGGTGACTGAGCAAGATAGGCATTTTTAACGGCTGTAATCGTATTGGTTACGCCGGGACCGGCGGTGACAGCGGCAACTCCCGGAGTATTAGTCAGTCGGGATACAGCATCGGCTGCAAAAACTGCATTGACCTCATGCCTGGTATCGACAACCTTTATGCCAATTCTTTCAGCTGCAACGAAAATAGGAGAAATGTGCCCTCCGCATAGAGTAAATAAATACTTTACGTCGTGTCTTAGCAACAGATGTGCAATGATTTCTCCTCCATTCATAATGGCTTTATTACAAAAATGAATTAAAATATTAGAAGGTTAAATATAGAAAACAAAAGGTAATTTTCTGAAGAATAAAAGAAATAAATGATTATATCTAAATAAAGAGGATAAAAAAGACTTAAAAAGCTTTTGGGCCTGATTGAAAGAAAAGTAATTTTGATAAATCGAGGAGTCAGAGTAAATGATTGCGGCACAAAATTTACCTTAAAAATCATGTTTGGCAGAAAATATATGGGACAAATAGCCATTAACAAAATAAAAATAAAATGATAATAATATTTTGAATAAATTATAAATGATTGATAATTATGTGGATTATGAAGTTAAACTCAAATTAGTGTTTTAATTTTACATTTATTTATAAAGATTATTTTGTTTAGTTGTAATCAAAAAAATATATTTGCTACTTATTCTTTGTTTTAATAATCATTGTAAAAGTTAAAAAAGATTTAATATGGCAAACGCACCGAAAAAAAATGAGAAAGGTACAGGAATTGCTGGAATATTACCGTTTATCGTTATTCCGATAGCCTTTTTGTTGGGTTATCTTCTTTACAAATTTGTCTTTGGTGACCCAAGTCACTTTAAGGACGGAAATCCGGATTTAGATCCACTACCAGGTGATTACTTAGGTGTGATTTATAAAGGTGGTTTTATCGTTCCTATTCTCTTGGGACTATTATTCATTACGATTATTTTTTCAATTGAGAGATTATTTACGATCATCAAAGCTGCAGGAGTAGGTTCTGTTGATAAATTTGTACGGAACGTCCAGTATTCTCTTGCAAATGGAGATATTAAAACTGCCATAGCGGCTTGTGACAAACAAAAGGGTTCGGTTGCCAATGTTATTCGATCGGGTTTGACTACTTATGGTATGGTATCAAATGCAACAGATATGGATAGAGAGCAGAAAGTAGCAGCTATTCAAAAGGAACTGGAAGAATCAACCTCTCTTGAATTGCCAAGTCTTGAGCAAAACTTACCTATCATCGCTACTATTGCTACGATTGCCACATTGGTCGGTTTGATCGGGACGGTATTGGGTATGATTCGGGCATTTGCCGGTATGGCTCACAGTGGAGCGCCGGATGCATCAGCATTGGCTACCGGTATTTCTGAGGCTTTGATTAATACGGCTTTGGGTATTACGACATCAGCAATTGCGATTGTTTCATATAGTTATTTTACGACCAGAATTGATGGCATGACTTACCGTATAGACGAGGCGGGGTACAGCATGCAGCAGCAGTTTGTTGCACAGAGTAAGTAATCGGACAATGGGAGTTTTTCCCGTTTTATAATCGTAAAAATTAACTAAAATGCCTAAGAAAAAAATAGCGAGGAAGAGTACAGCCATCGACATGACTGCGATGTGTGATGTATCCTTTCTTCTTTTGACCTTCTTTATGTTGGCTACTAAGTTTAAACCACCGGATCCGGTTGAAGTGGTTACTCCTGCTTCCATATCGGATACGAAGGTCGCTGAGACTAACATTATCACTATTACAATTGATAAAAATGGAAGGGTCTTTTTTGATATGGACGGTATCCCTACCAAACATGCTTTGATTGATTCCATCGACAGAAGTATGCGATTGGGTTTAACTCCTGCTGAAAAGCAAAACTTTGCACTGAGTTCCGGTGTTGGAGTTCCATTTAATCAATTAAAGTCCTTCCTGAATCTTCAGCCTGCTGATCAGAAATCATTTAAGTCGCCGGGAATACCTGTGGACACGACTCTGACAGATAGTAATGAGTTGTTTAAATGGGTAGCGTATGCTCGATTAGTCAATCCGGAAGCCCGCCTGTCTGTTAAAGGTGACGGAGGTGTAAAATACCCGGTAGTAAGAGCGGTGTTTTCTACTTTGGCAAACAAAAAGATTCAGGGGCATAAATTTTATGCCGTTACGAGCTTAAAGGCCAACCCAAATCAAAAGGAAGGCGAAGAAGAAGAAAAATAAAAAATAAACTTTGTAAAATAACCGATAGTTATGGCACAAATGGATACCGCCAGCACGGGCGGAAATAAGAAAGGAGGGAAAAAAAAGACCAAGAAAATGTCCACACGGGTGGACCTGACACCGATGGTGGATTTGGCTTTTTTGCTTATTACTTTCTTTATGTTGACTACGACTATGAATAAGCCACAGGCGATGCAAATCAATATGCCGGTGGAAAGGAATCCTGATGATCCGCCACCACCGGAAGTTCCGGCGGCTAAAGTACTGACTTTGATTCTGGGTGCTAATAATACAATCTGGTACTATGAAGGTCTGCAAAGCCCTGAGATTAAAAATACAGATTATACCAACATCCGAAATATTATTCTTGATAAAAAGAAAAAGGTAGAAGCAGCTATCTTGCCTACGGATAAAATAAAATCAGTCGTCATCATCATTAAACCAACGAATGATTCCAATTATAGCAACCTGATTGATATATTGGACGAAATGGCTATTGATGAGATTGGAACCTATACAGTCGTACCTGTTACCCCTCAGGAAATGAGTTTAATTGATCAGTTTAAAAATGCGGGTGGAGCTCCGCCGGCAGTAAATTAAAAATATAACGTAAAAAATAGTTGAATAATGAAACAAATCAACTTAAACATACGTTATAAAATTAAAACGATCTTATGAAAAGTGAAGAAATATTAAAAGCTGATATACTCGACATCATTTTTGATGGTCGAAATAAGGCATATGGTGCCTATGATCTTCGCAAAAGGTATCCTAAGATTCTGGGGCGTGCCTTGTTAATCACGGTATTGTTAGCTACTGCGATATTAAGCTATTCTTACATTAAGAATAAATTGATGGATATGTTTCCTCAAAAAACAATTGAAGTAGAAGCTAATATTGCCAATCTTGAACCGCCTCCGCCTATGGATCAGGAAGAGCCACCACCACCGGAGCAGCCTGCACCCCCTCCGCCGCCGGAAAGAGCCTCCGTGCAGTATGTACCTCCTGTCGTGAAGGAAATTGTTGCTGAAGAGGTGGAAATGGCTACCGTTAAGGATCTGGAGAAAAAAGACCCCGGTACCAAGACAGTCGAAGGAGACCCTAATGCGGCGATAAAAATTGATGCAAATGCAGATGCAGCTCCCGGGCTCTTTGATCAAGGTGAGAAAAAAGTAGTCGCAAAGGTAGAAGACGAAAATAAAATCTTTTTAATCGTAGAGCAACAACCTGAATTCCCGGGTGGAATAGGAGCCATGTACAAATGGATAGGCGAAAATCTGAAATATCCGTCTGAAGCAAGAAATAATGGCTTGCAAGGTAAGGTAATCATACAGTTTACTGTAGAGAAAAATGGAAGTATAGAAAACGTTAAGGTAGTACGTGACGGAGTAGGAGGAGGAGCAGGTGATGAAGCAATGCGCGTAGTGAAAAAGATGCCTAACTGGAAGCCGGGAAAACAAAACGGTAAAAATGTACGTGTACAATATACACTGCCTGTTACCTTTAAGTTAGAGGGAGAATAATTACTTGTTAAATATTTAATAAAAAAATGGCAATAAGGAATTCTTCCCTATTGCTATTTTGTTTTTGAGAAAAAAAGAAAGTTGACAACTCAGAGAAAATCAATTAGCCATTCCTTTCAGCTATTAGCTTCTGTTTTAGCCCTAATCATAGGTGTATTTTTTACATCTTTGGGTGTTGCGATACTTGCAGAATGGATTGTTTTACCTGAAGATGATGCACCGATGTTGAAAATTTTCGGTGGGTTACTGATAATTTACGGTTTGTTTAGATTGTTCAGATTATACTTTAAAATAAAAGGAAATAAAAATGAAGAGGATTCAGTATAATTTAATTTGGATAATATGGTGTCTGAGCATTTTTATACTATTTTCCTGTAAAAAGAACTCTGCACCAAAAACACCTCAGGATACTACAACTTCGGGGTCTGCCGTTATTGCTGCAGACAGCCTGTATAAATCTATGGTGGATAGTGAGGTTCAGATATTCACGACCGAGTACAAGGACGCTTCAATTTCAGTTCATTATTCTAATGAAGCTTACGCTGTCCAATCCTTTTTAAATGATAGTGTAAGGGGAATAATCATAGGCCGGGAATTGGATGCCAGGGAGGTCAAAATCTTTTCTGATAAGAAAAAGTATGAGCCCCGAACTGTCAGATTAGCTACAGATGCCATTGCAGTGATAGTTCATCCTAAGAATCCTGTCGATGATATTACTGTGGATCAACTGAGGAATATCCTCAATGGAACCACTACAGATTGGGGTGACGGTCGTAAAATATCAGTAATTTTGGATAATGAAGGAAGTGGTACCATTACTTTTTTAAGAGATTCAGTCCTGAAGGGTGATGTGATGGGTAAGAGTGTCTATGTACTGCCAAAAGGGCAATCTATGATGACTTATATCAGCAGTCACCCGGATGCTGTTGGGTTTGTCGGGGTCAATCAGATAACCAGCTTTGATGCCAATGCCAATCAACTGTTTCCTGAAAAAATTAAGCCGTTGGGAATTTCAAAAATCGCCGGAAAGCGTGCATATAAGCCATATCAGGCATATGTGGCATCTAGAAATTATCCGCTGTTAAGGTTTACCAACTTTATCTTTGATGAAACACATAAAGGGATAACAAGTGGTTTTGCATCCTTTATGGCTTCGGATAAAGGACAGAGAATAATTTTAAAGGATGGACTTGTTCCAGCAAATGCGCCGATTCGGTTGATTCAAATCAATAATTAATATTTGTTATAACTAAATCTAGAAATCAATTTAAACGAAGTATGATGTATAAGAAATTGAATTTGTTAGGAGTGTTTTTGTTGTTGTTTAGTTTTGTCAGAGCACAGGATATGGAGACAGCTTACAAATTGCTTTCTTACGGTAAAAACGCTGAAGCTGTCGAAACTGCTAAGGCAGTGGTGAATGCCAATCCGGATATTATGGTTGATAAGTTTAATTTATACAGCCTGTTAAATGCAACCGAAAGGTATAGTGAAGCAGCTGAATTATTAAAAACCATTAAGGCAGCAGATGAAAAAGGACCTTATGGTAAAACAGCTGATGTATTGATGAGGTTGGATCAGGGTGCAAATCCCGATGATTTAACCGTCGATATCGACAAAGCTATCCGTAAAGGAAGGAAAGCGAAGGGCATGTTGTACAGAACGGTTGGTGAATATTTTTTATTTAATAAAAAGCCAAATGCAGCTAAGGCAATTTCATATATCAGATCTGCTATTGATGATTATGGTCTGAAGAGTGCTTCTACCCGAATGTTATTGGGTGATGCTTATTTGCTGAAAAATGATGCCGGAAATGCTGTAACCAATTACGAGTATGCAATGGAACTGGATAAAACAAGTGCTGTACCCCACTATAAAATCGGAGTCACTTATATCCGGGCGAAAAGATATGAATTTGGCGTACCTGAATTAAGGAAGGCTATAGAAACAGACCCTTCATACGCTTTGGCTTACAAAGATCTCGGTAAATATTACTATGATGTGAATAAGTATCAGGAAGCAAAAGAAAACTATAGCAAATATCTGAGCATGGTTACTCCGACATTGCCGGAGGAAGTACAATATGCCAATATACTTTTCCTCAATGATGATTACAAGGAAGCAATTCCTCTACTTGAAAAAGCTCGTCAACAAGATAAGGCAAATAAGTATCCAAATGTGGTTCGTATGCTGGGTTATGCTAATTATGAACTTGGAAACAACCAAAAAGCGCTGGATGATCTGAATTATTTTATGAGCCATAGAGATACTACTGAAATATTGGCCCAGGATTATTTGTACCTGGGTAAGATTCAGAAAGCGATGGGCAATGATAGCTTGTCCACATCCAATTATCTGATGGCATTCCAGATGGACTCTACCCTTGGAAAAGATATAAAGGTAATCGCAGACACCCTTTTTGATCAGAAAAAATACATGCAGGCAGGAGATTTGTATGCCGCTTTGGCCAAATCTACTGATCTGGCTGTAGATTACTTTTACGCCACACGTGCCGATTATCTTGGACATAATTATCAGAGAGGAATTGAATCAGCAGACGGTATTATCCGAAAACTTCCCGAAGAAGTGGAAGGTTATTTGTGGAAGGCTCGACAATATGCCCAGTTAGATACCTTGAATAAGGGTGCTGCAGCAGTTGAATTTTATGATATGGTAATCACAAAAGGATCAAAAGATCCGGCGAAGTATATTAACCAGCTGACAGAAGCATACAACTGGCTGACTGTTTATTTTATAAATATTAAACAGGATTTTGCTAAGGCACAACAATATAATGACGCTGCATTGGAAGTCAATCCGGGCAATGCGCAGGTCATGAAGTTGTTTAATTTCTTACTTGAAGCAACTAAAGCACCTGCCAAGCCTAATCCTTCCGGTGGAGGTAATAAATAGAAAGGTTTTGTAACCCAACGAATTTTATTCAATCAAATATACAAGGGCGGTAGGTAATCTATCGCCTTTGCTTTTTGACTGAATCTAATTGCTGATTATTATCCCGGTCAAATGAAAGTATTGATTATGGATTGGTTAGATAGGTTGATAACAGATAATTTGTATATTATTTTATCAGAGTGACATTTCCTTTTAAAATAAGGTTTCTTTCATCGGTAAGCTTCAGTTCGATTAAATAGACGTAAACACCCGGATTGGCTTCTTTTCCCTTAAAGGTACCGTTCCACATCTTAGTTTCATCAAATGAAGAAATATCCCGGGCTTCAAAGATCAGTGCCCCCCATCGATTGAAAATAGCCAGACGATGAATGGACTCTATTCCCTCACTTGGAGCGGGACCGAAGTAATCATTTATACCATCATAATTAGGTGAAAATACATTTGGTATAAAATAGTTGCCACAATTCTTAAGATGAACAAGAATATCTTGTGCTACCTGGCCACAAGAGTTGGTGGCGGTCACAGTATAGATTCCTTCTTCATTAATGGTCAGCTTATTACCCTTCGTCCCGTTTTCCCACTCAAGCTCTCCATCGTTTGAATAAGCTGAAAGGATAGCGGGGCTGTCCTGACACACCGTTGTATCAGCCGGAGCAAGAATTAAGGGAAGAGGGTTTACACTTATGGCTATTTGATCCTGTTTGATACAGTGACCATCATTAACTTCGACACTATATACACCGGCCTCACCTACGGTTATACTCTGCGTGGTATCGCCTGTTGACCAGGTATATTGTGCGCCTGACTGGCCTACTGTAAGAGGAATAGAAGAGCCTTCACAAATTGATTGGTCGGGGCCGAGGTCAAGGTTAATCGTATTTGGAACGATATAAATATTGAAAGAATCTTCGGTTATGCTACCGCAAGTGGATGTCTTTTCCAAAAAAATTGTTGTGGTCTTGTCGATGTGGATTGTTGGCTTGGGGGATTGGGGATCATTAAATACGGCAGCAGGAGACCAGGTATATGACAAGCCACCAGGTCCGCCATCCAGCTTTACGGTGGCAGAGTCACAATAAGTCAGATCTTTGAGGACATCTACCTGGGAGGCAGTTTTAAAGCATACTGTCTGTCGATTATAAGCAGAGCCGGTAGATGCCGTGAATCCCCAAAATGCTGTAGATGATCCGCCTAAAAAGGGCCCTGTGATGGGACCCACATAGCCCAGAACCTTGATACAATCAAAATACACCGTAAATTCCTGAATGTCTGCCTTCCAGGATATAACAACATCGTGATCACGTGAGTCTTCAATATTACTACCTAAAGGAAAGGGGCCGGAAATGGTATTGGTATTATGGTCCGGACTTCCATTGCGTATAAGGGCGACATGGTCTTCTGCCGGATCTCCAAAAGGGTCGTTTTGATAAGTATCAAATTCAACTACAAGAGATGGGCTGACTCCGACATATCCCAAACCTCCACCTAAACCTGACACTGCGATGGTTGTATCCGTAGCGAGTATAAAAGCTATTCCATCGGCACCGGACGTAGTGGCGTTCTGTCTGCCAAAATTCATCGTTACCGCTATAGTGAAATCTTGTTTTAAGTCGATTTTTTGACGGGAGAAAATATTCCCTTCCTGGTTTTTAGCATCAGGCGTCAGTTCATAACAGGTTTCAGAGATCTGAGATGCACTTCCGGATACTTTCATCTGTCCCCGACCTACAGACCAAAGTGAGACAAAAGCTAATAAAAGAAACACCCTTATAGACAATAATCTGTTTTTTTGGAAAGTATCCTTAGTCAATTTCATTACCGGTCTTGTTAAGATGAATACAAATTTAATTTCTTTTTTGAACATGAATTGTCAACCATTCTTATTGACATTTATATAACGCAAAAAAAAATTTTATTAAATGAAAAATACATATATTAACTAAAAAGTTATTATATTGATGCATTTAAGGTTAATTTTTGTAAGATGAAAGTCGTTTCATTTACCATACCTAAGATGGAGGGGCAGAGTTTTCATTTTCAGGATGATGTTTTGCCACGCTTTTACGAGCATTATCATCGTCACCGGGAGTATCAGCTGATGATGATATTGGAGGGAGAAGGCACACTTGTGACAAGTGGAAAGATGATGAGATTTAAAAGAGGGGATTTTTTTATAATTGGTCCCGATATGCCGCACCTCTTCAGGAGTGATCCGGAATATTTTGAAGGTCAGGACGATCTGAATGTACATTCATACAGCATATTTTTTGAATGGAGTGTAATGGTCGATTGTTTTCATAAAATACCGGAGATGGGTATGATATTCAGGTTTCTGAAGACATCCCTTTGCGGATTAAAATATGATGGAACAGACTCGGAAAGACTGATATCCAAAATGGAAAAAGTCAGAGATTGCCATCAAGGTTACCGTTGGGGTGCATTTATAGAATTGTTGCAGTATTTAGCAGAAGAAAAAAACTGGATAAAAATAAACCCGATTCCGCTGGTTTCATTTTCAGATCATGAAGGGATGAGGATGGATGATATATATCAATATAGTTTATCGCATTATAAGGAAGAAATCACTCTGGAAGAAATAGCTGCCGTGGCATGTATGGCTCCTCAATCCTTTTGTCGTTATTTTAAAAAGCATACACGCAAGACCTACACGGTCTTTATCCATGAATTAAGGATTGCAGAGGCCTGTAAGCTGCTTTCAATAAATAAAGAAAGACAGATAGATATGATTGCCTATGAATGTGGATTTAATCATGTGGTGACGTTTAACAGGGTTTTTAAAAGTATCATGGGCTGCACGCCGGGCACCTACCGGAAAGAGATGAAGTAGAGGAGGAGTTTGACGGATGCGCAAGATTATTACATTTATCTGCAACTGGCAGTGTATTCGGGTGTTTAGATTTAAAAATGGTTTAATATTATGGATGTAAAGGGAAGAGAGAGAAACCGAATGGAAGACGAAGGCTGGAAAAAATGGGGCCCCTATGTCTCCAATCGCCAGTGGGGAACGGTGAGGGAAGATTATAGCCCGAATGGTGATGCATGGAACTATACGAGTCATGATATGGCGAGAAGTAAGGCGTGGCGATGGGGGGAGGATGCCATAGCCGGCATTTCGGACAGCAATCAGTTATTGTGTTTCGGCTTGAGTCTGTGGAATAAAAGAGACAGTATCCTGAAGGAACGATTTTTCGGGCTTAACAATACGGAGGGGAATCATGGTGAGGATATCAAAGAGGTATTTTATTATCTCGACAACACGCCGACACATTCTTATATGAAGATGTTGTATAAATATCCTCAGGAAGAATTTCCATATGAGAAGCTGAAATCTGAGAATCGGATACGGAATCGAAAACAATCTGAATTTGAGATCATTGATATTGGAATATTTGATGACAACCGGTATTTTGATATTTTGATAGAATATGCTAAGGCAGACATGGACGATATCTGTATCAGAATACTTGTCAGCAATCCGGGCGACCAACCGGCCAGTATTCATATAATTCCCACACTTTGGTTTCGCAATACCTGGTCTTGGGGCAGGCATGATTATAAGCCACTTATTACGCTGAAAGGGAAAGATTATATTGAAATTAAACACAAGAAACTTGCGGTAAAATATCTGTATTTTGAAAATGGTCAACCTTTGTTTTGTGATAATGAGACCAATTCCGAACGGTTGTATAATGTCCAAAATTCGACACCTTTTCCAAAAGATGGCATCAATGATTTTATCCTACACGATAGAAAAACAGTCAATCCCTCAAACAAGGGAACAAAAGTTGGGATAAACACCGAACTTGTTATATCTCCCGGACAGTCAACTGAAATCAGGTTAAGATTAACCGGTAAAAAATCGGATGCTCCATTCGGTGATTTTAACACAGTATTTGAGGATAGAATAATGGAGGCAGATGAATTTTATGCCTTGATTCAGAAATCAATTACAGATCAAGAAGAGAAAAGTATTCAGCGACAGGCTTTTGCCGGTATGTTGTGGAACAAACAATTTTATCATTATGATGTAGCGGAGTGGCTGGACGGGGATCCGGCTTATCCGGCACCTGCAGCGCAGAGGAAGACCGGGCGAAATGCTGACTGGAAGCATTTGAACAATGCAGACATCCTTTCTGTACCGGATAAATGGGAATTTCCGTGGTATGCCACCTGGGATTTAGCCTTTCATACGATTACTCTGGCGAAGCTTGATCCTGTATTTGCCAAACAACAATTGATATTGCTCACCAAGGAATGGTATATGAATCCGAGTGGCGCATTTCCTGCTTATGAGTGGTCATTTTCGGATGCCAATCCTCCTGTACATGCCATGGCGGCTTATGAAGTCTTTTTAGAGGATGCCAAAGTTAATGGCAGCAAGGATTATAATTTTCTTGAAATTGTGTTCCATAAGTTGTTGATCAATTTTACCTGGTGGGTCAATCGTAAGGACAAACGGCAAAACAATATTTTTGAAGGGGGATTTCTGGGGTTGGACAATATCAGCCCATTTGACAGGAATGCGCCATTGCCCGGAGGAGCCGTGATGGAACAAGCGGATGCCACCAGCTGGATGGCTATGTATGCACTCAATATGCTGCACATCGCTCTTGAATTGTCAGAATACAATGAAGCATATACGGAGATGACGACAAAGTTTTTTGAACATTTTCTGTATATAGCGGGTGCAATGGCGAGTATGGGGCAGGATAACAAAGGCCTGTGGGACGAGGAAGATGAATTTTTCTATGATCAGGTGACTATGCCAAATAACCAGGCTGTCAAGATTAAGGTTAAAAGCATGGTAGGGATTATTCCCTTATTTGCAGTTGAGGTTATAACTAAGGATTTACTTGACAGACATCCTGTTTTTGCTCAGAGAATGCTGTGGTTTTTAAACCACCGTCCGGAGCTGGCAGCCCTGGTCTCCCGCTGGTATGAGGGTAATAAGGAAGAGAAGCGATTGTTAAGCTTATTGAGAGGGCACCGGATGAAGTGTATTCTCAGACGGGTTTTGGATGAGACAGAGTTTTTGAGTGATTATGGTGTACGGTCGTTATCAAAGAAGTATAAAGACAGTCCTTATTATATACATGGTGAGTCACCTGAAGATGCCATTCATTATCTGCCCGGCGAGAGTGACAGCGGAATGTTTGGAGGCAATTCCAACTGGAGGGGACCGATATGGTTTCCTGTTAATTTCCTTATTATTAGGAGTCTTCGTAGGTTTCATGAGTTTTATACGGATGATTTCAGGGTAGAGTGCCCCACAGCATCCGGACGATATTTGTCTCTGAAAGAAGTCAGTGATGAGTTGATCGTAAGGTTGATTAGAATATTTAAGCGGAATCAGAAGGGAGGACGCCCGGTTAATGGCGGATATTCCTTATTGGACAACAATCCCGGATTTGTCGATTATATAAGATTTTATGAATATTTTCACGGGGATAACGGCAAGGGTCTTGGTGCATCCCATCAGACAGGCTGGACAGGATTGATAGCAGACTTAATAGCCATGAAGAATGAGCAGGGAAAATCAAAATGAAGTTTCTACATGAGTGTCAAATACCTAATGTAGAAACTTCTTTATTTAAAATTTATAGGACAGCATCAGCATGAAATAACGGTTGAGAACATTGGTGCTCACGTCGGAATAGTAAGTTTCAGTGACATTTCGTGTCAATGCCGTATTATTGTTCAGGATGTCAAAGGCCTGTAATCTGACTTCAGCGGCGTTTTTCTTAAGGAATTTGTATCCAAATCCGGCATTCCACAGTGTATAGTTTGTATTGCCTTCACTTTCCAATCCGCGATTATAATAGTATGTTGCGTCGGTACTGAGTACAAAGTGATCAAGAAAAATCCAGTTTATTTTACCGGATGCGTTTTGGCTGAAATAGGTATTATCAGCCTGCGTGTTGATGTCATTATCTACATCACTGAAGTTGATTTGAGTTGATAAAGTAAAGTCCAGGTTATGACTAAAGTTGGAAGAAATCGTAACTCCTCCACCTAGATTCTTTGAAATGGAATGATTGATGAGGTTATTTATCTGACTTGGTGCATTGATATAAGAGGTGCGAAGGTTGAAATTGATATTTGATTTAATCAGATAAAATGGAAAGCCTAATGAAGCAAAACCTCTGAGGTTATAGTATCCGTTGAGGTTTATTGGATAGGTATATCTTGCGCCTGCAGGGAGAGTACCATAACCTGCGAGTATGGTATCGCTGGAGGAATAAATGACTCTGCTGGCTATATAATTGGCAGTGGTCTGTCCCCCGAACCCGATAAAAAGACTATTACCATTTTTGGGGTTATTGGAAGAAATATGCATCCAGAGTCGGTGGCTGGTACTCTGATTCAGGAGTGGATTTCCGGAGGTAAGTTGTAGCGTATTGCTGTTGTCTATTACGCCCTGAAGCTGACTGACTGAGGGTTCTTGAGTACTTGCTCTGTAAAACAAACGGAAATTTTTGGTTTTACTGATGCGATATCGGATTCTGGCTGAGGGGAGAATATTTTCAAAAGTCGTATGAACTTTATCGGGAGCAGGAAAAGTTTTTTGAGTATTAAGTAAGGAATACTGATAACCAGCACCTACTGAAAAGTCGAGACTGTTGTCTTGATAACGGTAATCCAGGCTTGGTCTGTGGCTTTGGTACAAGTTGTCAGTTACATTTGATAGGTTCGTTATAAGGTTTTCTTCGTCGGGTTCTTCACCGTTTCCAAGATCGTAACTCCTTTTGTCGATGTCGTTATCTTTAATAGTATATTCATAGCCGACAACGAGAAAGTGCTTTTTTGCCAGAGGTTCAGTATAATCTATTTCTGCACTATATGATTTATTGTAGTTGTTACTTTCGATGTATTGCTTATCAACCTGCTCAATAGTGACAGAGTCAAAAGATACGGTATAAAGATTCTGGTCGGTACGAGGTAGGCTGTTGGTATAACTTTGTTCCAGTTCAAATGAGATAGTTCGACCCGGTTTATTAAGTTTTTTGCGGTACAATAATTCATTTTCGAGGGTCATGTTTTTGCCGGTTGATGCAGAATTGTTGTCATATTTACTTAGGGCTATACCGCCGTTAAAAACGTCTGATGTATTCAGATATTTACTGTCATTGTAGCCATATCTGAATGTAGGTCTATAAATTAATGACTGGGTTGAATCAATATTATATTCCACTCTCGAGTTAAAACGAAACGCCTGACCGTCGCTGTTGGACTGTACTTTATCCTGAGAATTTTGGCCGGTAAAATAATCCGTATATGAAGTCTGTAATAAATTAATATTATTTAGATTGCCGAAGACACTTCCCTGAAAAGTAACCTTATCGGCCCACTTGTCAGAATAGTTGATACCTAAGGCATGAGTGGTGACGATACCTCCGGAGGCATCCACCGAAAAGGGGCTGCTTCTTCCCCATCTTCTGGGGCCATGGCCTTGGCCTCCTCCGCTGGCTGTTTCCATTGCAGACAGGTCGTCACTTGAAAAATTCTGCTCATTGACATTGTTGCTTTGACCGATGATGGTCAGCCTGCTAGCATTGTTAAACTGATTGTAAACACCTCCGGCTTTATACTTGTCATCAGGAGCATAACCGGCAAAGACACGTCCGAATTTACCTTGTCTATAGTCGGGTTTAGTGACAATATTTATGGTTTTTTCTTCATTACCGTCTGAAATACCGGTAAACTGCGCCTGGTCGCTTGCTTTGTCAAATATTTGGACTTTATCGACCATTTCTGCAGGCATGTTTTTAAGGGTTGCCGATGGGTCTGTTCCAAAGAAAACGGCACCGTCCACCATGACACGCTTGACATCTTCTCCCTGAGCCTGTATCTTGCCATCAACTTTCTGGATACCCGGCATTTTAGTAACAAGGTCTTCAGCAGTGGCGTCAGGATTGACTTTAAACTGTGTTGCCCTTATTTCTGAAGTATCACCTTTGATGGTAACCGGAGATGTTCGTCCAACTATTTCGACACCTTTGAGCGTAATATCTTCGGGAATAAGTTCAATATCCAGATTGAAGGTCGGATTAAACCCAATTTCAATTGCTTTTTTATAGGTTTTGTATCCCAGATAGCTTGAGATGATGACATAGGAGCCGGATTTCAATTCATTGAAAGAGAATTGACCGCTTGTATTAGAAGTTACAACAGAGACATTGTTGGAGTCCGGAAGCGACTTTAGAGTAACACTGGCTCCGATCAGACTTGTGTGATCCTTTTGATCACTGACTTTTCCGATAATTTTATAATTCTGGGTATGAGCAACAGAAATTGTCAGTAAAAAAGAGATAAAAAGAATGGATATTCTCACAATGCTCGTTTTATTAATGTGTAATAATTTAGTTAAATGTCATGGTTGAGCTTAGAAATAGGATTTATTTCAAAAGCCTCATAGCAGAACGCTAATAAATAGATTTTGTTATGATGATAGTCTTTATTTTTGGTGCGTTTGTCGAAAAACTTGAACCTTGTCTTCAGAGTCTAATTATTCTTTCAAAAAACAACATGGTTTATACAACAACCGATGTTTCTGAGGAGTTGTTCAATTGTTGCATCTCTACAAGGCGGGTATAGTAGCCGCCATTTTTCATTAAATCCTGATGATTTCCTTTTTCAATTATCCGACCCTGGTGCAGTACGATAATCTCGTCGGCATGCATGATCGTACTGAGTCTGTGAGCAATAATAATCCCGGTGCGGTTGTGGGTAAGCTTATTGATAGCATCCTGGACTAATTTTTCGCTTTCTGTATCCAGTGCAGATGTTGCTTCATCCATGATAATGATAGGTGTATCTTTGAGGATGGCGCGGGCGATGGTGAGTCGTTGGCGCTGGCCGCCGCTGAGTCTCATTCCTCTGTCACCTATTACAGTCTGGTAGCCGTCTTCCAGCTGTGAGATAAAATCATGGGCATTGGCAATTTTAGCAGCTTCAATGACTTTTGATTCTGAGACATGTTCCATTCCGAAGGCTATGTTGTTAAATACGGTATCATTAAACAATACTGCCTCCTGAGTTACCATAGACATTTGTCTGCGCAAGGATTCCATGGTTACATTCCGGATATCTGTTCCGTCAATCAGGATAGCTCCTCCTGTCACGTCATAAAAACGGGGAATGAGATCGGCAATGGTAGATTTACCTGCTCCGCTTTCACCCACGATGGCCAGTGTCTTTCCTTTTGGTACAGTTAGATTAAAATCATTCAATACCCGGGACTCCGTGTTATATTGGAAGCTGATATGGTCAAATTTAATTTCATGCGACAGTTCTTTGATTTCTTTGGCTCCCGGTTTGTCACGGATTGCGTCTTCTTCTTCCAGGATTTCAAAGACTCTTGCTCCTGAGACCAAACCTCGCTGGAGGTTGGCATAAGCCTGACCGATATTTTTAGCAGGATTGAGTATCGAAAAGTAGAGTCCAAGATATCCAAGAAACATGGAAGCCGTGAACCCGCCTGATTTGTTGAGGACCAGATGACCGCCGTAGAGGATGATGACTGCTATGACAGTGACTCCCAGAGCTTCTGAAAGGGGTGATGCTAATTCACGATTGGTCATTATCCGCTTTGCGACCCTTGTATATTGGTTATTCAGTTTCTGATACTGATTGTTTACAAATTGCTCTGCATTGAATATTTTAATTACCCTGTTACCTGTTATCATTTCATCGGTGTAGGACATGAGTTTGCCTAAGAGGTTCTGGCTCTCAACAGACTTTTTACGAAGGCCCCGGGAAATTTTATTGATGACAAAGCCTGAAAGCGGAAAGAAAATTATGGTAAATAAGGTCAGTTCTTTTGAGATAATAAAAAGGGCGATAAAGGTAACTATAATGGTAAGAGGATCGCGGAAGAGTACCTGAATGGAGGTGACGACGGTATTTTCTATCTCACCCACATCGTTGCTAAGCGTAGAGAGAAGGTGTCCTTTCTGCCTGGAGTTGTAAAATTCTACAGAAGTATTGGTGAGTTTATTGAAAAGCTGATTTCTGATTTTGCGGACGAGGTGTACCCGCATTCTGGCCAAAACTTTTTGGCTTAGAAATCCGAATGTATTTTTCAGAATAGTAATGACGACAAGAATAATGGTGATATATAACAGAAGGTTGAATTTTTGATCCGGGCCGTCGCTGAACTGCCATGCATAGTATTGAAAGACTTCCTGAAAATATTTAGTATTGAAGGCAAAGGCCGGAAATGAATCAGGCTTGACAACAGGCTCTTCGGCGAAAAGGAAATCTAAAAGAGGAATAATCATTACAAAGTTGAGCAGGCCGAAAACAGTATAAAAAAGAATATATACAATATACTCGGGAATATAGTGGTGGTATGGTTTAGAAAATTTTAAAAGCTTGAAAAAAAGATTCATCCGGCAAATATTTTATCCACCAACATTTTCCAGAACAGGATCAATGATTTTAATGGATTTGACAGGTGCAAAAGTACGATTTTTTGTAAGTAAACTTTTGACTTTTGAATAGAATCAATCAAAACCCGGTCGTAAAGTAGCATTTGGAGACGATAAGGATTAATTATTGAGTAATGGAGCACAACCGAGCATGGTACAAAGACAGATTTATCAGGGTTTCCGGCAAATGAAGAAATCTAAATAACCTTTTATCAAGTCTATTTTATCATTCGTCAAGTGAGAAATGTCATTCAAGTAACAAAGTTGCAAGGCACATATCGGGAGTGTTAGTTTTGAAGAAAATTAATCTTAAATAAAATATTATGAAGCACTTAAGAACAATTAAATTCATTTTATTCTTGTTTTGTTTCGGGAGTTTAAATGCTCAACCACCACAGAATTTACCATTATTACATGAACAAACGGATGAAATCATAACGAGGAATATTAGTCCTTTAGTTACTGTGTTGGATCTGGATCCTTTGCTGTTGCAGACATTACGACAAGAGGCACCAGATCATTTCGCAATGGAGATTCCCAGCAAAAGTTATAAAAATTTCCAGTTGGAACTCACCAAAGCAGAAGTATTTTCTGATCGGTTTAAGGTGACTTTGTCTTCTGGAAAGGAATATCACGGTGACTTGGGTGTGCATTACAAAGGGAGGATTTACGGAGATCCGCACTCTATTGTAGCTTTAAGTATTTATGGAGACCATATAGCCGGCTTAATCAGTAATCATTCCGGCAATTATGTATTGGCTAAAGTGAAAAATGAAAACAAGTATATATTCTATCACGATAAAGACTTTAGGCCTGAACATATCAGAGAATGTGGAGTAGTTGATGGAAGGTTTCTGGAGATGATGTCAACAGATCAAACTTTGGAGCAAAGGGGTGCAAAGACTGTCCTGGTCTATGTAGAAGCTGATAATGATTTAGTACAAACCTTAGGTAGTGTCAGTGCTGTTACTAGTTATATAACTGCTATTTTAACACAAGGATCCATATTATTTACAAATGACGGGATCACCGTTAAAATAAATGAATTAAAGGTTTGGGATACTGCAAGTCCGTATGTCCCCGGAAGTGATGATTATAAGGCTGATGACTATTTAGAGACTTTTAGAAATGCACATACCGGTGGGTTTAATGGAAATATAGGAGTATTGATGACTTCACAACAGATTGGAGGCGGTTTGGCTGCTGATATCGGTTCTCTTTGTAAGGCTGACAAGACACTAAGCATGTGTGTTTTAGACTTGGTAGGCGATTTGAAGAATGTTCCTGAATATTCCTGGGATGCCTCCACATGGGTACATGAAGTAGGACATTTATTGGGTTCAAGGCATACTCATGCATGTGTTTGGAATAACAATAATACTCAGATTGACGACTGTGCCAGTAAATACTACTATGAAAATGGTTCGAAAATAGAAGACCTGGAAGGCGCAGATTGTTTTGACCCCAATAATCAGATTATACCTGCCAATGGCGGATTTATCATGAGTTATTGTCATCTTGTCGATATTGGCGTGAACTTATCTCTTGGTTTTGGACAACAATCCGCCACAGTAATGAGAAATGCAATTGCTGCTGCACCATGTATAGGTGGCTCGGGCGGAGGCGACCTGTCGGCATCCCCTAATCCACTTGTGTTTACAGACAAAGGCGGCTGCTTAAATCTGGAAATTAGTTCAGCTAAACCATGGCAAATAGGATATGATCCTCAGTATCCGCCATTCTTCCTGACAAAACTACCGGTAGGTTCCGGATCAGGAAATGCAACTGTTGAACTATGTGCAGCTAAGAATACATTACCGGTTGAATTTAGCTTCCCGTTGTATATCACTGACGGAACCAATACAATACAGGTCATAGTAGGTCAGCAGGCTATTCAGGATCCGACAGCTCTCTTTTATCCCGGTGATAAAACCATTGCGAAAGCTGAAGGAGACTTTGTCAATATAAGTATTCTGACAAATACGGATTGGAAGTTGATTCAGAACCCTTATGATACCTGGGTTACAATAAAATCCTCCAAGTCAGGCACAACAAATTCAGAGTTTAATCTGGAAATTCTCAAAAACTCAACAGGCCTCAACAGATTTGCTAAGATTGGATTAGTTTATAATAATGCATTGGATACGACTTACTTCACGGTTAGTCAACCAGCTATAGGATCTGGATATATTAATGTGCCATCAGAGTTTTCTGCCGGAGCATATGAAGATACTTACACCTTTAATGTTTATTCAGATCTTGAATGGGAGATAACTGATATTTCCGGCGGATGGATGGATCCAAGCCCTAAGAAAGGTAAGGGCAATGGCTCTGTTTCTGTAAAAATTGCCCAGAATAGTGATCCGAATGACAGGGCAGGAACAATGACCTTTACTGCAAAGCTGCCGGATGGTGTTATCACTAAGACGGTAAAAATCAATCAAATAAAATTGCGATTTGATGATGATGTCAGCCAATACAAGGTATTTCCTAATCCCGCCTCCGATTATCTGAATGTCGAGTTGAATTCAAGGGTCGAAACACCACTAAAGATTACACTCATATCAGTTGACGGAAATCTGGTAAGAAATCTTGAAAGCGGCAGGTCCCTGATTGGAAATTACAGCTCACGCTTTGATCTCTCTGATTTAAAGGCCGGATTCTATACCCTCATAATCAGATATAACAATAAAGTAAAGCGGGAGAAAATAGTGGTCATTCATTAAGACTTCTTTCAGTAAATTTTAAAACAAAAAAATAAATTATTATGAAGAATATATTTTTAATAATCCTGATAGCAGCTTGTTCTTTCCAATCAAAAGCACAAGTTTACCTTGGAGCTAAGTTAGGCCTTGCACCTTCATTATTAAGTTACCAATCTCTTTCCAATCACAAAAGTCAACCCTCATGGCTCAACCCGGTAGCGGGAATTATGGCGGAAATTCCCATTGTCTGGGGATTTTCTATCCAGCCTGAAGTTCAGTTTGTCACAAGAGGATCAAATCTGAAAGCATATAGAACAGGCGATAAGGCAAAAGCTCTGATTAAGGAAGGAGATTACTTTTCAGACTATTCACTTGACAATTTAGCCAAGGAAGAAGACAGAGATAATGGATTTGCTGATCAGACAGAACAATTCAAACTCCCGAATCTCTATGAGAATATTAGTGTAAAGCTTAATTACATTGAAGCACATCTGATGTTTAAGTATGAGTTTATGGGTGGAGGTAACGGCTTGTACATTGAAGTAGGTCCGTACTATTCCATGGGAATTAGTTCAAAGGGGAAGAGTACGCTGGTTAACGCTGATGGAAAGAAAACGTCAGATACACAGCTGGTTAACAATGATGCATCATTGACAGAAAATTATACAGATCTGATTAAATCATATACATCGGATTATGCCCTGAATTTTAAGCCATTTAAAGGGGATAAACAAAATTTTACCTATAAGAAATCAGATATGGGCCTGGCATTCGGTGCCGGATTATATAAAGACCTCGATATGGGACGGCTGTATTTTGATGGGAGGATTTTGTGGGGCCTTAAGAATATAAATGGAAAGCCTAATACAAGTTCGACTATTAAAAGCCGATCACTCCAGATTTCAGTGACTTATTTATTCCCATTAGGCGGCTAATTGTCAAATTTTAATTTAATTATCATGAAGTGTAAAAATTGCGGGGCTCAAAATAGTGAACATGCTTTAAAATGTCAAAACTGCAATGCTCCATTAGATGGTTCTATGGTCGAGCGACCCAAATCCTCCTCTAAAGTCGGCGGTACTATCATTTGCAAAAACTGTCGTACAGTCAATACAGGTGATGCATTGAAGTGTAATCACTGCAATGCTCCCCTGGATGGCTCGATGGTCTTGGATTCCCGACCTAAAGTTATGTCCGGACAGGTTTTGTGTAAAAACTGTAAGACAGCCAATCCGGAAGATGCATTGCGATGCCTGCATTGTAACGCTCCGCTTGACGGGTCTATGGTAATCAGGAGTGATAAAAAGCAAGGGACAACCGGAGGCTCTAAACAAAAAATTGAAAAGTCAACTTCCGCTATTTATCAGAATGAAAGTCGTAAAACATGTCCGAAATGCGGCTATCCGAATCAATCAATAGCTGACGCTTGCGTAAGGTGTCACACTTCTTTGGCAGATAAAAAAGAAGCGAAAACCAAGGCTGTGCCGGCGGAACCCTTGGTTAAAGCCTCTGAAAAAAAGGCTTCCATGAATCTGACCGTAAATCCATGGGCAGAACCACCGGTAGTTCCTGATAAATATAGCCTGACCCCTCTAAAGAGTGATTTCACTGAAGGTGGTGATTCTATTCCATTGAAGGAAGGGAAGAATAATCTGAAGAGAGATAACTTAGATCCGGGCAATATGACCATAACCTCGGCAAGTCAGGCAGTAATCAGGTGTGAGGGCGGCAAATGGACCATTGAAGATACTAGCACCATGAAGACAACATTTTTGCAAGTATCCGGCCAATCTGAATTAAAGGATGGAGATATAATTTTATTGGGAAATAAGTTATTCAAATTTTCAAAAGAATCATGAAAGCTGCACAATACCTGACCGAACATGCAGGACGTGAAATCCTGGAAGGGCTGAACTCTCTCGGTGACTACCAAATTGGTAAAGTACTGGGCGAAGGCAGGTTTGGTGTTGTTTACAAGGCGACTCATGTATCTACAGGACAGGATGTGGCAATTAAGTTTTTGAAAATTTGGTCGGTACCGGATCATGCCCGTCCTAACCTCAAGAGAAGATTTGAGCTGGAGTTCGAAACCGGACAGATTGAAAGCAATCACTTAATCAAGTCGGTTTTTATGGATCAGTTAGGGGATATTCCTTACTTCATAATGGATTATTGCCCGTGTGGAAATCTCGAGCGGCTACTTCAGACAACTATCACGGATAATCGCAAGGTTGAAATAGCAGAAGGAATTCTTCATGGGTTGAATGATCTCCATCGAAACGGAAAAATTCACAGAGATTTAAAGCCTGAAAATGTACTTTTTGATAATCTTGAAAGGCCACGGTTAACTGATTTTGGTATCTCAGGTCATATCAATATTCAGCTGACCGTGGTCAATCATGATGACAGACCGGAACAGATATTCGGAAGTTATGCATATATGGCTCCGGAGCAGTTATCCCCTGTCAAACGAAAAAATACATTGTTGCCGACTATCGATATTTTCTCCTTTGGTGTATTGTGTTATGAGTTATTTCAAGGAAAGCTGCCTTTTGGTCCATGGGAGCATTTTGATGAAATAGATCCTTATGTACGAAGAGCAGCAAAGGGAGAGTATGACCCTTTTGAAGTGGCTATGGATCCACTGTGGCAAGAGATTATTCACAGGTGTCTGATGCCCGATCGGGAAGATCGTTTCCAGAATACAGGGGAAATACTCAGCCTGTTAAGGCCCGAAAATAGCATTATAACTCAGGAAGTAAGTCCCCATTTTTCACTTCAGATCCTGGACGGTGAAGAATACGGAAGAGTTTATACGGTTGATCTCAAAAATATTGCAGGGATGGGCAGGGCATCTGAAGATTCTGAAAATGACATACCGCTTTACGAGACAATAACCAACTATATTTCCAGAAGACATGCAACGTTCGAAAATGTTCATGGCAAGGTATATCTAAGGGATGGACAGTGGGATGAGGACAAGAAGATATGGAAGTTATCCAAGAACGGAACATTCATCAATGGAATTAAAATAGATACTCAGGAAGGACAAGTTCTGAATCAAGAAGACATAATTACCGTAGGAAATACATCGATTAAAATTTTTTGACCCTTAAATATTTTAAATATCATGCGAAGAGCGAAAGAAATACATTTAGTTAATATTTCATTTATCGATATGCTCGCAGGTGCGCTGGGCGCTACCATCATCTTGTTTATTATCGTACCTAAGGTATCCTTTGCCGATCTGGAAAGATTGAAATCTATTGATTCGCTTTCCATAAATAAATCCAATCTGGATAGTGTTATTGCCGACCTGCAATCCGTGGTGCCGGCCAATGACTATCAGGACTTAATAAACAGTTCCGCCAGTCTGCAAGCATCTATTGAGACACTGAAAAAAAATGTTGCCGACATTCAGAATCAACTTAGTGTAAAAACACAGCAGTATAATAATGTAGCACAAAAGTATGATCGTGCAATGGCGACCATCCGCAATCTTGAAAGTCAATTAAAAGCAGCGCCGAGTGCAGACCAATATAAGAAAATGGCAGCTGAGCTAGAGGCAGCAAAGAAAAGAATAGCCAACCCGATGGCTTCCCAAAAAACAAAAACTCCTGTTACGGCTACCTCACCGCAACCAATTACAGCGGCCAAGCCTGATGCCACACCCGGTAAAGGCGATGCTGTCTTTGGTATAGATCCCCCTTTGACAATCATGATCAACTGGGATGACCGGAAAGACAGGGTACACCTTTACATGCGTGAAGCAGGTACTAACAACTGGGTGTTTTATCAGACTAAAAGAAGACGAGCTGCATTCGGGACATGGGATAACAGCCTTAAAAAGTTAACCTCCAAGCCATTTGAGGCAATAATCCAGAAAGAAGCTTTAGTGCCCGGTAAATATGAGATTTATGCACAACCTGATAAAGCAGAAAAAGGGAGTGTAGATGTCTCCGGATTTATTGCTATGAAACTGGTCGACAAGCCGATAAAAAAATACAACATTAAAACTCAAAATATTAGCGTTTCCAAACCTCCGTATTCACACAACAGCGGAGATACCATGCTGGGCGTACTTACCATCACCTCTGACGACATCATCTGGGAACCAAAGTAAAATAACATCATATCAAAAATTATTAAATAATATAACAATGAACACAAGATTAGCAAACCTCATTCTGACAGTTATCCTGACTATCGCTCTCGGATTGATACTGACTATTTCCTATTCGTATGCTCCTTCCAGAATCCTAAAGTTACTGGGTGGTGAGGTGCCACACGGACTTATTCAATTGGCCACTTATTTCTTTTTTATTTACGGTATGCTCGAAGTTTTACGGTTTAACCGATATGTAGAGAATCAAAATAAAGGTCTCTCATTGGGTTTATTGCCTGAAAAGGAACAGTTTGTTATTTCGGCCGATGAAGTAAATGATATCAAGCTGAAAATGGTAGAAATGGAAAAAAATAACCCCTACTTGCTCATTGATATGATTAAAAAAGCATGTACCAAATTCAGATCCAATAAAAGTGTGAGCGAGTCTCTTGATATCGTCACTACACAGACGGATATCAATCTCAGGAATACCGATTCCGAACAGAATTTAGTTAAATATTTCGCCTGGGCATGTCAATCCATCGGATTGGTTGGTACGGTGCTTGGTATAGGAGCCTCACTCAATGCCGCTAATCAGATTAGTAGCCAGGAAGGCATTGATTATGTAACCGGTCTTCTGGGTGTATCGTTTGACAGCACATTACTCGCTCTGGTTCTGAGTATTATTTTGATGTACGCTTATAGCCTTGTTTCTGAAAAGATAGATAAGCTTCACTCAGATAATCAGAACTACGTTATCGAGAATTTGATAAATAGAATTTACAGTAAATAAAAAAGACCAAAGTCGTGTTATTCCAGTTTGATGCACTTACGGACATCGGTATCAGCCGGACCATTCAGCAGGATAATATCCTGACGATTCCGCAATTGCTGCACGACAACTCGTCACTGACGACTGATCAATATTTCGATGACACGAATGGAGCTTTATTTGTTGTAGCCGATGGGATGGGAGGAGGGCCTCATGGTGAACTGGCATCACTTTATGTAGTAGAAGGCATACAGGATTTTGTTTTGAAAAATAAGCAAAAACTAAATTCCGGTATTTATGAACTAATTCAGGATGCCATCCAGCACGCCAATCAAAGAATCATCATTCATCTGAATGAGCATCCTGAGGATCGAAGTATGGGATCAACCGTGGTAATAGGCATACTCAAAAACGGAACGATTCATCTGGGTTGGGTGGGCGATAGCCGCTGTTATCTGGTCAACAGAAATGGTATCCGATTGCTCACTCATGATCACTCACTGGTTCAGTCGATGGTGGATGAAGGAATAATTACAGAGGAGGAAGCCTTTGACCATCCACGGAGAAACATTATCCATCAGAGCCTGGGTATGCCGGAAGTGATTCCTTCATACGAAGAGATATCGGTTCTTCCTGGACAGAAATTGATCTTTTGCTCTGACGGCTTGAATTCAATGCTGCGAAATGATGAAATTTTTAAGATTGCAGGACAAGACGAGAACATTGAAAATACAGTGACAAAGCTGGTGGATGCAGCTAATGAAGCCGGCGGAAGCGATAATATTTCATGCATCGGTGTCAGCATCTTTGCCTCAGAAATGAATTATGCGGTAAATAGTCCTGAGAGTTTAGGAAGACCCGCACGGCATAAGCCGTTAAAATTCCCGGTTATCTTGATCTTGATCTGTGCAGGCTTGGTTTTGGTGTTTTCTTTGGTCATCAATTATATTTATACACAGAAAAAGACAGGGCAGGATACTCATTTAAGTACGGGATTAAAGACACCCATTAAGGATGAATCCATTATGCCCATGACAGATGAAGATGAGGTGAATCCCGCTCAGTACGGCCAGGCCAATGTTGAAGGTTCCTATATCGTACGACTTAAAGTATTTAATGACAGTATGGCAGCGATACAATATCTGAAAACTTTGCAGACTGAAGATGATAAAATAAGGTTTTCTGTAAATCACTCTGCCAATGGATTATATGAAATCACCACTGAAAGTTTTCCCGATAGGCATTCGGCAGGTAGATATGCTCAGTCTGTTGGTACTCCGGATGCGGTAGTTATATTTAAACCAAAGAAAAAATGAATTCCTCTGAAATCTTTCATGGCAGGTATGAACTTCTGAAACGCATCGGTAGCGGAGGCTTTTCTGAAGTATGGAAGGCCTTAGATATGAGGTCGGGACTGGAAGTCGCTATTAAAATATTCAGAAAACAGGATGAGGAAGGAATTCTGTTGTGCAGGGATGAGTTTTTGAAGACTTATGAGTTCAGACATCCCAATATTCTGGTGCCCTTTCATTTTGATGTGGATAATGACAGGCCATATCTTATCATGAAATATGTAACCGGTGGAACTGTTTCAGAAAAAGCCGGAAAGATGAATGATGAAGAAATTGACCGTCTTGTCTTGCAATTGTCCTCGGCATTAAAGTATCTGCATACTTTGCAGGTTCCGGTGATTCACGGAGATGTGAAGCCTGATAATATTCTGATAGATGGCGAGGGTAATTTTCTGTTGACTGATTTTGGAATATCTACCCGGCTGGAGCAGAAATTTACGCAGACAATGGTGTCTGACCCTTTCGCTTCCGGTGACAAGGGAGTTACACCCATGGCATATCGCAGCCCGGAAACATTCAGGTATAAAAACTGGGAATCGCAGATTCCCGGACCGCATTCCGATATCTGGTCTGCCGGAGTGACGCTCTATCAGGTTATTTATGATGCTTTACCCTTCAATGGAGAAGGAGGTCTAGGCCAATTAATCATGATGAAAAGCGGATATAATCACCTTCAGGATATTCTGGATTTTTCTCAGGAGGAGTACTCAAGGCATCAGCCAATACTCCTTTCGGCACTTCAGCTGGAGCCTGAAAAAAGATCAAATGTTTTGGGTGAAATTACACCGGACTACAAACCTATTTTTGAGCAGCAACAAGAAGTAAAAACAGAGATAAAAGAAGTACCGGAAAAAATCTCTTTCCAAAAGAGTAAAAAAAAAGAATCAAAGGCTTGGATTTATGGTTTGCTGGTTGCATTGGTGCTGTCAAGTATCATGGTAGCGCTGACTTTTATAAAAAAGCGCAACATAGATGAAACCGAGGCAAGTTTTAATCAACCGACTGTCAACAAAATAGATGAGGACACAATGCTCAAATATACCTCTACAGAAAATAACCCAATGGCTCCTCCCGGGCAGACTGAGACACCGGACGCCGGACAGCTGGTTTCTAAACCTGAAAAAAAGCTCAGTGAATCACAAATGATTTTTCATCCTTCTATCAAGAGTTCGGTAAATGGAAATGAGGAAAATAGAGCGACGAATACTCAGACAACTGTAAAGACTGAAGAATTGAAAAATACTGTATTGCCGGTCTCTGAAGCTGAAAAAAAAGAAGTCAGCTCTGTTAGCATAACAAATACTCCATCCGAACCCGTAGCGGAAGTCAAGCCGGAAGTTTCATCCACCAAAATGGCAATAGTTAAACCCAATATACCTGTCCCTCTTGCCTTGAATGAGACTATATCGGATGCCGGAAAGTACCAATCCGGTAGTAAAATTCAGTTTGTCGTCGCTTCTAATGTAGTGTCGTATGGAGATGTCGTCTTACGGAAGGGACAGGTTGTCTATGCTACAGTCAGGCGAAGCAATAAGAATAAAATTAGTATTCGATTCCCGGAAGTGTATTCAAGCGGTGGGACTAAGTTGAAAGATTTGAATCTAGACAATTTTGAGATTGATGTTCCAAAGGATAACAAAGGGAAAATTTTTACACCGGTCACATCCGGCTATCAAAAAAATGTTCAGATTCAATAAATCATATGCTATGAGAAGATTTTATAAAACCATTTTTTTAATAATAGCTTTAGTCTGTTATAGCTCCGTAACCTTCGGGCAAGATAGTTATCAGGCATCGGTAAATGAAGGATTCAGCCTCAGAGTTTCAGGAATAGTCAGTCCTTGGAAATGTGGTATCATAACAGATAAGTTTGTAACGGGCGCAGGAGTGGACATTTCTGCTACCTTTGGTATAACTGAAAACTTTGCCATCTTCGGCAGTTTCGAGCATCTTTTTAATACCAAACTGGATAATAAGGAGGTTGATTTTTTAATCTATACGGATAAGGTAAAGCATCAGAATCTTTTAGCAGGATTAAGATATAATGGCGGCTCTACTTCTTCCAGACTAAGGTACAACATCGATGCCGGATTGGTAAATAGCACTTCGACGGTTCAGATCTTCCATGACCAACACGATGTATATCTTGATATTATCCTCAAGGGGCTGGGGTTTCATGCCGGAGGCGGAATTGAATATTTCCTTACACCCTTTATGTCTCTGGATGCGAGTGCAGGTATAAGTATAGGTGGCTATCATTCATCGGAATATCTTGGAATATCCCATGCTGAATCATTGAAATGGACATCCATACGTATGCTTTTGGGCATACATTATCATTTTGCAGGCAGATAATTTTATTCACAAAATGAAAATAAAAATGAAAAATATAGTTAAATATCTCCTTTCGGTCCTGTTAATTGGCTTCTTTTCCGGGTGCAGTAAACCGGATAGTGAAAAATCATTATTAGAACCGGTGTTTAAAAGATGTCACCTTTCAAAAGTAAGCTTTAATAGCCAACCATGGATAGAAGTAGTGTATAAGGATGATGAAGACTACCTGATAGACAAAGTCCTATATTATCAAAATGGAGTGGTCAGGGATGACTGGACAGAAACCTATACCTATGAAGGCGGCAAGGTGGCGACCAGGGCTGATCAATATTCGGCTATTACCTATAGTTACAATGAACATGGCGATATATCGAAAATCATAAATTGCTCCGGCAACTCCTGTTGTACAAGTACCTATGAGTATGATTATGATATAAATAATCTGCCGGCAAAGATATCAACCATTTGTGACAACGGACAGAGCTCCGTAGAGATTTTTGATTATACCAATATTGATAATCGTTCCTACTTTTATGTGTATCAGGATAAAAATGGAACCAGTGTAAGCTCATATCAGAAATTTGTCCAAAACTATATCAATCCCCTTAGTGAAATCTATCCCAATGGGATAGATTATTATCAGGACAGAATTATTGAAGACTTTAAAGAACAAAAGTTTAAGGAATATCTTATTGAAAGTGCTGATTTAAAAGGCAGGTACCCAACCCGTATAACGGAAGATATCAGGAGTATGCCATCATTTAATCCACTTGAAAATAATAAATATACTTTTGAATATGTAGGATGTGACTGATGGACCACTTTAGCCAATAGTCGTTTTCCATCATAGAACAAAGAAATATTTTGTAAAGAGATAATCTGGTGATGTGGGTATAGCTTCCGGGTCTGTTAGCAGCATATAAAATTATTTCAACAGCAATAATTTTTATAAATTGGAGGCATGAAAAGATTGAGAGACAGGCTCTATTATCGAAATCAGGTGTTTCTGAACATAATAGCTATTCTGATTTACTCGGCTTTGGTGCTGGTTATTATAAACCCGCAATTTAAATATGCATTGACATATTTGCCCATTTATTTGTGTATTGTACTTTGTTCTATCCCGGCTTATTTGATTACCGATTATGTGATTATACCCCGATTATTATACAGGAAAAAATTTTTACAATTACTCGTTGGTGTAATTTTAACTATTTTGTTGAGTGCTGTTTTTACGACCCTGGCAACATTCTGGACATACAAATATTTATCCTTAGAAAATACGGAATCCATAGGGACTTTTATGGAGGTCCTTCAATCAGATCCCGGTCAGATATTTTATCCATTTTATATTTATGGATGGAATTTTATCCTTTATGTTTTCACCAATGGTGCCATCAGGATATTTTTCAGTCGTAAAAATTTAGAATTTCAAGCTGCAAATATTGAAAGTAAGAAACTTGAAAGTGAGATGACTTATCTCCGTAATCAGTTGAATCCTGATTTTCTGATAGCAATGCTGGAAATTCTTAAAGGTCAGATTCGGGATGAAAAAGAGGATGTAAACTCTGCAGTTGATACATTTACTAATTTACTTCAGTATCAACTTTACCAATGCTCAAAGGACATTATAGAGATCGAAAAAGAATTACTTTATATAAAAAGTTATATTCAGGTTCAGTCAAAGAGATTGGACGAAGGCTCTGACATCCAACTTATCATTGGTTCGGGTATGACCGGTTTCTCTATACCTCCGTTGATGGTCTTGCCCTTAATTGAAAATGCCTTTAAGCATATTTCCCATTACCCTTCTCCGGAGATGAATAAGATTCACATCAATATATACAAGTCCCGAGCCTCGACACTGAATATTACCGTAAAAAACACCTATGAGGAAAAGGTAGAGAGTATCTTTAAATCCGATACTAAAAGTGGTGTAGGCCTGGTTAATCTTCGCAGAAGGCTGGAGTTGCTGTGCCCTAATAAGTTTACCTTTAATTCCTCAATTTCTGATGGAATATATAATACATCGCTTATTTTAATATTATGAAATCAAGCCTTAACAGCGAATATTTGTATTATATAATAATGAGGTATAAACTCCTCCATATATTTTTTTGGACGATAATTGTATCCATCAATTTTTTTATTTATTATGATTCCGGGCAAACACCCTTTATAAATTTATTTGACAATGTATATCTGGTATTAGGCAGTTTTATCCCATTTTATTTGACACCATATTTTGTCCTACCTCAATATTTGTATAAAAACAAATATGGATGGTATTTCATTATTATTGTTCTTCTTGCAGTCCAGATGACTGTCTTTTATATTTTATGTAATGATATAATATACTACAAATACTACCAAATCGAGAAACCGTTTTTTATATATTTTATAAGTGAAATATTTGGTCGCAGGTTTGCTATTATTTTCTGGACTTATCTGATTCCTCTTCTGTGTGGAAGTACTATCAAAGTAATGTCTGACCGATTCAGGTCGGAGACACGGCTTATTAAAATCAAACAGGATCAGCTTGCCACTGAACTGAACGCCCTAAGGAGTCAGATACACCCTCACTTCCTCTTTAATGTGATGAATACTATTTATTTCCAGATTTCCAAAGAAAACAGGAAGGCAAGAAGGTTGGTCGAACTGGCAAGTGATATGCTTCGGTATCAGTTGTATGAGAGTAATGGAAAAATGGTTTCCATCAAGGAGGAAATAAATTATTTAAATAATTATCTTGAGGTGGCCGAATATAAAGGAATAAAGCCTTCACAGATTGTCTTGAATGTAGATAAAAATATTTTGCATCGGCAAATAGCTCCGCAGATACTAAGTCCGTTAGTGGAGTGCGCTTTAAAGTATCTTCAAAAATACAATCAGGTGCTCCATATCCATTTATCGGAGTCGGACAACAAAATAGTTTTTTTAATAAATACATCAGATGCCCTGATTCCGAATGACATTGAGAGCTATAAAAATTGGGATGAGAATATAGCCGGTGTTAAGCGCCGACTGGATATCTTATATGATAATAGATACATTCTGGATTATTTTCAGGATAAATATCAACTTTATATTAAACTAATACTTAAAAATGGAGCGGATTAAATGTTTAATAGTCGATGATGAGCCCATAGCCCGCCAGGGATTGAAAGAACACATTGAACAAATTGACTTTTTAAAGTTGGTAGGTTCTTGCAACGGCGCCATTCAGGCTACCAAGTATCTTCAGGAACAGGATATAGACTTGATTTTTTTGGATATTCAGATGCCCAAGGTATCAGGAATTACTTTTGTCAAACATCTTACCAATCCGCCTCTTATCGTCTTCACCACTGCCTACCCTGAATACGCCATTGAAAGTTATGAACTGGATATTGTGGATTATCTCCTGAAGCCTATACCTTTTATCAGGTTTTTTAAGGCTGCTGTCAAGGTAAGGGATATTCTCCGGAAAAAGCAACAAAGTGTAAGTCCTTCAAAAAATTTCTTCTTTGTCAAGTGCAGTCAGAAAATAGAAAAAATCATTATCAAAGACATCACTTATGTGGAGAGTATGGCTAATTATGTGATAATTCATACCACAGATCGTAAATACATTACTTATCTGACCTTTAAAGGCATCGTTGACCAGTTGCCTATCGGACAATTTATCAGGATTCATCGGGGCTATGTGGTGGCATTGAAAGCTATTCAGACGATTGATGGAAATGAGGTGGTGATTGAGGGAGCCCGACTTCCTATCAGCAAAAACTACAGAGATGAAGTCATGGAAATTATAGATAAATATATGTTTAAAAGGTAGAGGCTGATATTATCCGGTGAAAAGAACTTGTCCGACCTGTTATTTTTTTATGTTTTTATGCAGGACATCAATGATGGTTTTTAATATGATAAATAGCGGTTCCCTGCCTTCCTTGGTTACTACGGGCAGATCATCCGGTTCCAGGGCATCTTCGACAAACGAGAGCAAATCCTCCTGCGGATAATTTTCAAAAAACCCATCTATCCTTTTACGGAATTTATTTCCGTTAGCCTTGTTAAGAATTTCCCAGTTTGCTTCCTCTGCCAGTTCGATTTCTTCGACACTGACTTCTTTTAGCTCAACGCCGCTTTCTTTGATGCTTTTATAGATAACAATGGTCAAAAAAATCAGAAAATCAAATTCCTCTTCTGTCAACAATTCAAAATCTTCCTGCCCGATATAGTGAAAAATAGCGGGCTGTTCCTTTGCCAACATATTGATAAATGGTGTATTGTCCTGATCTGATTCTACTTCTTTGTCAAAGACTGCATTTATAATGTCTTCTGAAATAATCATAGTATTAATTAATTCTTTTACGGTGTAAACATAAGAAAAGACATGGGCTTTCAGTACGTATTTTTTCTTTATCCGGTTATCTGCGGATTTAAAGGGTGGAGGTAATCAGCAGATCGAGATCGGTATATTTTATACCAAACCGGTCGGACAGGTATTGATTAGTCAGACGACCCTTATAAGTATATACACCATTTCGAAGATTGATATGGCTCAGAAGTACGTTTTCAATCCTGCCGGCGCTACCGGCCTTTGCAAGGATGGGAGTTATCATGTTTGAAATGGCTACAGATGCCGTCCTGGGTACGTTTGAGGCAATATTGGGGACACAGTAATGGATGACGCCATATTTTTCAAAAGTGGGTTCTTTGTGGCTTGTCACGCGTGAAGTGGCAAAGCATCCGCCCTGATCTATACTTACATCTATGATTACACTGCCCGTCTTCATTGCGGCTACCATTTCCTCCGTAACTATCAGTGGTGTTCTGCCTGCTTTGCTGTGTACAGCGCCGATAACGACATCTGCATCACTAAGGGCTTGTCCGAGGTGGGTAGGGTTGATGGAAGAGGTGTACAGGCGCTGACCAACCCTTGCCTGAATACGCATTAGCTTGTATATATTATTGTCAAATACAAACACGGATGCACCGAGCCCGAGTGCGGATCGTACGGCATATTCGGCTACGACTCCACCACCGAGAATTACAACCTTGGCAGGTGGAACACCCGATATGCCTCCCAGCAGGACTCCGGTCCCTCCGGATGTAGCAGTAAGGAGGTTGGCTGCCGTGAGGACAGCACTGATTCCGGCCATCTCGCCCATGATGCGGACAAGAGGGAATGAACCGTCATCATCCTTCATATATTCCATAGCCAGGGCAGTGACTTTTTTTTGCTGTAGTTTGTTGATGTATTCGCTATTAATAAGCGGTATCTGGAGTGGTGAAATAAGAATCTGGTCACTGTGGAAGTTGTCGATTTCTTCGAGTGTGGGTGGTGCTACCTTTAGGATGACGTCACACTTGTACACTTCTTCATGTGAAGCAACGATCTCTGCTCCTGCTTCACCATATTCCAGGTCGGTAAAGTTTGAATTGGTTCCCGCTCCGGACTGTACTACAACTTTGTGGTTATTGCCGACTAAATATGCGACCGAGGCAGGCACTAAGGCTACCCGGTTCTCCATGGGCATTAATTCTTTTAAAATGCCTATTGAAAGATTCTGGCGATTCTTCCTGACTTCTAATTTTTCAGCACGTGTCAGGTGTTCTTCAAAGTAAATTGGCTTGCCCACAGTGGTCTATTTTAAATTAAAGATACAAACAAATTTATATATGGAAAGATTATCAACGATTTACGAATATGAAAAAAGGTATCAATCAGCTTGTTTTTATAGGATTATCTACGTGAGGTATCGGTAATGAAATTTTCGGAGGTGATCAGGACCGACTTCAATCTGCATAAGTGTGTATGGACCTGCCACCATGGGTGTAATCAACTCAGGCCATTCGACGATGACAAAGCAGGCAGGGTCATAAAGATAATCATCCATTCCGCTGTTGAGCAATTCTTCTGTTGATTGCAGGCGATAAAGATCCATGTGGATGATTTTTTCATAAGGCCCCACGGGACTAATGAGAGAATACTCATTGCAAATAGAAAATGTAGGGCTTGATGGGGTGATGAGACTTCCCATCAGGGCCGCCAGAGCTGAAACGAAGGTCGTCTTACCGGCACCCATCGGCGCATCTAACAGCAAAACGTGGTGTTTCAGGATATTGTTCAGATGCTCGGAAATGGCCGTAGAAAGCCTGGTCACATCTCTTACGATAAAAGAATAATTCATAGTTTCCATGCGTGCTTCAAAAGGATAGATATTGATGGACAGATAGCGACATTATTCTTCCGGAATTAAATTGCCCCAAATCCTTATTCCCAAAGAAAGCTCAAAGGTATAGTTGATGACTTTTTGCTCCGGAAAGAAAAAAGTGTTGCCCTGATAGTCTTCACCTCTGAATCGATTTGCGGATATCTGCCTGGTTAAGTCGGGTTGCAACTGGATGGCTACAAAACCCATGTGAAAACCGACGGGAAAGTTATACCCGGCACCTACGTCCAACCCGCCATTAAACCTATTTACAAAGTCTGTAAATCCGATATATGCCTGTGACAATTGGGCTTTTACCGTATATTCTCCCCGCAGAGCGATGTTGTAAAAAAATTGATTCTTTTCTCCGAAGGTTTTTCTTCCGCCGACGGCAAAGCCGATGTTGTGAAATACATTTTTAATGGTATATGCATCATAATTTATTCCATTACTTGACTGAAATGCCGGTACGTGCTTGCTTGAACCTCGCTGATGGTAGCCAAGTTCACAGTAAAAGGAAGATGTTTTCCCGGGTTCATAGGATTCTATGCCTATAATACCATGATATCCCAGGAGTGGTTGTGTAGAACCCAGACCATTCCACCTCTGGAACCCAAGGGAAGGCCCTGCTCTAAAAGACCAGATGGAGTACTGTGCATTCAGGGACAGACAGAAAGTCGCCAGAATTGCAATAAAAAAAAGGTGACGTATCTTCCGGATTAAATTAAATTTCATGGATTAACATAATTAAGTCTTATCAAAGACAAAAGGAACATTCAAAGATATTATCAGCTGCAAATCTAAGGTATAGTCTGCATCAGATGACCAAAGATACTAATAACCTGCTAATTTCGGGACGAAAAAAGGAGGCCGTAACGTCCTCCCTTGATGGTTTATTCTTTTTTTGTACTTTCTTCCTGGTTATCCGGTATTTTTTCGGATGGCTTTTTCCATCTTCCGGCATCTATCAGTGCCCTTTGGAGCAAATACTCAATCTGTCCATTCAGGCTTCGAAATTCATCAGAAGCCCATTTGTCCAGGAGCTTAAGAGTTTCCGGGTTTATCCTCAGAACAAATGATTTTTTACTCACAGATAAAATAATTTTTTGCCATTAACGAATTGATGTGAACCAAGAATGAAAAAGTATCAATGGTTTAGAGTACCGGTATTGATTACGGGTTGGGCAGCTCTGTCTGAGCACAGCACGACCATCAGATTGCTGACCATGGCAGCCTTGGTGTGTTCATCCATGTGGATGATCTTGCCATTTTCAATTTTTTCAAGAGCCAGGTCAACCATACCTACGGCGCCTTCAACTATTTTTTGGCGGGCCGCCACGATGGCTATAGCCTGTTGTCTTTGAAGCATTGCGCCTGCAATTTCAGGAGAATACGCCAGGTGACTGATTCGGGCTTCAATAATCTGGATACCTGCTAGCCCGAGTCTTTCATGCAGGGCATTTTCCAATTCTTCATTTACTTTTTCCGCTCCTGATAACAGGGTTAGCTCAGCAGTTTCATCCTCAAATTTATCGTATGGATATTTGTTGGCAAGAGCTCTTACGGCAGCTTCACTCTGCACACTGACATAAGAAACATAATTATCTACTTCAAATAACGACTTGAAGGTATCCTCTACCCGCCACACAATGACGGCAGCTATTTCTATCGGATTGCCCACACCGTCATTGACTTTCAATTTTTCGCCATTGAAGTTTCTGGCTCTCAGGGAAATTTTTTTGCTCCTGTAAAGAGGGTTGGTCCAGAAAAAACCATTCTCCCGAATGGTACCTACATACTTTCCAAAGAAAATGAGCGCTATGGCTTCATTGGGAAATACAATCTTAAATCCGGGCAACATCAGGAAAAACAAGAAGAAGGGGAGGATGCACCAGGCGGCATTATTTGACGAATCTTCACTAAACAGCGCGATAATGGTAATTCCGGCCGCAAGAAAGAGTATTGTAAGAAATAAAGCAGCAAATCCTTTGGCAGGTTGAATTTTCTTTTCTAGTAACATGTTGAATACATTTAATTTTTATTAGATATTTAAATGATAGCATTTTGATATCAAAACCATATAAGAAACAAAAAAGTTCAAAACGGGATAATATTTTTTTGAAAAATAATGGTGCCTTCTTTATCCTTAGCTGTTCTTATGCATTAAATCGATCTAACCATTTCAAATAACTACTTCTTCTGCGCTTTTCAGTCTAAAGGCATATCATTGTGATTAATCTATGCACCATTGAGCGATAAATACAGATTGGTGGATATCCAGAAAGGGTCAGTTGCTGCGGAAAATGATTATGGTGTCATAATCCTCTTTAGGGTCAATATCTGCCTGAAAATCAGCTTACAGAAAAAATAGAATTCATTTATGAAACTATATTTATTTCCAAATAGGGGAGAAGAGTCCGGAATATCTAAGAGTAATTTAATTTAATTTTTGTTCCAGAAATTGTTCCAGTTCTTTACCATGGAGGTTGAGGGCGATGATGGTACCTTGCCCATCAATTATAACATTAAATGGGAGTAACTGGATACCGTAATTTTTGGCGATACTGCTCTTCCAGTATTTCAAGTCACTCACTTGTGGCCAGGTAATCTTTTGTCGGTTGACTGTTCTTAACCAATCTGCCCTACTTTTATCAAATGAGACGCCGATTATTTCAAATTTACCGGCTTTTTGCAAGGCACTGTATTTTTCATAAATAGATTTCAACAAAGGCTGTTCCTTGACACATGGTCCGCACCAGCTGGCCCAGAAGTCGATGAGTACAATCTTACCATGAAGGTCGGTTAGCTTAAATGGTTTTCCTTCTATGGTTAACACAGAAATTTGGGGAGCCTTTTGCCCTATTTTCAGAGTTGGTGTTTGTCCCTGAATACAATTGATGACAATTAAGTTGAAGGCAATAAAACAGGCCGACAGATAGCATATTCGTTGGAAGGTCATTGATCAGTCAGTTGAAGGATAATCTTTGTCTAGCCAATCCACTTTTATATTATGTGGTATATCCAGCAGGCGAGCATTTTTAAATCCCATTTCCTTCAAGGCAGTGAAGGCAGGTCTAACATTGGGGCATCTATCGAATGGACAGCAGCCGCAGTATATAACGACTTCTTTATCCTTGGATATTCCCTTTAGTTTCGATTTTAATTTTTTCAAATTGTCTTTATTATTCGCCGGTCCGATAAAGATAGTTCCGGGTATAACTTCATCCGGACCGATGGAAATAATCACCAAATTATCTGTTTGCTTATTTTCTATTTTTTTTGCCAGATCTTCAGTGGACATCAGTTGTTTGGGTGTCCATGGTTCTGCTTTCTGTGCTGTGACACTGTTTGTCACAAATAAAAATGTCATTACCACTGCGAGGATATATTTCATGAGTCAACCTTTATTACAAAGTTAAGGTACACATATCTAATTTGGCTTGTGTGAAAAGTCAAAGTTTTGTTATTACCGGTTATTGATACGCCGGAGCAAATCGGCCGCCATACGACGGGATACGCCGGGCTGGCCCATAAGTTCTATGAGAGCGTCATAATCCGACAATATACGTTGACGATAAGACTTGTCTTCTTCGATTTTTTTAATCTCGTGAAATAAGTTATCCGGAGTGAGGTCAGACTGGATTAATTCCTTTAAGATCGGTTTGTCGGGGATTAAGTTGACCAGGGAGATATATTTGATATTTACAAAAATCTTAGCTATCCGGAAGTTTAACGGATTGGTTTTATAGCACACGACCTGAGGAATCCGCAGCAAGGCTGTTTCCAGGGTTGCTGTGCCACTTGTCACCATGGCTGATGAGGCATGGTGGAGGGTATCATAGGTTTGGTCGGTGGCGATAGAGATGTGTGTTTGCCACTCGGGGTGGAGGCTTTCCAGAATAGTCTTATAATGACGGAGGTCCACCATAGATGTGCGGGCAATGATGAATTTGGTCCGAGGCATCATAGCCATTGTCCTCACCATCACGGGAAATATTCCGGATAGCTCCTGCATCCTGCTTCCCGGTAAGACGGCAATGTAAGGTTCATCGGCAAATTGGACCGAATCCCTGAAGCCTTGATTCGGCGTGAAGGCAGCGACGGAATCCAACAACGGATTGCCGACATAGGTAACCTCGTAATTGTATTTCTTATAAAAGTCCACTTCAAAAGGTAGGATGCAATAGAGTCGCTCTACCGAATCTTTAATGGTAAATACTCTGTTGGCTTTCCATGCCCAGACGGTGGGTGAAATAAAGTAAAATACGCGAATTCCCTTGCTATGAGCCCATTTGGCAATTTTGAGATTAAATCCCGGATAGTCGATCAACACAAGGGCATCAGGTCGATGGTCTGTCAGAAATTTCTTTATCAGGCTAAAATTTTTACGGATTGTCCTGAGGTGCCTGATAACTTCGACAAAGCCCATAAAGGACAGATCCTTGAGGCGTCTATGTAAAACAACTCCTTGGGCTTCCATCTTGGGTCCGCCCCAACCATGGAGGTTTATCCCAGGCGAGGCTGCTTTCAATGCTCCGGCAAGATTGGCACCGTGCAGGTCACCTGAAGCTTCGCCTGCAAGTATGAAAATATTGAGTTCCATCAGAATCTTCCCATTAGCTCCAGTCCGAAAAACCAGACCCACAGGCCTACATAAGTCAGAGTAGGAAAAACCAGGCCTCTCATAGACTCATACCATCTTCTGTTGTTAAAGTAATGGATGAGCAGCAAATTGCCGCAAAGAGCAATAATCGTCAATGTTCTGGTAGAAGTAGGCAGGTCGCCCCAGAATTCGGGCAGGACACCCAAAGAGATGAGCGCGTCCTTCATGGTAAGTATGATGGCATACATAATGATAGGAAAGGCTATACCCATCCCTATTCCTGTTATCATGGAGTCATTTCCGAACAAAATAAATCTTTTTCCGGCCATAATATTATTCTAAAATCTTATAAAAATCTAACGATGGATAATGGGTGAGGTCATAGTGAGAAGGAACTATGGAAGCATAGTGATTGGTAAGAGCGTAAAGATCCGTGTCTGTTCCGGTATCTCTGTTGACAAATTCGCCGGTAAGCCAGTAATATTCCTGATTTCGTGGATCCTTGCTGGTAAGGAATTCTTCTTTCCAGTAACCATTGGCTTGGCGACATATTTTAAAACCCTTGAATTCATCGATATTTACCCTGGGAATATTGACATTGAGGAGGTTGCATTCTTTATGAAAGCCATGAGTAGTTATTTTTTCCAAAAGGCTTCTTACGACGTGTTTTGCTGTTGAAAAATCGGCATTAAAGTTATAATCCAGTAGGGAAAAACCGATACTGTTGATGCCTTCTATGGCAGCTTCCATGGCAGCACTCATAGTGCCTGAATAAATGATGTTGACGGAGGCATTGGAGCCGTGGTTGATACCTGAAAGGCAAAGGTCTATTTGCTGATTTTTGCGAAGAAGGTGTTTAGCCATTTTGACACAGTCAGCCGGTGTACCATTGCATTCGTAAGCGGGAATATCTTTGAAAACGTTGACTTTATTGAGTCTAAGTGGGTTTTCTATTGTGATGGCATGACCTTGGCCGGATTGGGGACTATTGGGAGCAACCACCAAAACTTCACCGAAATCACTTGCAACTTCTACCAAGGCCGCCAGCCCGGGTGCAACCATTCCATCATCATTGGTAACCAATATATTCAATTTACTCATTTATGCTGGTATTATTCTTTGTAATAAAAAGTTCTACATTTATCAAAAGCCTATAAAAAATTTGACTCAATGTATGATTTGGTTCAGTAAGGATAATTTTAAATAAAATTCTTCGTAAATAAAGATTAATCCCTTCCGAACAGTCACAAAAATATACCTTTTGGACTAATGTGCCGGAACAAAAGGGGAAAAATTACTTTGTTAAGCCGGATGAATTAAAAGCTAAAATAACCGGAATACGAGATTTTGGAAAGTTAATCAATATATCGTTTCAACAAATCATCGTAAGCGTCTATTCTTCTGTCTCTTAGGAATGGCCATATCCGTCTGACGGCTTCACTGCGTTGCAGGTCAATTTCGACCACTTTGTTTTCTTCATTTTTGTCAGATGCGAGATAGATTAATTCTCCCTGTGGCCCGGCTACAAAGCTTTGACCCCAGAATTCTATTCCATTGGTTACTTCACTCCAATCTGCTTCGTGGCCGACACGGTTGACGCTGATGACGTGGAGTCCATTGGCTACAGCATGACCTCGTTGTACGGTTTCCCAGGCATTGTGCTGGCGAATTTTTTCATCCTCCGGGTCTGTACTTTCCCACCCTATGGCAGTGGGATATATCAGCAACTCTGCTCCTGCAAGACTCATCAATCGTGCAGCCTCCGGGTACCACTGATCCCAGCACACCAACACCCCAAGCTTGCCTACACTGGTATCGATGGGTGTAAAGCCAAGGTCTCCGGGTGTGAAGTAAAATTTTTCATAATATGCCGGATCGTCTGGAATGTGCATCTTCCGGTATTTACCCGCTATGGTACCATTTTTTTCAAAGACGACGGCTGTATTATGATAGATGCCTGCTGCCCGGCGCTCAAATAATGAGGTAACCAATACAATATTACATTCTTTTGCAACTTTACTAAACGCCTCCGTCGAAGGTCCGGGAATGGATTCTGCGAGGTCAAACATTTCCGTGTCTTCCACTTGACAAAAATAAATTCCGGTATGCAGCTCCTGTAAAACGACCAATTGTGCACCGTCAGCGGCACATTTTCGGATACCTTCTATGCTTTTTTCAATGTTTTCGGCCCTGTTTTGGTTGCACTTTTGTTGTACCAATCCGACTTTAATTCTGGTCATGACGGGATATTATTTAATTGTCTAAATAGTTGATTATCTAAATTTGTTCAAAAGTAAGGTTTTTGGTTTATTGCTGTTAAGATACAATCCCTTTGGGAAACTGCATGGTTATGCAATGGAGTGATCCGTGCTGTTTAATCAGGGAATTACAATCCACCGTATAAACTTTTCTATCCGGGAAGCAGGCGGCAATCGTTTTTTTTGCCTGTTCATCTTTTAAAAAATCACCATAAACCGGGATTAACACGCCTTGATTAAAGACCAGAAAGTTGGCATAGGTAGCAGGTAATCTGTTGCCTTCTTCATCATATCTGGCAGGGGCCATCGGCAGCGGGACAAGGTTGTATGGACTTCCATTTAGCTGACTGAATGACTTCAACTGGTCTTCCATTCTTTTTAAGGCTTCATAATGAATATCCGACTTGTCCTCACAATGTACATAAGCTATCGTCTCGTGATTACAGAACCGGGCAAGTGTATCTATGTGTGAATCGGTGTCGTCACCTTCCAGATATCCATGATCCAGCCACAAAACTCTTTGTAAACCGAATATTTCCTTGAGAGCTTCTTCAGTAGATGGTCGGTCCAGTTGAGGATTTCTATTAGGGCTTAATAAGCATTCGGAGGTAGTCAGCAAGGTACCCTGACCGTCTGTTTCAAGGGCACCGCCTTCAATGGCAAGACCTAAGGAAACAACCGGAGTATTTCCAAAGACACCGTTTGCCACCAGGCCTTTAGTAATGAGATTGTCCAGATTGGCAGGGAATTTCAGCCCCCAGCCATTGAAGATAAAGTCCAGTAAAATGTATTGATTGCCGACCTGAATAGTAATGGCGTTGTGATCCCTTGCCCAGGTATCATTGGAGGGCAGCGATATAAGTCGTAAGTTGGTTGAATTAGCTCCAGCTAACAGTTGCTGAACCCTTGGAACATCATCACATACGACGACAGCTATCTGATGCCTGGAGACAATGGAAATAATTTCGACAAAGGTAGGAACAACCTCATCCAGATAAGGAGCCCAATCACTCTCTTTATGCGGAAATGTAAAGGCTATAGCGCTTTGAGGAGCCCATTCCGGAGGAAATATTCGTTTTTCATTTGTCATATTTCATGTCAATATTTATGAAAAATAGGGTTATACCTTTGGAAATAGTTAAATGAAATATCATTAAAATTTATACACCAAATTGCCGTAAATATTATGTTTCTAATAAAGGGTACAAATGTAACAATAAAAGCCGGCTAACAAATTGCAGCCGGCTTTTTAGATTTTCCGCGATTAATTCAGCAGGAATCTGAAAGTGATTCCTCCCCGCTGAGAAACAGTTTTAAACTGTTGGGATGTTTTGGGATTAGTTAGGTTATAATCATAAAACAATCTAAGCGTCAGATTTTTGTTATACTGGTATTCAATATTGGGTGCTATGCGCAGAGTTGTAGCTCCCCTTGAAGTCCTGGTCAGATCCTGATCGATGAAGTGGCTTACGGTAGCATCATCTCTGTAGGAAATGTCCAACTTGATAATTAAGTCATTTTCAGATACTTTCTTTCCGCCCTTAGGGCCGGGTCCACTGGATGTCTTTCCGGAATCTTTTTTGTTTTGATCCTTTTTCTTTTTACTCTTTTTCAATTGGAATTCTTTCATAAATGGCATCTTGACATTGTGGAGGGTATAACCACCACCAACTGTGATGTCAGCTGTCTTAGTTTCATTGACCAGGTTATCCACAAATGAAAGCGAAAGGTTACGCAGTTTTTTGTAATCGATATTGAAAGTAATATCATTCTTTGTTTTCAAATCAAAACGGATGAGAGGTGATAGACCTTCAGTGATTGAAACTGCCGGTATTTCAAGTCTGCTGTAGTAATTACCGGTGATTGGATTGAATTTAAACGGATCAGATTCGTCATAGTTGGGAGATGTATTGAAGCTATTGACTGACAAGGTGGATTTATAAGCATGAGTCAGGTTGACACTTGAGAAATACTTCTTGAAAAAGTCCAGTTTAGTCAAGCCATTATAGGTCAATTGCCAGTTGATTTTCGGGAAAGTATTGAAGACATCCAGGTCCTGTTTGTTGGGATCCGTATTTGAATAAGCTGCCAGGAAGGCTGGTACCAATACATCTTGTTGAATTCGACCGTAACCGGTTGTATAACCGGGGTCATCCGGGTTAGGAGTGATACCTAACCTGCTTGAAATTGTAGTACGATTGTCTTCAAAACGTTTAAAAACTGAATTTAAATCATCGAAAAATGTATTCAAGGTAAAATAAGTGGTAGTATAAGAGCCAATGTCACGGCCTGAATACCGGCCAAAGTCTTCGCCTACAGCTTTTACTTTAAATAGTTCCGTATGAGTTTTCTGATACGTTTTGCTGGCATTCAGGTCAATCTTAAAGTCATTGAATGGTTCCAGATTGACTCTGGCATCGATGTTTTGATTTTGGCCGAGAATTACGAGCTGGTTCTGGAAGATATTTTGTGTAATCCAGTTGTTATCAGGGGCGATGGCGCGTTCGAAGTAATTATCATCCGGCTGCCAGCCTGCGATATATCCAAACCCCGGAGAAGACCATTGGTCCATACCTAAGGCTGTTGTAGAAGGAACATATCCCGGTATAGTTGAGTTAAGGTTTTCAGTATAAGTGAGTCTGGCTTTACGGATACTGAGGAGTGGTCGGATCAGAATCCTTTCTGCCAGCGACGGAACGCGATTCTTGCGCCTTTCTTCCCGTGCTAATTTTCTTTTTTCCCTTTCTTTCTCTTTTTTCAATTTTGCCCGTTCCTCTTTGGTGAGTTTGGTTGATGTAGAGTCAGATTTGCTCTTTGCATCGGAGTCGGCTGTCTTTGCGTCAGTAACGGGTTTATTGTTATTGATACTTGTTCTTTGTTTCGAATTTTTTGATTTTGACTTACCTGAGCCGGGCTTCTCAATTTTCTTCAGATATTCGGATTTGGAATAAAGCCGATCAAAGCTGAAGTCGGCGTTTAATTGTCTGATCTGAGTGTTCTGGATAACATTCCCCAGCGTGTCCACATTTTTTGCGGCAGCACTCCAAGTGTATGTACCACCGTATAGTGCCCGCATCGAAATCCATTCCATCATAGGGAAGTTTTTGAAAGGCACATTAAAGTTGATATTAAAGGTATGTTTATAGTTTTTATTCCTGCCGAGATCCTTGATGTTATCCCATATTTCGTTGCGATTGGCTCTGGTATTAAAAGAAGGGTCAGGCAATCCGGAATCTACAAAGCGGTCATTTAATTCGTCTATAACGGCTGTATTTATAGCATTAAAATCAAATTTTAATGACTTGGTGATGTCCCATGACAGGCTATAGTTTCGATCCCACAGGAAGTTACGCGTCCTCCATGTACTTTGGAAAGGATCTGTAAATCGGTACAATTTTGTGCTATACATCCTGTTCAATTGTGTATTAAAAGAGAATGTATTAGGCAGAGGGTTAAAATTGAAATCAGTAATAAACTTCAGGTATTTATCCTTTTTAATAGCTTTTGCAAACGGGGAAATGTACAGTGGCTTTATGTTGAAGTTGTAATCAAATCCACCCTTATATTGGTCCGTCTGATCGCGGGCTATAATCGGGTCACTTCTTTTGGTTCGGGAGTGGCCATAGGTAAAGCTGAAGTTTTCAATATCCCATGGCATCGGTGTCGCTGCCTTATTAGTACGTTCCTTTCTTACATTATTAAACGAATACGAAGTGATATTCTGATAATCAATTGCCTGTTCGCGTAGACTGTCTCTCTCACTTCCGGAATATTGATCCAGTTTATCTCTCAATTTAATGTCGAGGTCATACGGATCATACTCAGGAGTCTTTACATTAGTCGTGTATTGGAAGTAAAATGGTATTTTGATACCTGTTTTACCCGGAATAAACTTGCTTAATTCAAGATTGGTAGAAATATCATACTGATAATTTGATTCTATAGCGCGTTGCTGGACACGCTGATCTAATCCTCCCCAGCCTAAAGAAGAATATGCGCCTGACAGTGTAAGCGTGCCGAGGTCAGCGAGCTGGAGGTCGAGGCGAGAAACCGCCGCCATACCGCCTCTTTCGTCAAAACCGGTCATCCTAAGTTCGTTGACCCAAATTTCAGCGCATCTTGGGATGCCGCCCTCTTTGTTTCTGATACCGATCATGAAACCCTTGACGTATCCCAGGTTGGGATTTCCTTTGACAGTGACTGTGTTGTTAGGTTTTTCGGGATCATTTTTTGAATAATATGTTCCTGCCCCTGCTACTTTATTTCTCTCTTCTTTCAGGTCGGTAAAGAGATGAAGCGGGAAATCAAAGGCATTGTCTGCCAGCCACACGCCTTCACTATATACAAGGAGGTCATTTTTAACGGAATTCAGATAGTCCAGATCAGACATTTTCAGAGGAATTTCGTATTCATAATAGTTGTCGGTATAATCTGAGCCGACCCGGATGAAAATACTAAGGTCGCCATCCGGAATTTTTTCATCTTCTGCAGAGACAGGACCGGCATGGACAAACATTTTCAACCTCTTGTACCTTCTCATATCCAGAGAGGTATTTTTATAAATACCGATGCGGGTATCTTCTGGAAGGTTGCAGAAGTTGAGTGCGAGGGATTGTTCGTTTTGGAATGTTTCCTGATATGCTCCGACAGCTCTTTCCAGACGAAGACCTTTTGGCAGGACATAGTTAATTGGAATTTTAGCCGAGTTATCTTCGAAGTTGACAGCATTGAGGTCAAATTTGAGGTCAGAGAAAGGTGGTTGAATGATGATTGGTTCATCGATGGCTCCGGTAATGCCCCGAGTATATTTTCTCCACTGGTTGCGGACGAGGTCCATGCGGGCAAATCTCATGATAGTCTGTTGTTCAAATCCGGTAAAGTACATTCTCATAAACCGGATAGAGCGAAAGTCCGTAAGGCCGCCTACGGTCTGCGTCGGTTGATTGATTGGCACTTTAAATCGATACCATTTGTCATTGCCATTTCCCTGAATAATGTCCGTAATAAAAGGGTTGGGTTTAATACCGTCCTGGCCGTCGTACTCGATAGGAATTTCATATTGATAGTAAGCCTCTGATTCGTTAAGTGAGTTGTCATTATTGATGTCTTCCTTATCAGGATAATTGGTAGATGCAGACTGCAGGCTTGAGTTTGTTTCTGTCGGTTTTGAGTTGCCTTCCTGACCATTATAATAACGATATCTTTCAAGGATGGGTGCATTATCCGGAAATTGGCGGAAATGTACAAAGTCATCGTTTGATGGATCGCGATTTATTTCCGCTTTTGCATCAGCACTCAGTAAAGGAGAGTTGTTTATGATGTTGAGATATTCGGCAAAGTGTTCTTTTTCCTCTTCTGTACTCAGACCATCTAAACCAACATCCTGCGCCTGACGTGTCTCCAGGTCGTTGTCAAATGCATTGATAAACTGGTTGACAGCAGGAATTTTACCCCATACCGAATTAAAGACTTTTTGATTTTCATCCTTTGGTCCCGGAAGTCCGTTTTCAAAGAAATTACGGGAGTCTCTGAGAACATCTTCGGAGACGTTACCCAGGTTGATATATATCTTACCGCTGGATGTGTTTTGTACTCCATTGGGTCTGGCCTCAAACGGGCTGAGCATATAGAATTCAATGAATTCATAGTTTTGTGCTTCGAAATCAGAATTTGTTATAGCTCGTTGAATGCCGGCCCATCTGGTTTTCGGATCTTTAAGCTGCCCGGCAGATGTCAGACCGGCTGAGTAACCGGGATAACCTTCCGGAAGTTCGTAGTTATAGGGACCTCTTTCTGAAGGGCTATAGACGACATCAAAGGTATAAAGACCGTTATTTATGCCTACTACATTATTTCTCCTTTTGAAAACTTCTGTGATATTGATAAATCGGGTATATGGGTCATTGACATCCGTTGAATTGAGTGCATTGACTTCAGCGCGGAACCAGTTGAGGCGGGCTCTGTTGGCTCCGTAAGCAAGGTTGTTGGAAAGTGTTGCCTCCTTGAAAAGCGGATTATTGTTTTCATTGTCATTCTGTGGGACACTGGAAATAAACCAGTCCTGGGTCGGAGTACGGAGATCAAAGCTGGATGTACTTCCTTCGAAGTCGTCGATATAAGCTGTTCCGCCTTCATCTGCCAGGTTGTTGATATACTTTGAGTGACCGGGTTGGATGACGGCAACTTCTGTCGTGAGGTTAATCTTGGAAGGTTCCTTAGTCTGGATAAGTGGAATCTTATCTACGAGTCTGGTCAACCAGTCTGCATCCTTGGTAAAATTCAAGTCAGCACCATAAATTTTATTATTCAATGGATCATCACCCACGTTAACCTTTTGGGTATATGGTCTTTCAGAAAGGCGCATAAAGGTGGCACCCAGGTTCAGGTTTTTATTGAGTGCATAATCTGCACGTAAACCCATCATGGATTTTTGCTGGAAGCTGAACAGCGCATTGTCTTCAAAAGAAACATTTACCGGAACACCGGATGTCAGGTAGGCGTCATTGATGATGGTCACTTTACCGGCCGAATAATCTATAGTATAGTCCTGGCCTTCGATGAGTTGGGTTCCTCCGGCAGTTACTCTGACCGAACCCTGTGGTACATTGAATGCTCCAAGGGAAATTTCGGATGAAACAGTGGACTTATATGAACCTTTCAGTGTAAATCTGTTTTTTTCAGGGTATTCTCTGGCTTGAGTAATTGTTTTGGTGTAAAGGTCAGGATAGGTATATCTCTCTGCCAGAACCGGATTATTAATTTTTTTAGCCAAATCTGCGCCGAAGGGTTCGAGAACAGGGAACATAATACGGCCTGTGCGGCTATTGATGGTAATACCTTCGACAAAGTCAAATACACCATCCGGCTGCGGATCGCCTGTTGTATTCAGATTGTCCAGGTTAAATACTCTCAAGAGGGGCTGTCCTTTAAGGTCTGTGTCAGGTAAAAATCTTTTCTGGCCATAACCGGGATCTTCATAGAAGATGTCTAATCTGAAGTCCAGAGCATTGGTTTGATAAGCCCCTACAGAATAGACGTTTTTCATCATCAGGTTCCACAGTGGAACATTGGTCTTTTGTGTTGTTGCTTTTAGGAGCTTAACGAAAAGCACATTTGGTTCATTAGGATCCACAGGGGCATCATGAGAAAATTCCCCTACCTGATAAATTTTGTCGTTGTAGCGGTAGCGATAGGCTACGGCGAGGACCTGGTCAGGCCTCAGCCCCACGTTGACAGAAATGAAGCCCAATTTTGAATTATAGGTATAGTCTATATCTTTTCTAAGCTTCCTTGCTCTGACTTTTTCAAAGTCTTTGGTCTGAACCATGTTGAAGGGAGCGGATTCGAGTGTGCTTACGACTCTGCTAAGGGGTCGTGTGTTGACTGAATCAGTAATTGCCAGTTGTTTATACAAGCCATTGGCGTCATTGTTTGGCAGTTCGACGGTACCTGTATAGTCCGGATGTCTGACGGTCAGAGTATCATTAAACAGTGGATTGTATGTAGTAAGGTTTTTCCATTCACCCAAGTCTGCCAGGGCGACGATATCACGTACATCTTCGGTTTCCTGACGGTCATTGGTAACCCATACTTCTATATCGGTGATGTCGAAGAAAGAGTTGATTTGAGGCATGGTACGAAGAGAGAAATTAAACACGGATCTGTTGTAGTGAGACAAGAGAAAGTGCTTGTTTTCATCATATTGGTCGATGGGTACAGAAAATGTCTGTAACTGGCTTCCACCCTGGAGTTGCAGATTTTTGCGTTCTGATTTTTGTTGTGATATCAGACCTGTAAGTTTCAGGTGCCCAAACTGCAGGTCGGCTTTTATACCGAAAAGTGCCTGGCTTCCTTGTATGAGTGAACTTCTCAGAGGAAGAGACACGTTACCGGCTTCAATATTTTTGAGGATATCGTCTTCATTACCCTTTGCGCCGTCAAATTTTATTTTTATAAATTGGTCAAAATCGAGGGTAGATTGGGTGTTGTAGTTGGCATTAATGCTTAATTTCTCACCGACCTTACCGGCTATACTGAGGTTGATGGTAGGCTGGAAGACAAATGTTGTGTATTTTCGTTGTCTTTCAGTAGCTGTCGGGTTAAAAGTGTGGTTGGCTGCCAGACCGAGGTCGATATCGACACTACCTGATGGTTTGATGTCTATGACGTCACTCCCGAAGAGTCTGGTTATGATGGATGTGCTTGTTTTGTATCCTTCCAAGGGGTCTTTAGCCTTGCCGGAGCCGCTTCCATCGGAGATTCCGGCTAATTTGGCGAAATAGGATGATTCTTGCTCCTTGGCTTTTTCTTTAAGATATTCCGTAAAGGTAAGATTGGTAGGGGCTTCCAGATAATCATTTCCCAGATTGTTGGAGAAAATATATGAATTTGACTCAGGATCAAAGGAGTATCCCTGTTGAATATCAGGTGGAAGTTTTAACTGGATGGGGTCATTGGTATCACGCGGGTACAATGGTTTAATCGGAATCACGGTATCCGTTTTTTCTGCCTGATTTTGCTCAGGAAGGTAAAAGAAACCGTTCTTATGAATCAAATTACCGGCGGTAAGGGCACATATACCGATAGAAATTAATATCAGCGGACTAAATTTGTTGATTTTAAAATTCATATAATATTGTCAACTTGCGATTATAGCAGGTATAAAATTATTTAAGTTTTTAGCTAAGATAGCGAAATACGATATTACTGTTTATAATAGCTTTTGGTTGGATGAATTTGATGTTAACAATCGGTTTTTATATAAATCGCTTTACACTAAACGAAAAAGCGAAAGATTTCTTTTGTTTTTTAAAAAATTAACACTTCTGCCGATAAAGTCCCTGATAATTTATGATCCGGTAAGCAATTTCAGGGCAGTTTTTACCATTTGTTCAAGTGTATAGTCAACATCATCCTTAGACAGGGTATTCAGCGTTTTATCTACTGCATTTTTAGGGAATCCAAGTGCCTGAAGAGCTGAGCCTGCTTCTTCCCTGATAGAATTATCCTGATAGGTCGGGAAAGGAGAGGATGTGTTTTCGTTTACTTTATTCACCTTGTCTTTCAGATCGATAATAATCCTTTTGGCTGTTTTCGGACCTATTCCTTTCATAAGTACAAACATTCGTTCGTTTTCCTGAGCAATGGCCCTTATCACATCTCTTGCAGGCATAGACGAAAGGATGAGTCTTGCCGTACCGGCTCCTACTCCATTGACAGTAATAAGAAGCTGGAAGAGACTTCTTTCTTCTTCCGTGGCAAAACCATATAAGGTATGCGAGTCTTCTTTTATAAGGAGGGTTGTCAGCAATTTAAAGTGATCTTTACCATCCAGGGCTGCATAAGTGTTAAGGCTAATATTTACATGGTAGCCAATACCGGCAGTTTCAATCAGAACATAAGTCGGAGTCAGGGTTGTTATTTTACCGTCGATATAAGCAATCATTGTAATTTACCTTATTTTCAGCGCGCAAAGGTAATTAAAAAATTCAACCCGAATGATTTTATTCTTTGAATTTCAGACCTCAAGCAATTTAATGGAGAAGAAATTAATGACTTATTTTGCTGACATCGACTTCTGAGTTTTTATCATTTCTAAATAAAAGTGCAAAAAGTACGGCTACTATTAGCGCATATACGGCAAATGCGACCCAAATATCGTGCCAGTCTTTGATATACACTGTATTTGAGAGTGTCCCGTTTTGTATGGTAGTCCCGAAAGAGTCCTGAAGTGTCTTTATGAAGGTGGGATTATCGGGAGTCGTACCAAAGTTTTGTGCCAGTGTGGCTGCATCTTTGAAGGATTTTGTAAAAAAACGGTCGATTGACCATCCCGCAATGAGGCTGCCCAATACGGCTCCAAATCCATTGGTCATCATCATAAACAGCCCTTGGACAGATGACCTGATTTTTGACTCGGTAGAGGTTTCTACAAACAAGGAACCGGAAATATTGAAAAAATCAAAGGCCATACCATAGACGACGCATGAAAGAATAATCATCCAAAGTCCGTCAGAAGGGTTGCCAAAAGCAAAGAGACCAAACCGGAACACCCACGCCAGCATACTGATCAGCATTACCTGTTTGATGCCAAACCGTTTCAAAAAGAATGGTATTGCAAGAATAAACAGAGTTTCTGAAACCTGTGAAATAGACATGATGATGGTGGAATAACGGACCACAATGGAGTCGGCATACTTTGGAAAAAATTTGAATTCATCCAAAAAAACATCACCATAGGCATTGGTGAGCTGCAACGCCGCTCCGAGCAGCATTGAGAAGATAAAAAATAAAGCTAAACGATAATCGGCAAATAGCTTGAAGGCATTGAGTCCCAGCTGGTGCGACAATGGAGCATCCTTATCAATCAGCCTTTGTGGCGGACACTTGGGGAGCGTCAATGCATAGAGACCAAGCATAACTGCTGCCACTCCTGCGATATAAAACTGGCCTGCCGAGGCTTTGAACCCACCCAAATTGGTAGCCCACATGGCAGCGATGAAGCCTACCGTGCCCCATACTCTGATTGGCGGGAAGTCCCTAACCACATCATAGTTGGCAGCTTTTAATATATTATAGGAAATAGAATTACACAGGGCTATGGTCGGCATATAGAAACACATTGCCAACAGCATGGTATAAAAGAATTGGCTGGGCTGGACAGTATGAGGCAATATAAAAAGGACGACACCATAAAGTATCTGAAGCCCTGCATAGAGCCGTTCGGCATTGATCCATCGGTCTGCAATGATACCGACGATGGTAGGCATAAATATGGAAGCAATCCCCATGGTGCCGAAAACAGCCCCAAATTCAGTTCCATCCCATCTTTTGGTTCCGAACCAAAAATTGGCCATTGTAATCAACCAGGCGCCCCAAACAAAAAATTGCATGAAGCTCAGTATTGTCAATTTTCCTTTTACATTCACCTTGTATCTCGATTATTTTAATTGAGATACAAATTAAATGAAAAAATATTAATCTGTATAGGTTTGTATCAACAACCTTTTCCATTGCAAGTATAAATATTGCAATGATTAGTGGAGGGTAGATTAAATAATGGGTATTGGTACAAAGTCTAAATGGTAAAAAGTTAAACAGGATATGAAACCTATTGTGGCATTTTCCCGTGCTGATTTAAAATTTCTACCACCTCTTTTTCTTTCAACTGAGTTATATTGCTAAGCATGGAGATATCCAGACCTTTTTCAAAGCCATTGAGGATGACTTCTATTTTTCCTTCTATTTTTCCTTCTATTTTTCCTTCTTTAATCCCTTCTTTAATCCCTTCTTTTCTTCCTTGTTCTATCAACTGATCATAGGCTGTCATAATATCATTTTTTATTTCTGATGAAATGTTTTTCATGGCTTCAATGACTATAGATGGTGCTTGTGATACCTTAATGATGTAAACAGCAAACATGATGATAAAGTTTCTGTCGGTATCGCTTTTAGAAAGCAGGTCGAATATTCTTTTGAGCTCTTCCGCTATCCTGAATGGGTCGAACCTTCTTTTTTGAGTCAATAAGGCTGCTGCCAATGCTCCCAAACGCAGTGTCACGATAGCTTCATCCGACAAGGATTTGAGGGCGATGAATAGGTGCTTCAGTTCCGGAATATATACTGCCAAAGCTTCGGGTAATCCGGCAAACAGATCGATAATGGGAGGAACCTGCCACTTTTTCCTTCCCTGATAATAGATAATCGGAATGATGGGCCTCAAAGGCTTCTTTTTGTGCCGACACTTGTCCAGTGAGCAAACATATAGTGTCCGACCTGTATGAGTGTGTATCGGTCAGGTGATGACTTGTGCTCAAACAACAAGACAAGATCAATAGGCTTATCTGTAGCGGTCTTGACTTCAAACACAATGTCGGAGAGGTATTCGCTCAGATCGCTTCCGATGTAAGACTCCTTGGATACCTTTAGAGAAGCGAGATTGAGTTCATTGCGAACCTGTTCCGGCAGGAATTTTTCAAAGAAAGCCATGGCCCGCTCTGTGTCAGAAAAGGTCTCTCTTACAAATTTGTCGTGAGGATTGGTGATTTTGTCATCCATGGGTGATTGAATTACGTTTGTGCCAAAGATAACATTATTTACAATGCGGCGTATGGATTATTTCAAAAAAAGGAGGGATGGTAGTTGAAATTATTTGCCCGAATAGATTAAGTTTCAATCTACCATAAAAAATCTGCCGGGTGGCTTGTACACATAATTTACAAAATGTTTATAACTTTAGTATTTTAATCATCCCTACTGTTGATTTCTTTTCCTCGTATTAAATCCTTCATGTGAAATTGTTCTAAAGCTTTGAATGAATCAAAAATACTGGTTTTTTATTTTTGAAACAGATAATTTATGTGCGTCCGGATTGGATTTGGCGTAAAAATAAAAAGGTGTCCCAAAAAGTTGAGAAATCCATCGTTGTTTTCAAATTTTGACACTGGTCATGTATTTTAATACATTCCTTGCGCCTCATTTTTAACGCCTTGTATTTCATCCTCTTTGGAGAACCTTCAAAATTTGCAGTATAATTAATCTTCCCTGATAGCCTCCTGAGGGCAATAAAATCAATTTTTCCTCATTTATGAGCTCTTTTAAGCCGGAAGTTTCGGCCGGAATCAGAATTTCAGACCAACAGAAAGACTCAACATGGAAGGCTTACTTCCTACCTGTGTGGCATATAAGTCGGTAAGCCCCAGTTCATAATTGGCATCCACTGAAAATAGGAGAATATCTATCCCGGCACCGAAGTTGGCACCATAGCTCCAGGTATTGAAGTCGGCCATTGACATGTCGCCTCCTTCCTTGACAGCCAGGATCTTACTGGCAGCTCCCCCGCCATGGATCCTTAATTTGAAGATCCCCGTATTGACCAGTTTATATCCAACGTTGACCGGAATCTTGATAAAAGAAGCCTTGCCGGTTTTGATATTTTTTAGATCTTCGATACTCGCAATAGAGGTTCCTGTATTTACGTAGTAAACCCCCGGTTGGAAATAGAACCGCCTTCCGAGCCGGAGGTCAACCCCAGCTTGCCATCCCTTTTCTGCTCCGGTAAGATCAAGACCCTGAGGTCTTTCGCCTACCCATAAATAGTTGACTCCTACTTTAGGGCTAATGGTAAATTGGGCTTTGCTCATAAAAGGGATGCATAATAAGCAACAAAAAACAACCAATCTGTTCATGATCTTTGATTTTAGTAATTAAACGATGAATTCAAAATGCAGAGTAGAACTTTTATTTCTCAACTCTATTCTTTATTTAAGCGGTTGCATCTGAAATATTATTTTTGTATTTCGACTTATTTGGCAATATTTAAGCTTTAATTAAGATTATTAGACCTTTTTTCTTCTTTTAAATGGCAAAATTTAACAATCCCCAATCGCAATCTTCTTCAAAGAAACTTCCTTTGGCAGGGAACGCAGCAGACCGGCCGGAGTTGAAAAAACTGCAGATATTATTGCCTGTCGTGATCGGTTTAATTTCTGTTATTTATTATTTTAACAGTCTGGGGGGCAACTATGTGATGGATGACGCCATAGTCATTTCTGAGAATCAATATACTATGCAGGGCATCAAGGGCTGGAAAGGAATCTTTGGTCATGATACCTTCTATGGATTTTTCAAAGAAGCCGGCAAAGATCACCTTGTAGCAGGAGGACGATACAGGCCACTTTCTCTGGCGATGTTTGCTTTGGAAGGACAGATTTTTGGTTTTAATCCTTTTGTTTTCCACTTATTTAATATATTATATTATGCTTTGACCTGTATCATCCTGTTTTTTATCCTCCAACGTATCTTACAAAGGAAATTGGACGATAACAGTGCCTTGATTGTAGCTTTTTTCAGTGCCTTGATTTTTGCCGTTCATCCCATCCATACTGAAGTGGTAGCAAACATTAAGGGTCGGGATGAAATCTTAGCCTGTCTCTTTGGACTCTCCGGGATGTGGACGTATTTACTTTCCCTCAGGAAAAGAAGTATTATGTATGCGGTGATTGCTGCATTTTTCTGGCTTTTGGCTATCCTGTCCAAAGAAAATGGTATTGTTTTTGTCGCCTTGTCGCCACTGGCAGTTTGGTGTTTTGATGAAACTTCCTTCAAAAGCCTCTTCAGGTCACTGCTGCCCTCCTTTGTAATGTTGGTAATCTATTTTATCATTCGCCAAAGTATATTAGGTACAGATCCCAAAGCAGGTCCGGTGATGGAGCTTATGAATAACCCATTCCTGTACTGGCATACCAATGGTTATCTTCCCGTATCCCTTTCTGTTAAGTTGGCTACAATTGCTGTGACCATGCTAAAATACCTTAGTCTGATGGTTTTCCCCCATCCGCTCACAAGTGATTATTATCCCCGACAGATCGCCCTGGCCGATTGGACGACAGGTGCGGCTATTTTGGGGACTTTAATTTACCTGGTTGCCATCATATTTTGTATAATAAGATTGAAAAAGAAGGAGGTTGTGACTTTTGGGATATTATTCTACCTCATAGCTCTTTTTCCTATGTCAAATATTCCTTTCTCAGTGGGTACCTTGATGTCAGAACGTTTTTTATTTATCCCATCAATTGGTATTATATTGATTATCAGTTGGTTGATAAACAAATATATTGTTAAGGGAAGTTTAAATTATCGGATTAATCTCATATTGGTAGCGATAATATTAATTTTGGGCGTTAAAACTATTGCTCGCAATAAAGATTGGAGCAATAATTTTACCCTGTTTACGACAGATGTCAAAGTTTCGGACAAAAGTGCCAAAATGCTGAATGCTGCCGGCGGAGCGTTGTTGGATAGCTGTACAAAAGTCTCCGATCCGGAGATAAAACAACAAATGGTGGATCAGGCTCAGACTTATTTGCTGGAAGCAGTAAATATACATCCGTCGTACGCCAATGCTTATTTACTGTTGGGTAATTCATATATCTATAAGCAGGAATACGATAAGGCACTGGCCAATTATGAGCTGTCCCTTAAATATAATCCCGGATTTAAAGATGTCCGGATGAATATGGCTAAAGTGTATAAAGAATTAGGAAGAAAGGCAGGTGAAGAAGAGAGGAATTTACCCAAGGCTAAACTACTGTTACAAAAGTCACTGGACCTGAATCCTAAAGATCCGGAGACCAACAGATTGATGGGTGTCGCTACAGGTATATCGGGCCAAGCTAAGGAAGCGTTGAAATACTTTATTGCAGCGCTGGATGCAAAACCCGGAGATGCCTTTTATATGTTTGACCTAGGAAGTGCATATGCCAACGCAGGGGACATGGAAAAAGCCAATTATTACCACTCGGAAGCGATTAAAAAAGATCCTTCGCTTCAGAAAAGAATGAATAAGTGAAAAACAACTATATTTTAAGAACATTTTTTATCGGGACGATATTAATTGCAAGCGTCATAGTAAGTAAACTTACAAGTCAGTCAGACCTTCCTGATAACCATACCGCCCTTCAAAGTCAGCAACAATGGGTGGATTCCATGATGCAGACGATGACTTTGAATGAAAAAATAGGTCAGCTCTTTATGGTACGCGCCCACTCCAATAAAGGTCCGGACCATGTAAAACATGTGAAAAATCTCATTACAACCTATAAAATAGGCGGACTTTGCTTTTTTCAGGGCACAGTCGAAAAACAGATTGAACTTACCAACGAATATCAAAAACTGGCTTCACCCGTTCCTCTGATGCTCTCAATGGATGCCGAATGGGGTCCGGCTATGCGTTTTAAAACAGGAGTAGTCAATTTTCCGCGCCAAATGACGATGGGCGCCATACAAGACAATAGAATTATTTATCAGTTTGGTCGTGAAGTAGCAAGAGAATTGTTGCGTCTGGGGGTACATATCAATTTTGCCCCGGATGTGGACGTCAATAATAATATTAAAAATCCGGTTATCGGAACCCGATCTTTTGGTGAAAATAAATATTTGGTCGCTCAAAAGGCTTATATGTACATGCTTGGATTGCAATCGGCCGGGGTGATGGCCTGCGCCAAACATTTTCCGGGACACGGCGATACCAATATTGACTCTCATCTTGATGTACCTGTTTTGCCCTTTGATAAGCAAAGACTGGAGTCGCTTGAAATGTATCCGTTTAAAGTGATGATCAATCAGGGTGTTCAGAGTGTAATGATCGGTCACCTGGTAGTGCCTGCACTGGATTCGGCAAAGAATATTCCCGCTTCTCTTTCCAAACCCATCATTACAGGATATCTGAAAAATAAACTCAGATTCAATGGCCTTGTTTTTACGGATGCCCTGGATATGAAAGGTGTCACCAAAAACTTTGATAAAGGCGAAATTGAAGTCAGGGCGCTGCAGGCAGGCGTGGATGTCCTGTTGCTGTCTGAAGACGTCGGCATCGCCGTCAATGCCATCAAAAAGGCCATCCATAACGGAAGTTTGACCACTGAAAGAATCGATGAAAGTGTCCGCAAAATTTTAGAGGCTAAATACAGATTCGGATTGACACAACCGGTAAGTATTTCCACCTCAAACCTGGCTAACGACCTCATTAACGGCGAGGCAAAAACCATCAATCAAAAGTTGATCGAGCAGGCACTGACACTCGTTAAAAACGCTGATAACCTCGTTCCTGTTGACAACATCCAGCGTAAAATAGGTACCCTTGCAGTTGGCACGGGAGTAAAGGCTCCCTTCCAGAACCAGGTAGATGCTTATTGTAAGGCACAGCATTTTCAATATTCTGAAGAGAAAAACGCCGACCTGCTCAGCAAGTTATCACAGATGAATCTTGTCATTGTCGGCGTCGTGGGGATGAATAATTCTTACAAGGACAATTATAAATTAAATAATTCAGCATTAAGACTTATCAACCAACTGTCTGAAAAAACAAAGGTAATCCTCGTCTCTTACGGAACTCCTTATGCCTTGACCAACTTTGTCAAGCCATCATCGGTTTTGTGCGCTTATAATGACGATTCTCTGTCCCAGTCGCTTGGAATTCAGGCAGTTTTTGGAGGTCTCACCATTACGGGAAAATTACCCGTCACGGCACTGCCATACCCATTTGAATGCGGTATTGACATATTAAAAACTATCCGCTTGAGCTTTGGTGAGCCGGAAAGTGTCGGAATGAACTCAGAGACCCTTGCCAAATTGGATAAATTGGCAGATGATATTATCAGGCGTCAGGCAGCTCCGGGATGTGAAATGCTTATTATCCGTAATGGAAAAGTAGTGTATAACAAACAATTCGGGAAATATACGTATAAATCAAACGGCCACCCGGTCGAGCCATATACCATGTATGACCTTGCATCCGTCACGAAAATTGCCGCCACTACAATCGGCATCATGAAATTGTATGAAGAAGGGAAGATGGATATCTACAAATTCCTGGGTACTTACCTGCCGGAATTAAGAGGTTCCAATAAAGAATTTCTTTCTATCAGAGATGTGATGGCGCATAGGGCCGGACTATACCCTTGGTTACCCTTTTATAAAGAAACCCTCGTTAATGACGGTAATCGGACCCGCCCATCCGCCCTTGTCTATCACTCTAAAAAAGACAATGAATTCAGTATCAAAGTCGCCAACAGGTTTTATATGAAAAAGGATTATGTCAACACCATTTGGAATCAGATAATCCAATGTCAAAATCTTCAGACCAATGACTATAAATATTCTGATCTTGGCTTCATCCTGCTTCGGAAAGCAATTGAAAATGTCACGCACGAACCCATGGATCAGTTTTTGGATGGTACCTTCTATCGCCCGATGGGACTGTATTCCATGACATTTAAACCCCTCGAAAAATTTTCGATAGACTACATCGCGCCCACTGAGGATGACAGATATTTCAGACAACAGGTTCTCCAAGGTAATGTACACGATATGGCTGCGGCCATGCTTGGCGGAGTTTCAGGTCATGCAGGTTTATTCAGCAATTCTTTGCACCTTGGCACCCTGATGCAGATGCTTTTGGATGGTGGTAAGTATGGCGGTTTTCAGTACCTCAAACCTGAAACAATCAAGCTTTTTACAACGCGCCATCCTGCAGGGACGAGAAGAGGTCTGGGTTTTGACATGCCACAAACAGACTGGAGCTATATCCAGAATGTTACAGCAAAGGCAAGCCGGTCAACCTTTGGTCACCTGGGTTTTACAGGGACAGCAGTATGGGCCGATCCACAGTCAAAGTTAATCTTTGTATTCCTATCAAACAGGACCTATCCCACTATGGATAATAACTTGCTTGAACGTCGGAATTACAGAATGAAGGCACATGCCATAGCCTATGAAGCCATCAGTAAGTTTGATCACAGTGAAGACCTCAACGCTTCTTTATAATGAAATCTCTGCTTATTATCCTATTATTGATTATTTCAGGCACATACACAAGCCTGGATCATCCTTTCCATGTAAGTAATACAGAATTTAATTACAATCAGACAGACAAAAACCTGGAAGTTATTTGTAAGATTTTTACGGATGACTTTGAAAAAGCACTGAATATTTTTTATAAACAAAAGGCGGATTTTTCGGAAGCTAAACTGAAAGGTCAGATGGAAAGCATGGTTCCCCGATATATGAAATCTCACCTTGCCGTCAGTATCAACGGGAAATGGCTTCAACTTTCTTACCTTGGTTATGAAATAGACCATGAATCAGTGGCCGTTTACCTCGAATATCCCTTAAATGAATTACCTAAAACAATAGAAGTACAGAATACCCTTGCTTATGAAGCTTATGATGATCAGGTCGGTATCGTTCATTTCATCGTAGGAGGAAAGCGGATAAGCAATAAATTGGTTTATCCCGAAAAATCATTGAAGTTTGAATTTTGAGATACAACTGTTAACTGAAGTTTACTTCTGAGGCAAACTATTATGGAAAATCTTCGTTAAAAGTATCAAAATTGTAATTTCTTCCGTTTCATTATAACGACATTGAATAGCTAAATCTGAATGATGAAAAAATATACCATTATTGCCACGGTGTGTATCCTTGCCTTCCTCGGTCTTGGGGCAGGTGTATATAACAATGACAAGTTATTTGAGATTACCAAGAATTTAGAAATTTTTTCTAACCTGTATAAGGAACTTAATACCTATTACGTGGACGATATTGATCCGAGCAAACTGATGAAGGTGGGCATCGATGCAATGGTAGGGACGCTGGACCCTTACACCAATTATTTTAGTGAAACTCAGATCGAGACATGGAGATATTTATCTGAGGGAAAATACGAAGGCATCGGAGCCAACGTACAGAATATAGGTGACAACATAACCATTATCGAACCCTATGAAGGTTATCCTGCCTTCGCTGCCGGGCTTAAGGCTGGAGATATCATCCTTTCTATAGATGGCCAGTCCACGAAAGGTAAGACAGGTGATGACCTCGGAGTCTTACTGAGGGGCGTGCCGGGTTCGGTTGTCAACATTGAGGTGAAACGTCCGGGAGTCAAAGATCCGATGACTTTTAAAGTCAACCGCGGTGAAATAAAAATGAGCAATGTTCCGTATTTCGGAATTGTACGGGATCATGTCGGATATGTCTCATTAACCACATTCACTCAGGATGCATCCAAAAATATAGGTGATGCAATCAAAGCAATGAAAAAAGAAGATCCCCAACTTAAAGGATTAATCCTTGACCTCAGAGACAATGGCGGCGGTTTGCTCATAGAGGCAGTCAACATCGTCAACCTGTTTGTTGGAGCAAATGTAGAAGTAGTGAGCACAAGAGGCAAGGTAAGAGAATGGGACAAGGTTTTCTCCACCAGAGGACCGGCACTGGATGCCGACTTGCCGGTTGCGATATTGATTAATAAAAGGAGTGCTTCGGCATCTGAAATCGTCAGCGGAGCACTACAAGACCTGGATCGTGGCGTACTGATCGGCCAGAGATCTTTTGGTAAGGGTCTCGTACAGAACACAAAGGATATCGGCTACAACAGCAAGCTAAAACTAACTACTTCCAAGTACTATATTCCCAGCGGCAGATGTATCCAGGCAGTATCCTATAAAAATGGTGTCCCGGTGGATATCCCTGATTCCCAAAGACACGTTTTTCGGACCAAGGGCGGCCGAAAAGTCCTGGATGGCGGTGGTGTGACTCCTGATATATATGTGGCACCCGATTCAGGATCTGCACCGATAAAAAGTTTACTGGACAATTTTGTTGTGTTTAACTACGTGACCCAATATATGATATCACATACAAACATTGCACCGGCAGATCAGTATGTTTTCACTGATTTTAACGACTTTATGAATTATGTGGAGAAAAATGACTATCCGTTTGAAATCAACTCAGAAAAAAAGCTAAATGAATTGATTAGTTCAAGTCAGCATGACGAACTCTACAATACCCTTAAAAGTAATTTGAATGACCTCAAAGCACGGATTATAAAGGAAAAAAAGAATATCCTTATCAATCACAAGGAGCAGATATGTAATTTTATTACCAGGGATATTGTCTCCCGGGTATATAATCAAAAAGGAAAAATAATCAGCAGTATAAGCCATGACACAGAAGTGGAAGAAGCTGTCAACCTGCTCAATAATCCGGCCAAATACAAAAAAATCCTGGGTAAGAATTAATTATAGAAGCGTCTTTCCTGACCGAAGAGGAAATACTTAGTCGAAACCGTCACTTTTCTTTTCGGTCAGGAAAGAAAGCTATGTGACAATGAAAACTGAATATCCCACCTTATTTACTTCCAAATTCCCTCATTGCCTGAACCACACCTGACGGGCATTGACACGATTCCTTTCCCGATATCCACTGAATTATCAATGTTGATGAAACTTTGAGGGATTTTACAATTCCTTCATATAGAATTAATATTGCCTTAATCTTGCCGATTCATTTTTGCGGAATATTTGAAAAATATATCTAATCAAAAATGAATTTTATGACAAACATTAAAAATCTGTTTTTCTTATTTCTTGCATGCATCTCTATTTTGTTTACAGCATGCGATAAAGATGAATGTATCAAAACTTGTGCGTCCAATGAAGTACTGACCGAAAACTGTGAATGTGTCCCTTTGAGCGACAATAGCACCGAAATCATCACGGAAAATATTTCATCAGATGTTACCTGGACAGCTGATAAGGTCTATGTCCTTGCACAAAGAGTAACTGTTTTGCCCGGTGTTAAATTGACGATCATGCCCGGAACAATAATTAAAGGGCAGGCGGGAAGCGGTGCCAATGCTACTGCCCTCCTCATCGCCAAAGGGGCGAAAATTGACGCTCAGGGTACCGTTGACAAGCCTATCATCTTCACTTCTGTTGCCGATGAAATAAATTCCGGCGAAATCGTAAGCCCCAATCTGGATCAGGGAATCAACGGCCTCTGGGGTGGAGTGCTCATCCTGGGAGATGCTCCTGTATCAGCTAATGCGCCTTCTGTTCAGATTGAAGGGATCCCACCTTCAGACATCAATGGTCTTTATGGTGGTAATAATCCCCAGGACAATTCCGGAATTCTGAAATATGTTTCCATCCGTCACGGTGGAGCAAACATCGGTGAAGGCAATGAAATCAATGGCTTGACGCTCGCAGGTGTGGGCTCTGGTACGATCATTGAAAATATTGAAATTGTATCCAATCAAGATGATGGCATCGAAATATTCGGAGGTACGGTCAACCCTAAAAATATTGTGGTCTGGAGTACAGGGGACGATATGTTTGACTGCGATCAGGGATGGTCGGGAACTATGGACAACATCATTGGAATAGCAGGCGATCAGACCGATAGTGCTCTGGAGTTGGATGGAGGTGAAGGTGTTGAAAATCCTTCATACTCCATCTCAAACATTACATTAATGGGACATGCTGCTGCCACCTCAGGCAAATATGCCGACTTAAGAGCTAAAGTCTCTGTCTCTTTGAAAAATTTGTATTGCTTTAATTTTCCGGAGGGCTCAGAATTCAGGCTAAATGACCAGGGAGTTTCAGACTCTTGGTTTTCGGGAAAAATACTTTTCACTAACCTGGAATTTAATGTCAGCCATTTGAATACACAACCTTCCCTGGCTGACATTTTCCGGGATAAGGGTAGTCACGATGAGGAACTTAACAATGCTGCACTGGGATTCGCTAAAATCACCACAACCAATACCGTTGGGGCCAAGGTCAGTGAATTTGAAAAGTGGACCTTGGTAGCGGCACTTGGCCAGCTCGTACAATTGTAATTACCATATTATTTTTTTCATGCTTCACATTCCCTGCAAGAAATTGAAGGGAATGTGGTTTTTAAATTTTTTATAGTGAAAAGTATTTATTATTTATCCCTTTTTTTAGTGCTTCCAATGTGTCTTTTCGCTCAGAAAGGCACCTTGAGAGGCAGGGTCACAGATGGAGTGACTGGCGAGCCTATTATGTTTGGCTCGGCATATATTCATCAAATCGGTAATGGAATGATGACGGACATTGAGGGTAATTATTCCATTGATCTTCAGCCGGGAAATTATGATATTAAGTTTACCTACATCGGTTATAAGGATACCACCTGGAACAATGTCACATTAAGTTTGAATGATACCACTACAATCAACTGTGTGTTGTTCCCGTCCAGTGTGGTTCTGGATGATATTGTGGTCAAGGCAAAATATGAAAAAAGTACAACCTTTGCTCTGTCATCGATAAAAAGCAGATCGGCCAATGTGATGGATGGTATTTCAGCCACCACATTCAAGGCTATCGGTGACGGTAATGCAGCCTCTGCCGTGGGTCGTGTGACGGGTGTCTCGGTACAGGAAGGCAAATATGTTTATGTTCGCGGGCTGGGTGACCGATACTCCAAAACGACACTCAACAAAATGGAAATTCCCGGACTTGATCCCGACAGAAATACTATACAGATAGATATCTTTCCCACTCAGGTAATCGACAATATTCTGGTTTCGAAATCTTATACGGCTGTCTTGCCGGCAGACTTTACGGGTGGGTTAATAGACATCGCTACTAAAGATTTCCCGGATCGGAAATACATGACATTCTCTTCCGGTGTCGGCTATAATCCACGTATGCATTTCAATCAAAACTTTCTGGGATATAAAGGCGGCAAGACTGACTTTCTGGGATTTGATGACGGCAGTCGAGCCTTACCCGTCAAGCCGACAGATCGCATTCCGTTTTTATCCGAAGCAGTTGCCAATCCGGCCATTGATGGCAAACGCTATGCCGAAATCCTGCAAAGTTTTAACTCAACACTTGCCGCTCAACGGCAGAAAAGCAGCATAGATTTTAATCTGAACTTCTCTTTTGGAAACCAAATAACCAAAAGTCAAAAAAATCTGGGCTATAACGTCGGCCTTTCTTATCAGAATAAAACAGAATTGTACAGGCAAGCTATATTTAACCGTTATGGCAAAGTCGCTGATCCAAATGTTTATGACCTGGAGCTGAGATCTGAGACCTTAGGTGACTACGGTGTAAGAGATGCCTTATTGGCAGGATATGCCGGCCTGACGCTAAAAAAAAATGTTTCCAAACACAGTATAAATTTTCTTCATATCCGGAATGGTGAATCAAAGGCTGGTCTGTTTGATGTAGTCAGCAACAATAAAGGTACAGCTTTTACTGCAGTGCAACACAATCTTGAATATAGTCAGCGCTCCATTAGCAATGCCCACGTTCAGGGAGTTTATGAAATGGGCGATAAGAGGTGGAAGCTCGAATGGAATCTGTCACCAAGTCTTGCTAAAATCACAGATCCGGATATCCGATACACCCGACTCAGAAATAACAACGGCATCTGGACCATCAACACCGAATCAGGTATCCCCGAAAGGAGCTGGCGGTTTCTGACGGAGTATAATTATACAGCCCAGACGGTGGCTACCCTTGATTATTCCGCTTCAAAAATGCCCGGAAAAGTCATCTTTGGCGGACAGTATTCCTTCAAGGACAGAAGTTATGAAATCAACAATTTCCAGATCTTCACCAATAAAATTGAACTTGACGGAAACCCTGACCACATCTTTTTACCCGAGAACCTTTGGTCAAACGAAAATAAGGGTGGCGTGACCTTTGCGCCTAATTTCCTTCCGGTCAATACGAATAAGTATCGGTCTTATATGTCCAATGCTGCTGCCTTTGTCTCCAATGAGCTCGAAATAAGGCAATTAAAGTTAATCATCGGGCTTCGTTCGGAGTACTATATACAACGATACTCAGGGCTTAACCAGGATAGAAAGTATTTTGACAAACAAAAGGTATTGGAAGGCTTGGATGTGTTTCCATCTGTCAATGTTGTATGGTCGCCTGTAGAGAAACAAAAAATCCGCTTATCTTATTCCCGAACCATTGCCCGGCCTTCTTTTAAGGAAGCATCCTACGCTACAATTTCTGACCCGATTTCCGGATTTACCTTTATTGGCGGTTTTTTCCCGGATATTGATGTCGCCACAAAGAAAATTATTTGGGACGGACATCTGGTCAATACCGATATTGATAATTTTGACCTGCGATGGGAGATGTTTGGGCAGCGTTCAGATTATCTTTCTGTAAGCAGTTTTTATAAAATATTTGCCAATCCTATCGAAATGGTACAGTATGTACAGGCACCAAATAACTTCCAGCCACGAAATGTCGGAAGAGGTATAGTCGGAGGGGCTGAACTGGAGTATATCAAAGACCTGGCTTTTTTAGGCAATATGATGACCGGGCTGAGCTTCCGAAGCAATTTTATGTATGCCTTTTCCTCCATTCGGATGGCCGAATCCGAATATGACTCAAGAGTCCGTTATGCCCGTAAAGGCGAGGAAATTCAACGGTCACGACAGATGGCAGGCCAGGCCCCCTATTTGATCAATGCAGGCCTTTCCTATAAGCATCCCATCCATAAAGCCGAACTGACCCTGGCATACAATGTCTATGGAAGGACGCTGCAATATGTGGGAATAGCAGACAAGCCGGATATATATTCACGTCCATTCCACAGTCTAAATTTTAATGCCAATATGCCTTTTCTTAGGGATAAGAAGGCGACCATAGGTGTCAGACTGACCAATATCCTGAACTCTACCAGAGCTTATGTATATCAGTCATTTAATACTGGCGACCATTACTTCTCATTGACACGTCCCGGAACGTCGATAAGTTTTAGGTTTAGTTATAATTTTTAATGCGGATAAAAGGGAAATAAATTAGAAAGTAAGATGCATTTTATGCATCAAAACACTAAAGTATTTCCTTTTTTCTTAAGCCAATGATGATGGCGTCGCATATCGGGATCATGCTGAGCCACCAGGCGCCAGAATTTGAATGAATGGTCCATGTGGACAGTATGGGCCAGCTCATGTATGATTACATGATCGAGAATCTCAAGGGGAGCGAGGAGGAGCCTGTTGGACAACATGATGTTATTTTGAGAAGTACAGGAGCCCCAACGAGACACTACACTTCGGAGAGTAACTTTACCTATCTTGCTTTTGAATGTTTTTTCATTGATTCGGAGGACACGCTGAGTCACTTCAAAGGCAAAGATTTTATTCAATAATTTAGGAATGACCTCTTGTAAGACTTCCAGGTTATCAGCATAATTAGCCGGAATTTCAAATTGAATGGTATCACCTGATTTTTTTCCTTTAAATGAGCCTCCTGTTTGGTTTTGGACAAGATTCAGCCTATATGTTTTTTCAAGTAGGGTGATGGAGTCTTTTTGAAAAACGGAGGTTTGTGGGATATGAAACAGTTCCGGACTTTTTAGATAGACCTTGGGCAGCCATTGTGCCAGATGTTGGCGGGCGGTTTCCAGCATTGCTTTGTTGAATGTGGATGGGACTGAGATGGTTGCCTTTCTTTGTCTGAATCCGAAACGAATATTTCGCCCGGTTGATGTCTTTATCACAACAGGAATAGCAATGTCATTTATATCAATAGTATATTGATCGATAATCATTATCAAGGTATTGAACTTAATAGTACAGGATTATTGAATTACAAATTGTATTTCCTTAAATTATTCAGAAATCTCACGACCTGAAAGCTAAATTAATAGAATAATTTTAATTAAGGTCCAAATGCCAAATCAATGACAATATTATGTCTGTTGTATTTGAAGTAATCCATCTGCATCGGCCATCTCGGTTTCCGTAGATATCTTAAATGATAATAATTATTGCACGAATCAGATGGACGTGAGATTTGCAATTATGGAAGCAAAGCCTTCATCTTTTTATAAGTAGAGGCGTTTGTTTGGCTACCTGAACAGTTTAATTCGCGCGCCTTTTTTTCAATATTGGCTATCCTGTTGGTTGGATTCGGGTGCGTAGAAAGCCAGGTAGGAGGTTGTTTTTCTCCTTCTATCTTTTTAAAGAACCCCGCTGCACCGGTAGCATTGAGTGAAGTGGAACACAGATATTCCACCGATTTTTCATCGGCCTCACTTTCATTTGCCCTGGAAAAACTAAGGCCTGCCACACCACCGACGAGGGTTTTGGCTATTTGATTCAGGGCAGCTTTATTGCCTAGAAGCGCGTCTGCAAGGAAGGCAATTCCGTATTGCTTGGTCAGTTGAGCTGTACTATGGCGACAATCGGCATGAGCAATTTCGTGACCAAGGACACCCATCAATTGATCTTCCGAATCAAGAAACTTAATCAAACCCGTATATACATATATCTTACCGCCGGGTGTACAAAAAGCATTGAGTACCTTGTCATCCATAATAATATGCGTCTCCCAGTTAAACTGATTGCTGTATTTAACTTTCCCGCCTGTAATGATGGATTGAGTCAGGCCTCTGATATAACCGTATATTTTTTCATTGCCCTTTTCCGGTAAGATGGGATATTCAGAAGGTTTGGAGGCAATTTCAGCTGCGACTTGATCTCCGAGCTCTTTATCCTGCTGTATAGTAAAAGCATTCAGGTGATTGGCATCAGACAAGAGCGTCTTACACCCGCTTAACGCTGCAACAGACATCAGAGTGATTATTATCATTTTCCTTCCCTTCATAAGATTAATTTTTGATTTTAACTCAATATTGTAACCGAATGTTGTGCTTTTTCAAAATTCCGGCTGCTTTTTTACAAATTCCTCAAATTAAAAAACTCACCGTAGCATTTATTTCATATAGTTTAAGCTGAATGAGAAAACTTTGGTTAATATACTAAATCCTGAGTTTAAATTTATAAAATGCGACGTAATAAACGGTAATATGTCACCCGGGGGGAGATAAAAAAATATAAAAAATTTTACCTAAATAATTAATTCTGTCGATTTATCCCTTCATTTTATCGAAAAGCTAAAAATCCTTTGTAGTAAAATTATTGGCTTGAAACGTAGTAATTATAACATTTTCACTGAAAAGCATTAAAAATACTAAGTATAATGTTTAACATAGTACTGTATTAACCATATATCTTTGTATCATAAAATTATTAATAACCATTTAAAATTGACACTCATGCAAACTGTTCAATTAAAGCAAACCAACATCATGAAAGTATTATTCTTTACCCTTTGCGCCGGAATCCTGATACTATTACCTTCAGGTATGGTTTCCAGAAAACACGTTATGACCGGAAAGGTTATGTATGACAAAGTAAATGCAGCACCTGATGTTTCTATAACTATCTTGAACGCAGCGGATAAATCTATTCTCAACTCTGCCATATCAGACTCTGAGGGGAATTTTGAGTTCAGACAATTGAAGCCCGGTAAATATTTTATTGCTGCCGGTACATACGGCAATCCGCTCAAAGTAATCGGTCCGATTGAAGTTAAGGATTCGGAAAGACGCACTGTGGTGCAACCTATTATAGTGGATAAACCCAAAAGTAGTGATGGTCCGGTCATTAAAACAACCCGCGTACACACAGTTAAGGACAATACTTTAAAAATTTCCTGAGATTATCAGGCATTAACTTTTTGATTATAAATGAATGGACTGTCCTTCAAAGGAAGGAATCTGTTATCCAAGCGAAAGGGGCGGTGAGATCCGTCTCTTTTGTTTTTTTGACAATCCGAGATTTTTCGGTCTGACTTGTGAATTTTCTGAAAATAACGTTTAAATGCATACCGGAAGATAAATTATTTAAGAATATGATCGACCTTGGTTGCGCGATCTTCGGTAAACTTATTCTGAAGTGAAGTGTTCAATTTTTTCGATTTGTGGCCTGACTACACATCATTTTTTAAAAAACTTACTGTCAATGTGTTGCAGGTAATAAAAATATTCTAACTTAGCTTACAGAACCATTTTTAATATATCTAAAAAAATATTTAGACATACCTAAAATATATCTTATGAGTATTGTTGAAATGCGTGTACCCACCATCGGAGAATCTATCAACGAAGTGACCCTTTCTCAATGGCTTAAGCCGGATGGTGCGATCATCAATATGGATGAACCGATTTGTGAATTTGAATCAGATAAGGCAACTCTTGAATTTCCTGCAGAAGCCGGCGGGAAACTGATTTATGTTGCCTCTGAAGGTGAAGACCTGAAAATCGGAGACCTCGTCGCTAAGATAGATACCTCATTTGCCGGTGCAAGTGCAACACCGGAAGTTATTCCGGCTCAACCTGCTCAGGAGGAGAAAAAGGTCGAACCTTCTTCCCCGGCCACATCCAACTACGCCACAGGTACCCCTTCACCTGCAGCCGGGAAGATTCTGGCTGAAAAGGGCATTGATCCTTCTGCCGTAATAGGTTCCGGGAAGGATGGACGTATCACCAAAGAAGACGCACAGAAGGCGGAAGTCCCCGTTAAGAAGCAGGAAACGGCACCTGAACCGGAGAAAAAAGTCGTTGCGCCCGCTGCCAATACAGCTTTTTCAAGGGTAGTTCGTACGGAGAAAATGAGCAGAATGAGGCGTACAATCGCCAACAGACTTGTTTCAGCCAAGAATAATGCTGCCATGCTGACCACGTTTAATGAGGTGGACCTGACTAATATCAATGCACTTCGGGCTAAATATCAGGATGCTTTCGTGGCTAAATATGGTATTAAATTGGGTTATATGTCTTTATTCTCAAAAGCCTGTGCATCTGTTTTGCTTGAAATGCCCGAAATTAATGCAGCCATTGATGGTGAAAATATCATTTACCACGATTATGCCGATATATCCATTGCCGTGTCCACACCTTCCGGGCTGGTTGTACCGCCTGTACACAATGTGGAAAGCCTTCAGTTGCACGAAATTGAGTTTAAGATAAAGGAACTGGCAGATAAGGCTCGTAACAATAAACTCACGCTGGATGAAATGAAGGGCGGTACCTTCACCATAACCAATGGTGGTATCTTTGGAAGTATGATGAGTACACCTATTCTCAACGAGCCTCAATCGGCTATTCTGGGTATGCATGCCATCATCAATCGTCCTGTCGCCGTAGGTAATCAGGTGGAAATCAGACCGATGATGTACCTGGCGATGTCGTATGATCACAGAATCATCGACGGTTCCAGCTCGGTGACCTTCCTGGTAAGAGTTAAAAAGCTACTGGAAGATCCTACCTTGTTGTTTTTAGGTCTGATATAGGATTAAATCAGCATTCGGATATATTTACCGCAATGGCAAGTCCGCCTTCTGATGTTTCCTTGAATCGGTCATTCATGCTTTGAGCTGTTTCCCACATGGTTTGAATGACTTCATCGAGGGTTACTCTGGCTTTGGACGGGTCACTTTCTATGGCAATATTGGCAGCAGTGATGGCCTTGATTGCTCCCATGGAGTTGCGCTCGATGCATGGTATTTGAACAAGACCGGCTATCGGGTCACAAGTTAAGCCCAGATGATGTTCCATGGCTATTTCAGCTGCCATAAGAACCTGGGCCGGACTGCCACCCATAATTTCTGTCATTCCGGCTGCCGCCATGGCTGAAGAAACACCTATTTCTGCCTGACAACCACCCATCGCAGCAGAGATGGTGGCATTTTTCTTGAATAAAGTGCCTATTTCACCTGCGACCAATAAGAAGCGGATGATCTTATCTTCACCGGTATATTCCGTAAATGTCTGGGAATACATCAATACGGCCGGAATGACGCCACTGGCACCATTGGTAGGAGCTGTAATAATCCTGCCGAAGCTGGCATTTTCCTCATTGACTGCCAGGGCAAAGCAGGATACCCACTTATTGATATTGGTAAAGGTCTCTTCCGTCTCCACTACTAACTTAAACCATTCATCCATATTGTTGTAGGTCTTTCCGTTGAGGAGCTTGCGGTTGAGGCCGGAAGCCCTGCGCGTAACGTTGAGTCCACCGGGCAAGGTCCCTTCCTTATTGACACCGGTGTAAATGCATTCTTTGATATGCTGCCAGATGGTGAGTGCTTTCTGATTGATTTCATCTCGTGTACCCCAGCTTTCCTCATTGATATAAATTAGGTCTGAGAAAGAAACACCGAGTTGGGAGCAATATTTCAGTACGGCATCTCCGTGGTGACAGGGATACAATGTCCGGACACAGTAATCTTCCGTCGAGACTTCATCCTGAGTGGCTATAAATCCGCCCCCGATAGAGTAGTAATCCTGTTCTATTACACGCCCATCCGACGTGATTGCCTTAAAAATCATGCCATTGGGGTGAAAGGGAAGGCTTTCTTTTCTGTTAAGGATTAAATGATGTCCATAGATAAAGGGAATCTCTATTTCACCGCCTAATAAAAGACGGGATGAAGACTTGATTTGTTCTACCTTGCTTTCAATGAGTGCCGTGTCGATGGTTTTAAAATTTTCACCTGCAAGGCCAAGCATTGCTGCGATATCTGTGCCGTGGCCAATACCCGTCTTGGCAAGAGAACCGTAGAATGTCGCAAAGACTTCAACCACATCCCGTAAAGAAGCTTCCTTGCGGATTAAATCCAAAAACATTCCGGCAGCATTCCACGGACCCATAGTATGAGAACTGGAAGGACCAATTCCAACCTTTATAATTTCAAAAACACTGATGGATTTCATATTTCAATTTCAATAGAATAAATAGCCGATTCGCAGGCTAAATTATGACTTAATCTAAACCATGAAGTTAGTAAGAATGTAATATTTCACGATTAAATTTTTAAAATTTTAATCTTGGATCTATTGGATGCTATAGAGAAATATTGCGGAATGAGTTCGGCTAAATAATCTTATTTTGAAGGGAAATAGTCACAGAATGAAGCAAAACCTTTTTGTTCATGGATTTGTTTGAATCTTTTCCCCCTAACCGGATAATAATAGGTAAATGTATTTTGATTTAATTAAAGATATTTTCCTTGAAAATGAGGTTGCCTTTCTCCGACCAATAGAAGAGGCAGATTTTGACAATCTTTTGACGATTGCACTGAAAGATAAAGATTTGCTGCAGTTTTCTCCCCGACCGATACATTCGGAAGAATTGTTACGGAAATACATAGACCGGGCAGTTCAGCTTCGGCGTTTAAAAAGCAGGTACACCTTTATCGTATGGGATAAGACAAAGAAATTATATGCCGGAAGCAGTTCATTTTTAAACATTTCAGAAGGTGATGACCGATTGGAAATAGGAGCGACCTGGTATGGCACTGAATTTCAGCGGACCGGCCTGAATAGAAATTGTAAATTCTTGATGCTGGAATATGCTTTTGAGGTGCTGAATGTAGTTCGAGTTGAATTTAAGACAGATGAAAGAAATCTTGCTTCCAGGACAGCAATTGAAAAAATCGGTGGCAAGTTTGAGGGAATCCTGAGACATCACACCCTTATGTTCGACGGTTTCAGAAGGAATACGGTTTGTTATAATATTCTGAAATCAGAATGGGAAGATTTGAAGAATAGCATTTTGATACAAAAATAACAGGCAATGTTCCGGATTTTTTAATAAAATCATTGGGCATAATTCTCTTAGGAAAGATAGAACGTACTAATTTTGGAAAAATGCAAAAAAAATAAAAATATTTTGGATACGTTGCAACGAATAAAGAAATGGTTGACTATATAGGGTAATACAATAATTCTTACTTGTTTAATATTCTCACAGTAATAGTCAAAACAGAATAAAAGCTCCCCTTGGCGGGAGCTTTTGTTTTTTAACCCTTATAACCCGTTATTCCAATAATTTTAGGAAGGGTTGTAAATAATTATTTAAAAAGGTTCGGAGTTAATAATTATATGATAAGCAAATTTATGTGGATTATTAAATATTGATATTTCCAATTAAATTGTTGTATATAAATGGTTTATGTTATTGTATTCATTCCTAATGATATTTTAACTTTAATGGAGACTATCCACCAAAGTCTCAACCTAAATAGTTTTGGTATTTTCATATAAGCCTGGAAGTTAAACTGGCGAGGCCAACAAACAGTTGAGCGGTCAAATTGCTCAGAAAAGGCATTCTCAAACTGGACTCCTGAATTAAATCGTTACTCAGAACCTTTAGATAATAACTGCTTAAAGAAAGGATGCAATGGAGGCGAAAAATCAGGAACGTAATGATTATTAAAATTATAGGGTCTTTATATTGGCATTGAACATCTTACCGGTACTTTATAATTATTTAAAACAACTAAAAGCTCGGCGGATCTTCACATAGCTGCACATGTGGAGTCTGCTCAGCTTTTCATTCCTTCCGGAAATGCATTACCTGCAAATTTCAACTCACATTAAAAAATACATCGAGGAATGCCGTCCCGGAGGTATATTTGGAACTTTCAAAAATATTTTTTGGTTTTTATTATAAAATTATTGTTTATCAATAAATATTTATTATTTTTGCCTCATAAATAAATAATATAAACAATGGAAAAAAGAAGTTCAGTTATCTTTATTGTCTTGCATGTTTTTGCCTGGATTATCTTTGTAGGATTGAGTATTGAAGCATGTGGCCTGATTGTAAATTTCATTTTCAGTCTTGTCAGGCCGGATAAGTTGGGGCTGCTTTATCAGAAGCTGGATATAATGTCTCTGAAGCAGCAGAGTAATTGGATGTTTTACTGTATTTACACACTGGCTATCACAATCGCCGTTTCGAAAGCAGCTCTGTTTTATACCGTCATTCAATTAATAATGAAACTGGATATGTCCAGACCTTTTGACACTTTCACGACAAAAAAAATATCACAAATCAGTTATCAGACCTTTGGCATTGGTTTGATCAGCCTCATTGCAAGACAGACCGTCAAAAACCTCACCGGCAAAGGTTATGACCTGGCAAACTTAAACCAGTTTTGGGTGGACAGTCAGGCATTTATCCTGATGGCAGGAGTGATCTATCTGATAGCCCAAATCTTCAGGAGGGGCGTGGAATTGCAGTACGAAAACGAATTAACCGTATAAGTTATGCCCATAATCGTTAATCTGGACGTCATGATGGCACGCCGTAAGATGTCCCTCAATGAACTTTCGGAAAAAGTTGAACTTACGCTATCCAACCTGTCCATCCTCAAAACCGGCAAGGCTAAGGCAATTCGTTTCAGTACGCTTGAAGCAATCTGCAAGGCACTGGATTGCCAGCCGGCGGACATTCTGGAGTACAGAGAAGAGGAATAAAAAGGAAATTTATCTGGAAGGTGTTATTTGATTTAATACCTCAAATTGATTTACCCAATGAGGCCCGGATTATTTTATATACTGACTTTGGGCATCCACCGGATTAATACTCACATAATAATGCAACCCCAAAATGAATATTTTTCGTTCATTTTTTAGAAATACACATCCATGGATACCATTACCATTAATCCAAAGAATAAAAAGCAGCTATCACTGCTCACATCACTTGTAGAAGCGATGAACGTGGATTTTAAAATATAGTCGTCAAATGCTTATAAAACGACGATAACAAAGGACAAGTTCTATGCAAAGATAGACAAGTCCTTGGAGAAGATTAAGGAAGGTAAATTTGTAAAAATCAAGAATTGAAATGACCTTACAACCCATTTAAATTTACTATGACCTATCAATTGGATTTCTCAAAACAATCATTGGAAGACATCCGGAAAATCAAAAAATCGTGTAACCTAAAATTATTCGACAAAGTGCCTATCATATTTGATGAATTATTAACCCATCCTACCACAGGTACCGGTAAGTCAGAGTAACTTAAACACCGAGCCACTTGGCATAGAAGAGTATCTCTCAAACACAGCCTCATATATACTAAAGAAGAAAAGGCAGTGACTGGACTCGTGCTATCTGATTGGGGATATTAAGATGAAAAGTAAAATTGCGATAGGTACCGCTGCAACAACACTCCCAAAGGGACACTATCCCAAAAACTGTGTAAGTGGAAAAATCATAGTCCGGATTTACAGTTTTATTCTATCGCCAAATATAAGGCTAAATTGGTTTAAAATCATTCCCCAGTTTCTTATAGGTTGCGTCCA